>NZ_JBWKIS010000007.1:0-232032 GCF_056432625.1 Streptomyces sp. NPDC045026
TTTCAGGTTTCCGCTCCAGCCTTTCGGCCTTTCGCGTTTCCCTTTCCGGCGGTTCCGACTCTATCAGATCCTTTCGGGCCTGATTCCCAGTCAGCGGGGGTTTTGCCTTCCCGGCTGTTGGGCCGTTCCGACGTCCCAGACTTTAGCGGATTCCCCCCGGCGGCTCCTAATCGGGCCACCGAGTCCACCGTGAATTGAATTCGGGCGTACCGAATACACTCCCGGCGGGAGATCGTGCTGCTTGTTTGGGTGCCGCTTGAGCGGCGGAGGTGCTGTCGCGGGGCCGACTGGCCGGGTGACAACTCGGAGGACTCTAGGGATCTCCGGGCCCCGTGTCAATTCAACCCTACTGCGGCGCCTGGGCCGACGGGTCCACGGTCGCCTGGTGCTCCTGGGCGAGGTGCTCCTCGGCCTTGAGCCAGGGCAGGAACTGGGCGGGTTTTCGCCAGCCGCAGGTGTCGCATCTGATGGTGCGGCGCGGGCCCGAGCGCTGTACCCGCACCGTGTGCTCCCGGCCGTGCTGGTCCCAGCGGCTGACCTTGCTCGTGGTGGTGTTCGGCAGCATGACGCCTCCTCCGCGGCCCCTGTGGGCGCGCGTTCCGCAAGGAGTGTGCAGCAAGAGCAATATCAACAGGGGGGTTTCTGTGGTGCGTTGTGTGTCTTGCCGGGCGTCCGCGGCCGCCCGGCAACGACGGAAGCGGCCCAGGAGCGCGATGTGCACGCTCCTGGGCCGCTTCTGTAGTGCGGGACCCCTTAGGGGTTCAGGCCTGGGTTCAGACCTCGGTTCAGCCCTGGGTTCAGCAGCCGACGAGGCGCGTCGCCAGGTAGCCCTCGATCTGGTCGAGCGAGACGCGCTCCTGCTTCATGGTGTCGCGCTCGCGGACCGTGACGGCGTTGTCGTCGAGGGTGTCGAAGTCGACGGTGACGCAGTACGGCGTACCGATCTCGTCCTGGCGGCGGTAGCGGCGGCCGATGGCGCCCGCGTCGTCGAAGTCGATGTTCCAGTTCTGGCGCAGCGCGGAGGCGAGTCCCTTGGCCTTCGGGGACAGCTCCGGGTTGCGGGACAGCGGGAGGACCGCGACCTTGACCGGGGCGAGGCGGTGGTCGAAGCGCATGACGGTGCGCTTCTCCATCTTGCCCTTGGCGTTGGGCGCCTCGTCCTCGACGTAGGCGTCGAGCATGAAGGCGAGCATGGAGCGGCCGACACCGGCGGCGGGCTCGATGACGTACGGGGTGTAGCGCTCGCCGACTTCCTGGTCGAAGTAGGAGAGGTCCTGGCCGGAGGCCTTGGAGTGCGCGGAGAGGTCGTAGTCCGTGCGGTTGGCGACGCCCTCGAGCTCGCCCCACTCGTTTCCGCCGAAGCGGAAGCGGTACTCGATGTCAGCGGTGCGCTTGGAGTAGTGGGAGAGCTTCTCCGCCGGGTGCTCGAACCAGCGCATGTTCTCCTCGCGCATGCCGAGGCCGGTGTACCAGTTCCAGCGCTGCTCCATCCAGTACTCCTGCCACTTCTCGTCCTCGCCCGGCTTGACGAAGAATTCCATCTCCATCTGCTCGAACTCACGGGTGCGGAAGATGAAGTTGCCGGGCGTGATCTCGTTGCGGAAGCTCTTGCCCATCTGGGCGATGCCGAACGGCGGCTTGCGGCGCGAGGTCTGCTGGACGCTGGCGAAGTTGGTGAAGATGCCCTGGGCGGTCTCGGGGCGCAGGTAGGCGACGGAGCCGCTGTCCTGCGTGGGGCCGAGGTGCGTGGAGAGCAGGCCCGAGAACTGCTTGGGCTCGGTGAAGGTGCCCTTGTTGCCACAGTTGGGGCAGTTCAGGTCGGTGAGGCCGTTCTCCGGCAGCTTGCCGTGCTTGGCCTCGTACGCCTCCTCCAGGTGGTCCGCGCGGAACCGCTTGTGGCAGGAGGTGCACTCGGTGAGCGGGTCGGTGAACGTGGCGACGTGACCGGAGGCCTGCCAGACCTCGGTCGCCAGGATCACGGACGAGTCGATACCGACGACGTCCTCGCGCGAGGTGACCATGTAGCGCCACCACTGGCGCTTGAGGTTTTCCTTCAGCTCGACGCCCAGCGGCCCGTAGTCCCAGGCGGCGCGCTGGCCGCCGTAGATCTCGCTGCACGGGTAGACGAAGCCACGGCGCTTGCTGAGGCTGACGATGGTGTCGATCTTGTCGGCGGCCACGGTGCTCTCTTCATTACGACGACGACGAAGCGATTGCTGCTTCAGAGCGAATGCGAATGCTTCAGGTTACCGGCGGCCTGGGGCTCCGGATCAAATCGGTTGGGGGTCGGGAGCCCCGGCTGGGGTGGGATGCCCGTTTCGATGTGATCGCGGCGACAGCTTGTTGACAATCGTTTCCAGATTTGTTGAAAATGAGTGTCATGAACGTACGACGCCTCATACCCACCGCTGCTGTCGCCTCCGTCACCGTGCTCGGCCTCACGGCCCTGTCGGCCTGCTCCGCCTCCTCGGGTGACGGCAAGAACAGCGACGGCAAGCTCGCGGTGGTGGCGTCGTTCTATCCGATGCAGTACCTCGCGGAGCAGATCGGTGGGGACCACGTCGCCGTCACCAATCTGACCAAGCCCGGCCAGGAGCCGCACGACCTGGAGATCAGCGCCAAGCAGACCGCGCAGCTCCAGGACGCGGGTGTCGCCCTCTATCTCAAGGGCCTCCAGCCGGCCGTCGACGACGCGATCCAGCAGTCCGGGATCAAGACCAAGGTCGATGCGGCCTCCCTGACGCATCTGGAGAAGCACGGCACCGAGGTCGGCGGGCATGCCGAGGAGCACGACCACGAGCACGGCGGCGAGGGCGGCCGCGATCCGCACATCTGGCTGGACCCGGTGAAGTACGCCGAGGTCGCCGAGGGTGTGGGCAAGGCCTTCGAGAAGGCCGACCCGGATCACGCGGCGGCGTACAAGAAGAACACCGCGGCGCTCGTCGGCAAGCTCGGCGGGCTGGACACGCGGTTCAAGGACGGACTGAAGAACACCGACTCGAAGGTGTTCATCACGACCCACGCGGCCTTCGGCTATCTCGCCGAGCGGTACGGGCTCACCGAGGAGGCCATCAGCGGCCTCGACCCGGAGAGCGAGCCCAGCGCGGCCCGCGTGAAGGACCTCCAGAACATGGCGAAGGCCGACGGGGTCACCACGATCTTCTACGAGACGCTCGTCAGCGACAGGACGGCAAAGACCCTCGCGGGCGACGCGCACCTCAAGACCGATGTGCTCGACCCGCTCGAGGGCATCACGGACAAGTCCAAGGGCGACGACTACATCCAGGTGATGGATTCGAATCTCAAGGCCCTGCAGAAGGCGCTCGGCGCCAAGTGACCACGGAGGACAGCGGCATGGACGCATCGGTGACGGACGCATCGGTGAAGGCCGGCGAGCCCGTCATAGCCCTGCGCAGCGTGACGGCCGAGCTCGGCTCGCGTCCCGTGCTGCGCGGCATCGATCTGACCGTGCGCCGCGGTGAGGTCGTGGCCCTGCTCGGCGCCAACGGTTCGGGCAAGTCGACGGCCGTCCGTACGGTGATCGGCCAGGTGCCCGTCAGCGGCGGCGAGGTCGAGATCTTCGGTACGCCGCGGCGGCGGTTCCGGGACTGGGCGCGGGTCGGGTACGTGCCGCAGCGCACGACCGCCGCGGGCGGTGTGCCCGCCACGGTCACCGAGGTCGTGTCCTCGGGGCGGCTCTCGCGGGCCCGGTTCGGGCTGCTGCGCAAGGCGGACCGTGAGGCGGTGCGCCGGGCGCTGGAGCTGGTCGGGATGGCCGACCGCGCCAAGGACTCGGTGGACGCGCTCTCCGGCGGCCAGCACCAGCGCGTGCTGATCGCGCGGGCCCTGGCCTCCGAGCCCGAGCTGCTGATCATGGACGAGCCGATGGCGGGCGTCGACCTGGCGAGCCAGGAGATCCTGGCTCGGACGCTGCGGGCGCAGGTCGCGGCCGGTGCCTCGGTGCTGCTCGTCCTGCACGAGCTGGGCCCTTTGGAGCCGCTGATCGACCGTGCCGTCGTGCTGCGTGACGGCTGCGTCCTGCACGACGGGCCGCCCCCGGAGGCGGTCGGCCAGCACGCGCTGCCGGGCCACGACCACGTCCACCCGCACACCTCGGACCTCACCCCCGTACGCACAGGACTGCTGAGCTGACATGGAATTCCTCGACTCCGCCTTCATGCAGCGGGCCCTGATCGCCGCGGTCCTGGTCGGCATCACCGCCCCCGCGATCGGCATCTACCTCGTCCAGCGCCGGCAGGCCCTGATGGGCGACGGCATCGGCCATGTCGCGATGACGGGCGTCGGCCTCGGCTTCCTGCTCTCCACCTCGCCCGTGTGGATGGCGATGGCCGTCTCCGTCGTCGGCGTGGTGATCATGGAGCTGATCCGCTGGTACGGGAAGACGCGCGGCGACATCGCGCTCGCGATGCTCTTCTACGGGGGTATGGCGGGCGGCGTGATGCTGATCAACCTCGCCCCCGGCGGCTCCACGGCGAACCTGCAGAGCTATCTCTTCGGCTCGCTGTCGACCGTCTCGCAGAGCGACCTCGTGTCGATCTGCATCCTCGCCGGGTTCGTCGCCCTGGTCACGATCGGTCTGCGCAGGCAGCTGTTCGCGGTCAGCCAGGACGAGGAGTTCGCCCGGGTCACCGGCCTGCCGGTGCGCTTCCTGAACCTGCTTGTCGCGGTGACCGCGGCGGCCACCGTCACCGTCGCCATGCGGGTCGTGGGCCTGCTCCTGGTGTCCGCGCTGATGGTGGTCCCGGTGGCGGCCGCGCAGCAGCTCACGCGGAGCTTCGCGGCGACGTTCGCGATCGCCGTGGCCATCGGCGTCACCACGACGCTGGGCGGCACCATCACCAACTACTACGTCGAGATCCCGCCCGGCGCGACGATCGTGCTGCTGGCCATCGCCGCGTTCATCGTCTTCAGCCTGGTCGCCGCGCCGCTGGCCAGGCGCAGGGCGCGGGCTGCGGCGAGCGCGGCCGGTGACCCGGCGGAGTGTGCGATTCCAGGCCGGATCCCCGGTCAGGCCGGGGCCGAGGTCTGACCCGGGCACCGCGCGGCCTGGCACAATGGGCCGCCGGCAGCAAATCCGAGGAGGCAACAGTGGGAGCCCCGGTTCGAGGCAGGTCCACCCGCCAGCGTGCGGCCGTGGCGGCGGCGCTCGACGAGGTGGACGAGTTCCGCAGTGCCCAGGACCTCCACGACGTCCTCAAGCACAAGGGTGACTCGGTGGGTCTCACGACCGTCTACCGCACCCTGCAATCCCTCGCCGACGCGGGCGAGGTCGATGTCCTGCGCACGTCGGACGGCGAGGCCGTCTACCGGCGCTGCTCCAGCGGCGAGCACCACCACCACCTGGTGTGCCGGGTGTGCGGCAAGGCGGTCGAGGTCGAGGGCCCGGCCGTGGAGAAGTGGGCCGAGGCGATCGCCGCGGAGCACAGGTATGTGAACGTGGCGCACACGGTGGAGATCTTCGGTACGTGCGCGGAGTGCGCGGGCGCCGCGGATGCTGCGGGCGCTGCGGGCGCTTCCGCGGAGGGCTGAGCGGCCGTTCCGTCCGTGTGCTGTGCGTGTGGGGGGTACTTCCGGGTACCCCCCACACGCGTTTGATCAGCTGTTGGCGATCTCTTCCTCGTTCGGGATGGCTCCGCCGAAGCGGCGGTCCCGGGAGGCGTATTCGAGGCAGGCGCGCCACAGGTCGCGGCGGTCGAAGTCGGGCCACAGGACGTCCTGGAAGACCATTTCGGCGTAAGCGCTCTGCCACAGCAGGTAGTTGGAGGTGCGCTGCTCGCCGCTGGGGCGCAGGAACAGGTCGACGTCCGGCATGTCCGGGTAGTAGAGGTACTTCGCGAAGGTCTTCTCGCTCACCTTCGACGGGTCGAGGCGGCCGGCCTTCACGTCCTCGGCGATGGCCTGTGCGGCGTCGGCGATCTCGGCGCGGCCGCCGTAGTTCATGCAGAAGTAGAGGGTCAGCTTGTCGTTGCCCTTGGTCTGTTCCTGGGAGATCTCCAGCTCCTGGGCGACCGACTTCCACAGCTTGGGCATGCGGCCGACCCAGCGCACCCGTACGCCCAGCTCGTCGAGCTGGTCGCGGGTCTTGCGGATGAAGTCGCGGTTGAAGTTCATGAGGAAGCGGACCTCGTCGGGCGAGCGCTTCCAGTTCTCCGTGGAGAAGGCGTAGAGCGAGATCGCGCCGACGCCCATCTCGATCGCGCCCTGGAGGACGTCCATGACCCGCTCGGCGCCGACCTTGTGGCCCTCAGTGCGCGGCAGCCCGCGCTCCTTCGCCCACCGGCCGTTGCCGTCCATGACGATGGCGACGTGCTCCGGCACGAGCTCGCCAGGGATCTTCGGCGGCCGCGCGCCCGTCGGGTGCGGTTCGGGCGTCTTGTACTCACGGCGGGACCGTCCGAGGATTCCGCGACGTGCCATGTGGGCTCTCCCCTAGCTCAGTTCTAGCTTTTCTCTACGTAACGCAGCGAGCGCAGTCCGCGCTCCAGGTGCCAGTGCAGATACGCCGACACCAGTCCACTGCCCTCTCTCACGAAGCGTGCCTCGCACGCGTCCGCCGTCTCCCAGTCGCCGGTCAGCAGCGCGCCGAGGAGGATGAGGGCCTGCGGTGAGGGTACGACGCTGCCCGGTACCCGGCAGTCGACGCAAAC
Source organism: Streptomyces sp. NPDC045026 (assembly GCF_056432625.1). NCBI lineage: Bacteria > Bacillati > Actinomycetota > Actinomycetes > Kitasatosporales > Streptomycetaceae > Streptomyces > Streptomyces sp. NPDC045026. The sequence continues at coordinate 6,669 of NZ_JBWKIS010000007.1, forward strand.
CGAGCCGCCCGCGCCGACGGAGAAGAACCGGTTGGGGCCCGGGAGGCCGCACTTCGCGCAGTCGCCGAAACTCGGGGCGTAGCCGTTCACGGCGAGGGAGCGCAACAGGAAGGCGTCGAGGACGAGATGGGGTTCGTGCTCGCCCCTGGAGAGGGTGCGCAGTCCGCCGACCAGGAGGAGGTACTGCTGGACGGCCGGCTCGCCCTCGTGGTCGGTGAAGCGCTCCGCGGTCTCCAGCATGGCCGTGCCGGCGGTGTACCGGGCGTAGTCGCTGACGATGCCTCCGCCGTAGGGGGCGATGGTCTCGCTCTGGGTGCACAGGGGCAGCCCGCGCCCGATCAGCTCGCTGCCGCGCGCGAAGAACTGCACGTCGACGTGCGAGAAGGGTTCGAGCCGGGCGCCGAACTTGGACTTGGTGCGCCGCACACCCCGGGCCACGGCGCGCACGCGCCCGTGATTGCGAGTGAGCAGCGTGATGATGCGGTCCGCTTCACCCAGCTTCTGGGTGCGCAGCACGATGCCGTCGTCACGGAAGAGACTCATCGCACGCCGCCGCGGGGTTCCGGCTGGGGGTACGGGGGTCGCCCCCCGAAAGAGAACAGCATGATGCGGTCCGCTTCACCCAGCTTCTGGGTGCGCAGCACGATGCCGTCGTCGCGGAACAGGCTCATGGCCCCTATTCTCGCCTACGCCGAAGGGGTGGGGTCAGGGGACCTCGCCGCGGCTCCTCGCGTTCGCATAGGCCGTCGCCGCCCGCAGCCGCTCGGAAGTCGTCGCCACCCGCACGGTGTCCGGGGCGCAGTCCCATTCGCGGCCGCCTCCGAAGGGCCGGAGCTGTACGTACGGACCCTCGTGCCCCATGACCCGGCCCACCTGTCCGGTGCTGATGTCGACGGCGTAAGAACCGATTGGCGGCTTCATCGGCGTTGGCTCCTGTCCATACGTTCCATGCGTTTCCCGGCGGGCGGCAGCGTCAACCGAAACAACGGCCCCATTCCACGAGCAGACACGGGACGTGGCGCTGAATCGTCAGCGTGGTGACGCGAGAGGCAATTCCCGATCTCCGGTGTGGGTATTCACCCAGCTCTTACCGCACCCCCGATCGTGTGCCCGAGCCGCCGTTCCGCCCACGTCAGGTGGCTCCCCGGCGCCGTCGAATTTCACGCTTCCCGCCCAGGGAGGGGCACGCGCCAATTAGAGTGGGAGGGACCTCTGGGCTCTATGCGGCGATGGCAAATTCGAACACGCCATTCGCAAACAGGGATGCTCGATTCTGCGTGAAGCCGGGGGAATGTGCGCGCTTCACTCCATGAAATCCAGGGCCCTCACTCGACGCCCCTGGTCTCCTGTTCCGCGCGCGCCTCGATGCCTCGGAAGTGATGCGCCATGGCCCGCTGCGCGCCGACGGCGTCCTGGGCGCGCAGGGCCGTGACGATGTCGCGGTGGCGGCTGACGGTGACGTCGGGGTCGGGGTCGCTGGACCAGGAGCGCGCGCCGGCGACGCGGTCGAAGACGTTCCAGAACGCGCCGAGGAGCTGCGGGATCAGCTCGTTGCCCAGCGAGCGGTAGAGCGTCTCGTGGAAGTCCCGGTCTAGGTCGGCGAAGGGTACGTCGGCCTCACCCGCCGTTGCCATCCTGCCGACGATGCCGTCGAGCCGGTCGAGGATCTCCGGCGGGAGCGGGGCCGCGGCGACCCTGCGGATCAGGCCTTCCTCCAGGATCTCGCGGACCTGGAGGATCTCGGCCAGGGCGTGCGCGTCGGCGGCGGGGCGCAGCAGGGTGCGGAAGGTGAGGCCATCGGCGAGCGGGGTGAGAGAGGCCTGGCCGACGTAGGTGCCGTAGCCGTGTCTGATCTCGACGATGTCCAGCGCCTGGAGGGCCTTGAGGGACTCGCGTACGGAGTTCCTGCTGACGCCGAGCGATTCCATCAACTCGGCCTCGGTGGGCAGCAGTTCGCCGGGCCGCAGCCCTCTGTCCAGGATCAGCTGTGTGACCGCGCGCTGGACCTGCTGACTGACGCGGCGGTGCCGTATCGCCGGGTTCCTGGGCTCCTCAGACATGCGGGGCATCGTAGGCGCAGCAGACGTCCCACGTCCCATGTCGGGACCAAACTTCTTCGCGCCCGCCGCCCGGAGCCCTCCGGACTCCCTCCGGGCTTCTCTGCGCGATCTCTTGACCGGCCCTCGCGGCGCTCTTATGGTCACGTCGCTACCAAGACGTAGGACGTTGGATCTCCCGCGCAACTCCCTCTCTGGAGGCACCATGAGCGACCACGAGGCGACCGGCCGCCGATCCTTCCTCAAGTACACCGGCGCCCTCGGCGCGGCCGCTGCCATCTCCACCTCTCTGTCGGCCTGTTCGTCCGGGCCGAAGTCCACCAACGACACGGGCGGCGGCAAGGGCGGCGGATCCTCGCTGACCGCGGTCATCGGATACGGCAACGACGGAAGCTGGGACCCGACGCAGACCGCGTCGGCCTTCGCCATGGCCGGCAACCAGCACATCTACGAGGGACTCCTCGACACCGACCCGATCACGCGCGAGCCCTACGCGGCGCTCGCCACGAAGGTGCCGACGGACGCCGAACTGGCCACCACCACCTGGAAGTTCACCTTGCGCGCGGGCGCCAAGTGGCACGACGGCAAGCCCGTCACCGCGGACGACGTCGTGTTCGTCTTCGACCGGATCCTCGACCCGGGCACGCAGTCGCTCGCCAAGGGCTTCTTCGAAAGCTGGCTCAAGGAGGTCAGGAAGACGGGCGACGACTCGGTCGAGCTGGTCCTCAAGTTCCCGTTCCCGGACGGGGCCGCGCGGCTGACCCTCGCCAAGATCATGCCGAAGCACGTGTTCTCGAAGCCGGGCGCGTGGGACGACGCGACCAAGGGCAAGGCCGTGGGCTCGGGCCCGTACCGGCAGACCTCGCACCAGCCGAAGACGAACACCACCTTCGAGGCGTATCCGGACTACAACGGGCCGCGCAAGGCGTCGTTCAAGAAGATGAACTGGCTGACCATCGTGGACGCGGCGCCCCGCGTCGCGAAGATCTCCGGTGGCAGCGCGGACGCGCAGATCGCGGACAACATCCCGTACGCGAACATCGCCCAGCTGAAGAAGGGCGGCCTCACCGTCGAGGGCGGGGCCGGGATGAACAACCTCTTCCTGATGTTCAACACAGCGCACAAGCCGTTCGACGACGTGCGGGTGCGCCAGGCCCTGCACTACGCCATCGACAAGCAGAAGATGATCGAGGTGGCGCTCAAGGGGCACGGGAAGGGCGCGAGTTCGTTCCTGAACGAGGGCAATCCCGACCACCGGCCGGCGAAGACGGTGTACGACTACGACCCCGAGAAGGCGAAGAAGCTCCTCAAGGACGCCGGGGCCAGCGGGCTCTCGGTCTCCCTGATGTCCGTCAACGTGTCGTGGATCATGGACTGTCTGCCGACGATCAAGGCTTCGTGGGACGCGATCGGCGTGAAGACCACGCTCGACCCGCAGGAGACCACGGCCGTCTTCACGAAGATGGACCAGAAGAAGGACTACCAGATCGTGGCGGCCGCCTCGAACCCCAACCAGTTCGGTCTCGACGCCGACCTGATCATGCATTACAACTACGGCCCCTCGAACCTGTGGATGGGCTACGCGCGCTGGGCCGGCAGCTCCGACGCCAAGCACCTCTTCAAGCTGATGGACCAGGCCACGCGCGAGCCGGACCCGGCGAAGAAGAAGACGATGATCCAGGAGTACATCGACATCGTCGCCGAGCAGGCCGTGCTCTACCCGGTCGTGCACAACGAGCTGATGACGGCCTGGGACCCGAAGAAGATCACCGGTGTGCAGGCGCAGCCCTATCCCGGGATCAACGTGCTCAAGGCCAAGCCCGCGTAACGCGGCTTTCTCGCAAGGGAGTTCGTGCCCGTGGTCGTGATCGCCAGAATTCTGGCCCGCCGCCTGGTCCTGCTCGTGCCGCTGCTGCTCGGCATCGTCCTGTTCGTCTTTCTCGTGATGCGGTTCTCGGACAGTGATCCGGCGTCGGCGTTCTTCCAGGGCGCCAATCCGACGCCGCAGCAGCTGCACGACTTCCGGGAGCGCAACGGACTGCTCGATCCGCTGCCCGTGCGCTACTTCCACTTCGTGGGCGATCTCGTCCGGGGCGACATGGGCGTCAGCGCCCTGACCCGGCAGCCGGTGGTCGAGCAGGTGACCACCGCGCTGCCGCTGACACTGCAGCTGACGTTCCTCGGCCTCGCGGTCGCGGTCGTCGTGTCCCTGGTGCTCGGTGTCACGGCGGCCATCCACCGCGACCGGCTCCTCGACCAGATCATCCGCGTCGTGTCCCTGACGGGGGTGGCGGCGCCCGGGTTCTGGCTGGCGCTGCTGATGATCCAGTACCTGGCGGTCGGGCAGGGCTGGTTCCCGACCGGCGGCTACATCAACCCGGCGGACTCCTTCACCGGCTGGCTCAAGTGCATGACACTCCCGGCGCTGTCGCTGTCCCTGCCGGTCGCGGCGCAGCTGACGCGGATCGTGCGGACGGCGGTGGTCGAGGAGCTGGACAAGGACTACGTCCGTACGGCGATCGGCAGCGGTCTTCCGCCGGTCGTCGTGGTGGGGCGCAACGTGCTGCGCAACGCCCTCATCAATCCGCTGACCGTGCTCGGACTGCGGGTCGGCTATCTGCTGGGCGGGGCGGTCGTCACGGAGACGATCTTCTCCCTGCCGGGGATGGGGAAGCTGATGATCGACGCGGTGAAGAACGGGGACCCGGCGGTGGTCCAGGGGGTCGTCCTGACGACGGCCGTCGGATTCGTCGTCGTCAACCTCGCCATCGACATCCTGTATCTGATGGTCAACCCGAGGCTCAGGGGGGCGCAGAGCTAGATGGTCACCTCCCGTAAGACGGTCACCTCCCGTAAGACGGTCACCTCCCGTAAAGCGCTCGCCGAGGCGCTGTCGCGGCCGGGCATCCGGCTGCGCTCCCTGCGCCGGCTGCCCGTCCTGTCCCGGATCGCGGTAGCCGTCGTCGGCGTCGTCGTCCTCGTAGCACTGTTCGCTCCGCTGCTCGCACCCCACGACCCGCTCGACCAGCAGACGCAGACCGACGGCACCGGGCATCCGTCGGGCAGCCACTGGATGGGCCAGGACAGCCTGGGCCGCGACATCCTCAGCCGGCTGATGTACGGGGCCCGCTGGTCGCTCGCCATCGGGCTCGGCGCGACGCTCCTCGCGCTCGTGGTGGGCGCGGTGCTCGGCGCGATCGCGGCGACGTCACGCAAGGCCGTCGACGAGACGCTGATGCGCTGCCTCGATGTCGTGATGGCGTTCCCCGGGATCGCTCTCGCGGCCGTCCTCGTCGCCGTGTTCGGCGGCGGCATCCCCGTACTGATCTGCGCGATCGCGTTCCTGTTCACTCCGCCGGTCGCCCGGGTCGTACGGGCCAACGTGCTCGACCAGTACGGCGAGGACTACGTGACGGCGGAACGGGTGATCGGGGCGCGGACGCCGCACATCGTGCTGCGGCACGTCGCGGTCAACTGCGCGGCGCCGGTCCTGGTCTTCTGCACGGTGCAGGTCGCGGAAGCCATCGTCTTCGAGGCGTCCCTGTCGTTCATCGGGGCGGGGGTCCGGCCGCCCGACCCGTCGTGGGGCAGTGTCATCGCGGACGGCAAGAACATGGTGCTCATCGGAGGCTGGTGGGCGACCGTCTTCCCCGGCCTGCTGATGCTGCTCACGGTGCTGGCGCTCAACATCCTGTCCGAGGGCGTCTCCGACGCGTGGGCCGCGCCCGCCGCGCGCGACGTGTCCGGCGCGGAGGCGGACCGCCTCGAAGCGCCGAAGCCCGGCAGCGGCACCGTCCTCGAACTGCCCGGACTCACCGAGGCCGCCACCCGGCTGAGGTCCCGCGCCCGGCCCCTGCCCGAGGGCGACCCCGTCCTCCAGGTCACCGATCTGGCCATCGGCTTCGACGCGCGGCACGGCGGTGTGGACATCGTCGACGGCATCACGTTCGACGTGCGGCCCGGTGAAGTGCTCGGCCTGGTCGGCGAGTCGGGGTGCGGCAAGTCACTGACCGCGCTGACGGTGATGGGGCTCGAACCCAAGGGCGCGCGGATCCGCGGCCGGGTCACCTTCGACGGCCAGGAACTGATCGGCCGCTCGATGGGCGCCAGGCGCCGGCTCCTCGGCCACGATATGGCGATGATCTACCAGGACGCCCTGTCCTCGCTGAACCCGGCGATGACCGTGCGCTCCCAGCTCAAGCAGGTCGTACGCCGAGGTGGCCGCCGCACCCCGGCCGAGCTGCTCTCCCTCGTCGGCCTCGATCCGGAGCGCACCCTGCGCAGCTATCCGCACGAGCTGTCGGGCGGCCAGCGCCAGCGCGTCCTGATCGCGATGGCCCTGTCGCGCAGCCCGAAGCTGATCGTCGCCGACGAGCCGACGACCGCACTCGACGTGACCGTGCAGGCGCAGGTCATCGAGCTGCTGCTGCGGCTGCGCGAGGAGCTGGGCTTCGCACTGATCCTCGTCTCGCACGACCTGGCACTCGTCGCCGACGTCACGGACCGGGTGGTCGTGATGTACGGCGGGCAGATCGTGGAGACGGGCGTGACGGCGGACCTCGTCGAGGCGCCCACCCACCACTACACGCGCGGGCTGCTCGGCTCGGTCCTCTCGCTGGAGACGGCGGCGGACCGGCTGACGCAGATCAGGGGCGTCGTGCCGTCACCGGCCGACTTCCCGGCGGGCTGCCGGTTCGCCGACCGGTGCCCGATGGCGAGCGAGGTGTGCCGGACGACGGCGCCCGATCTGCTCGGCGGCCGGCGGCACGCGTCGGCCTGTCACCATCCGGCGGTCGTCCCGCCGCCCACGGTTCCGGCTCCCCGGGGAAGCGAGGCACTCAAGTGACGGATCCCGTGGTCGAGTTGAGGGATACCCACGTGGTGCACCGGGCCCGCTCCGGCGGCCTGTTCGCCCGCGACCGGGTGTACGCCCTCACCGGCGCCGACCTGTCCGTGGCGCCCGGCGAGACGGTCGGCGTGGTCGGCGAGTCCGGCTGCGGCAAGTCGACGCTCGCCAAGGTCCTCGTGGGGGTGCAGCGTCCGACGTCCGGCACGGTCGTCGTGGACGGCCGCGACCTGTGGACGATGAAGCCGGCCGAGCGGCGCGCAGCCGTCGGTGAGGGGGTCGGCATGATCTTCCAGGATCCGTCGACCGCCCTGAACCGGCGCCTGACCATCCGCCAGATCCTGCGCGACCCCCTCGACGTCCATCGCCGTGGCACACCCACCGCGCGCGAGGAACGCGTGACGGAGCTGATGTCTCTGGTCGGCCTGCCGGGCGCACTCGCGGGAGCGCTGCCCGGCCAGTTGTCGGGCGGGCAGCGCCAGCGCGTGGCGATCGCCCGTGCCCTCGCGCTCGAACCAGCTCTGGTCGTGGCGGACGAGCCGACGAGCGCGCTCGACGTGTCGGTGCGGGCGCAGATCCTGAATCTGCTGCTCGACCTGAAGGAACGCCTCGGTCTCGCCCTCGTGTTCGTCTCGCACGACATCCAGACCGTGCGGCGCATGAGCGACCGCGTGATCACGATGTATCTGGGCCGGATCGTGGAGGAGTCGCCGTCCGACGACGTGCTCGACCGGGCCAGGCACCCGTACACCCGCGCGCTGTTCTCGGCGACGCCCGGACTGCTCGACCCGATCGACCCGATCCCGCTGGTCGGCCCGGTGCCGTCGGCGACGCATCCACCGAGCGGCTGCCCGTTCCGTACGCGGTGCTGGAAGGCCGACGCGGCGTGCGCGGAGGCGATGCCGGGGTTCGAACCGAGCGGTGACGGGCATCGGTTCCGCTGCCACCATCCCGTGCGCGAGGGCCAGTCCACGCACGAACTCGTCCAGGAGGTTTCATGACCCTGCCCGCCCACCCGTCTCCCACCACCGCCCTTCTAAGGCCGCGCTCCGCGCCTTTCCCTCTGCTGACCGGAGTCGTCCCGCCCGTCTGCACACCCCTGACCCCGGACAACGAGGTGGATGTCGCTTCCCTCGTACGCCTTGTCGACCACCTCGTCGCGGGTGGTGTCGACGGGCTCTTCGTGCTCGGCTCCTCCAGCGAGGCGGCCTTCCTGCCCGACCGGCACCGCAAAGTGGTCGTCGACACCGTCGTCGGTCATGTCGCCGGTCAGCTGCCCGTCCTGGCCGGGGCGATCGACATGGCGACCCTGCGCGTCCTCGACCACGCCCGTACGGCGGCGGAGGCCGGCGCGGACGGGATCGTCGCCACGGCACCCTTCTACACGCGCACCCACCCGGCCGAGATCGCCCGCCACTTCCGGCTCCTGGCCCAGCGCTGCGGCCTGCCCGTCTTCGCCTACGACCTCCCGGTGTCGGTGCACTCCAAGCTGGGCGCGGACCTCGTCCTCGAGCTGGCCGCCGACGGGACGCTGGCCGGCCTGAAGGACTCCAGCGGTGACGAAGGCGCCTTCCGCGAGGTCCTCATCGGCGCACGTTCCCGCGCCGACGTCTCGGGGTTCAGCGTCCTGACCGGGTCCGAGCTGACCGTGGACTCGGCGCTCGCGATGGGCGCGGACGGGGTGGTGCCGGGCCTCGGGAACGTCGACCCGGCCGGGTACGCGCGGCTGTACGCGTACTGCCGGGCCGGTGACCGGGAGCGGGCGCGGGTCGAACAGGAGCGGCTGTGCGCGCTGTTCCGGATGGTGCGGGTGGGGGATCCGGCGCGGATGGGCGGGAGTTCGTCCGCCCTCGGGGCGTTCAAGGCGGCCCTGTATCTGCGGGGCGTGATCGACTGCCCGGTGACGGCCGCTCCGCAGGTTCCGCTGTCGGCGGGGGAGGTTGAGCGGGTGGGGAAGTTTCTGGCGGCGGCGGGGCTGTTGTAGCGCGAAAGTCCTGGGGCTCTGACCCAGACCCCGCTCCTCAAATGCCGGAGGGACTGGAATTGCGGGCCCCTCCGTGATGGTTCACGACGGGGTGCGGGCCGCTTCCAGGAGTTGGGACACCTCGTCCGTGCACATGGTGAGGGCGGCGCCCGCGGTGCTGAGGACGTCGCGTTCGGCGGGCGTGTAGGGCCCGTCGGCGAGCGCGATTCTCGCGCCCTGGAGGAGGATCGACTCGCGTCCGGCGGGGGCGAGGTGCGGGGCGAGCGGGTCGAGGGCCTCGTGGAGTTCGATGGCGAGTCCGGCGCCGGGCCCGCAGTGTTCGGGGACGCGGCCCGCGTCGGTGAGCAACGCCTCGACGAGCGCGGCGAGCCGGACGTCCGTGCAGTCGTCGAACCCGGCGCCGCGCAGTGTCCCGACAGCGGTCTCAAGGGCCGTACGGGAGGAGACTCCGCCCGCGGAGAGGACCGCGAGGACGACGGTGTGGACGGCGTCGCGGAGCATCGCGGAGAAGCGGTGCGTGGTGGGGTGGTCGAGGACGTCGGCGGCGAACCGGTCCTCGCAGGCCGCGCATTCGACGACGGGGCCGGTGCCGCCGCGTGGGACGAGCGGGATGCCGAGGAGCACGAAGCGGCGACGGCCCGTGCGGCGACGGTAGTTGCGGTCGCCGCCGCAGCCGGGACAGAAGAACTCCCCGTCGCCGACGGTGGTCCACGCGGTGCGGACGCCGATGAGGCGCGACAGCGGGCGGGCCCCGGCGCGTGCCACTGGAACACCGGGACCGTTACGACTGGTTCGTCCCCAATTCAGCAGCACGTCGCACACCTCCGTCGACCCCCAGGCCACATCGCCTGGTTGGGCGTGATGTTAGCCACATTGTTGATACGGCGTCATCACCTTGTACGGGACCATGGCCGGTATACGACGCGGCCCCGCCCGCCACGAGGGCGGACGGGGCCGGGGAACGTGCCGGTGACCTGGGTCAGCGTGCGGAGCGGTTGACCGCGGAGACCACGGCCTTCAGGGACGCGCGTGTCGTATTCGCGTCGATGCCGATGCCCCACAGGACCTTGTCACCGATCGCGCACTCGATGTACGAGGCGGCCTGCGCGGAGGCACCCTCGCTCATCGTGTGCTCCTGGTAGTCCAGCAGGCGGGCGTCGATGCCGACGGCCTGCAGGGCGTCGAAGAACGCCGAGATCGGGCCGTTGCCCGTACCGGTCAGGACGGTGGCCTCGCCGTCGACGTCGGCCGAGACGGTCAGCGTGTCGACGCCGTCCGTGTCGGTCGTGGTCTGCCCGGCCTTGACCTGGATGCGGCCCCACGGGTTCTCGCCGTTGGGCAGGTACTCGTCCTGGAAGACCGACCAGATCTCCTTCGGCGTGACCTCGCCGCCCTCGGCGTCCGTCTTCGCCTGGATGATCTTCGAGAACTCGATCTGCATGCGGCGCGGCAGGTCCAGCTTGTGGTCGTTCTTCAGGACGTACGCGATGCCGCCCTTGCCGGACTGCGAGTTGACGCGGATGACGGCCTCGTAGGAGCGGCCGACGTCCTTCGGGTCGATGGGCAGGTACGGGACCGCCCACTCGATGTCGTCGACGGACTTGCCGGCGGCCTTGGCCCGCGCGTCCATCGCCTCGAAGCCCTTCTTGATGGCGTCCTGGTGGGAGCCGGAGAAGGACGTGTAGACCAGGTCGCCCGCGTAGGGGTGGCGCGGGTGGACCTCCATCTGGTTGCAGTATTCGGCGGTGCGGCGGATCTCGTCGATGTCGGAGAAGTCGATCTGCGGGTCGACACCCTGCGAGAACAGGTTCATGCCCAGCGTGACCAGGTCGACGTTGCCGGTGCGCTCGCCCTGGCCGAACAGGCAGCCCTCGATGCGGTCGGCGCCGGCCATCAGCGCCAGCTCAGCGGCGGCGACGGCCGTGCCGCGGTCGTTGTGCGGGTGCACGGACAGGCAGACGTACTCGCGGTTCGACAGGTTGCGGTGCATCCACTCGAAGCGGTCCGCGTGCGTGGACGGGGTCGAACGCTCCACGGTGGCGGGCAGGTTGAGGATGATCTCGCGGCCGGGGCCCGGCTTGTAGACCTCCATGACCGCCTCGCAGACCTCCAGCGCGAAGTCCAGCTCGGTGTCGGTGAAGATCTCCGGGCTGTACTGGTAGCCGAAGGTCGTCTCCGGGCCGAGGATCTTCTCCGCGTAGTCCATGACGTGCTGCGTGCCGTCGATGGCGATCTGCTTGATCTGCTCCTTGGAGCCGCGGAAGACGATCTCGCGGAAGGTCGGCGCGGTCGCGTTGTACAGGTGCACCGTCGCGCGCTTGGCGCCCTTCAGGGACTCGACCGTGCGCTCGATGAGCTCCTCGCGCGCCTGCGTCAGCACGGAGATCGTCACGTCGTCCGGGATCGCGCCCTCTTCGATGATCGACCGTACGAATGCGAAGTCGGTCTCACCGGAGGCGGGGAAGCCGACCTCGATCTCCTTGTAGCCCATGCGGACCAGGAGGTCGAACATCTCGCGCTTGCGAGCCGGGGACATCGGGTCGATCAGCGCCTGGTTGCCGTCGCGCAGGTCGGTGGAGAGCCAGCGGGGGGCGACGGTGACGCGCTTGCCGGGCCACGTGCGGTCGGGGATGTCGACCTGCTCGTACTGTCCGTACTTGTGGACCGGCATGGAAGTGGGGCGCTGGAAGTTCGGCATGTGCGGGGGCTCCTCGGGTGTGTCCGGAAGGACGGCCGACGGTCTGAGCGCAACACCGAACTCCGCGGGGAGGGGGTCGGCCTCGACTACAGGCCCTCGCCGCGGCAGCTAAGGAGAAGCAACCCGTAACGCATGATGTGTCGCAGCCTAGCCCAGCCGTGCGAGGGACGGGGGTGTGTATCAGTATGCGGGATTGCCGTCAGGTAACGGGCAAGAGGTGACGAATACCTCTATTTCATTAATCTCGGCTGCGAGTAGTGACAGCGTGGTCACGCAATGCCACATTGCCGAAATGACCGCGAACCGCACGGGCTTCGAGCCCGTCTTCTGCACCATCGTGCCGCCCCACATCCTCGACAAGGCCGCCCGGTCCGGCGATCCCGCCCTCTCCGCACCGGCCCGCCGCACCCTGGAACGCGACGCCCTGGAGCGCACGCGCCGCCGCCTGACCACCGTGATCGGTGCCTCCGCGGTGGCCGCACCCGCGGACGCCATCGAGCACAAGCCGCACCGCACGGTCTACGACGCGGGCCACCACACCGAGCTGCCGGGCACGAAGGTCCGCGGCGAGGGGACCGAGCCGGGCAGGGACGCGACCGTCAACCGCGCGTACGCGGGCCTCGGCGCCACGTTCGAGCTGTATCTGGAGAAGTTCGCGCGCGACTCCATCGACGGCAGCGGCCTGCCGCTGACGGCGTCCGTGCACTTCGACAACGACTACACCAACGCGTTCTGGAACGGCGAGCAGATGGTGTTCGGCGACGGGGACGGGGAGATCTTCCTCGACTTCACCATCCCCGTCGACGTGATCGGCCACGAGCTGACGCACGGCGTCACCCAGTACACGGCGAACCTCACCTACTTCGGGCAGCCGGGCGCCCTGAACGAGTCGGTCTCGGACGTCTTCGGCTCCCTGATCAAGCAGTATTCGCTCGGTCAGAGCGCGGCGGACGCCGACTGGCTGATCGGCGCGGGCCTGCTCGCGCCTCGCGTCACCGGCAAGGCCCTGCGCTCCATGAAGGCCCCCGGCACGGCGTACGACGACGACGTGCTCGGCAAGGACCCGCAGCCCGCCGACATGGACCACTTCGTGCAGACGAGCAGCGACAACGGCGGCGTGCACATCAACTCCGGCATCCCGAACCGCGCCTTCTACCTGCTGGCCGTGGCACTCGGCGGCAACGCGTGGGAGCGGGCCGGACAGATCTGGTACGACGTGCTGACCGGCGGGGAGCTGGCGCAGGACGCGTCCTTCGCGGACTTCGCGAAGCTGACGGTGAAGGCGGCGCGCACCCGCTACAAGGACGGCGAAGAGCTGGAGTCCGTCCAGAAGGCCTGGTCCCAGGTCGGCGTGCCGACGCAGTAGGGCCGCCTCAGGCGCAGGCTCGGCGGCCGCCCGGCTGGGCAGCGGGCGGCCGCTGGAGTAGACAGGTCCCATGCGTATTCAGATCATCCGTACCGGAGGATTCGCCGGGATCGAGCGGCGGGCCGAGGTCGACACCTCGGGCCGTGCCGACGCCCACGAGTGGCATGCCCTGGCCGAGCGGGCGCTGGCCGCCGGCCGGGGCACGCCGCCGGTGGGGGTGCCGGACGGGTTCAGCTACACGATCACGGTGGACGGGAAGACCGTGTACTGCGCGGATCCACGGCTCACGGACGAGCAGCGGGGACTGATCTCGCGGGTGCTGAAGGAAGGGGCGTAGCGACCCTTCGGGGGTGCAACGACCTTTTCCCGCAAGGGCGTTGACTTCTGTTACCGCCGGTACGCATGATCGCGCGCATGGCAGCGAGCGAACCGATACCTCAGTTCCCGCACGACTTCCTGTGGGGCGTGTCCACCTCGGCCCATCAGATCGAGGGCGCCGTCGACGCGCGCCTGCCCTCCGTGTGGGACGCGTTCACGGCAGAGCCGGGGCGGGTGAAGGACGGCTCGACGGCCACCGTCGCCTGCGACCACTACCACCGCTACGGCGAGGACGTGGCACTGATCGCGGGCCTCGGGGTGGGGGCGTACCGCTTCTCCGTCTCCTGGCCGCGGGTCCTGTCACCGGGCGGCCTCGACTTCTACGACCGGCTCGTCGACGCGCTGTGCGCGGCGGGAGTACAGCCCGTGCCGACGCTCTTCCACTGGGACACCCCGCTGTCCGTGGAGGAGGCGGGCGGCTGGCTGAAGCGGGACACGGCGTCGCTCTTCGCGGACTACGCGGCCCAGGTCGCGGACCGTATCGGCGACCGCGTACAGAAGTGGATCACCCTCAACGAGCCCGCCGAGCACACCCTGCTCGGCCATGCGCTCGGCCAGCACGCGCCCGGCAGGCAGCTCCTGTTCGACGCGCTGCCGGTGGCCCACCACCAGCTCCTCGGCCACGGCCTCGCCGTACGGGCGCTGCGCGCGGCCGGCGCCACGGACATCGGGATCGCGAACTCGCACGGCCCGACCTGGCCCGCCTCCGACGACCCGGCCGACCGCGAGGCCGCGGACTTCTACGACGTGCTCCTCAATTGGCTCTTCGCCGACCCGCTGCTGCTCGGCGCCTACCCGGAGGGCATCGGCGACCTGATGCCGGGCGACGTGGCGGCCGATCTTAAGGTGATCGCGGAGCCCGTCGACTGGTACGGGATCAACTTCTACCAGCCGACCAAGGTGGGCGCGCCGCTCGCGTCGGGGGCGGCGACGGAGTTCTCCGGCCTCACCCTGCCGCCCGAACTCCCCTTCTCCCCGCGGGAGATCGAGGGATATCCCGTCACGGACTTCGGCTGGCCGGTGGTCCCCGAAGCGCTCACCGAGCTCCTCCTCGCCTTCCGCGACCGCTACGGCGACCGGCTCCCGCCCCTCGTCATCACCGAGAACGGCTGCAGTTACGAGGGAGTCGACGACCAGGAGCGGATCGCCTACCTGGACGGCCATCTGCGGGCCCTGCACCGGGCGCTCGATGCCGGTGTCGACGTGCGCGGCTACTTCGTGTGGTCGCTGATGGACAACTTCGAGTGGGCGGAGGGCTACGCGCGCCGCTTCGGCCTCGTCCATGTCGACTACGCGACCCTGGAGCGCACGCCGAAGGCGTCGTACCACTGGCTGCGGGACGTGCTGCGGGCGCAGCGCGCATGACGTCCGCCGCGGCGCTCGACGAACCCGTCGAGCAGGTCGGGCGCGGCTGGACGGCCGCTCTGTCGCTGGCCAACGGGGCGATCTGGGTGGGCTGGTACGGGCCCCTGCAGATCCTGCTCGCCGTCCAGGCCGAGGACTTCGCGCCCGGCACCGGCCTGTCCAAGGAGACGCTGCTCGCGTGGGTGACCGGGGTGGGCGCGGTGGTGTCGCTCGCCGCCAACCCGTTCTTCGGCGCGCTCTCGGACCGTACGGTGTCGCGGTTCGGGCGGCGCACGCCGTGGATCGTGGCGGGCGCGGGCGGCGGCGCGTGCGCGCTGCTCCTGCTGGCGGGGGCCGGGTCGGTGTGGACGATGGCGGCCGGCTGGTGCCTGGTGCAGCTGACGCTGAACGCGGCGTTCGCGGCGGTGACGGCGGCCGTGCCCGACCGGGTGCCGCGGCTCCAGCGGGGCGTGGTGGGCGGCTGGCTGGGGGCGGCGCAGATTCTGGGTGTGGTCGTGGGCACGGGGCTCGCGACGGTCGTGGGCGGAGTGGGCGCCGGGTACACGGCGTGCGCGGTGTTCGCCCTGGTCGGCGTTCTGCCGTACGTGCTGCGCCATCCGGACCTGCGGCTCGACCCGGCGGACCGGCCGCCGTGGGACCGGCGGACCTTCCTGGCCGGGTTCTGGCTGAGCCCCCGCCGCCACCCCGACCTCGGCTGGGCCTGGCTGACCCGCTTCCTGATCAACCTCAGCAACGCGCTGGTCCTCCTGTACCTCCTCTACTACCTGCGCGACCGCCTGCACTACGGCGACCCCGACCAGGGCGTGCTCATCCTGACGGCGGTCAACGGCGTGACCCTGCTGTGCACGGTCGTCGTGGCCGGGGCCGCCTCCGACCGGGTGGGGCGCCGCAAGCCCTTCGTGATCTGGTCGGGCGTCCTGATGGCGGTGGCGACGGCGGCGCTGGCCGGCTGGCAGACCTGGCCGGGCGCGATCGTCGCGGCGGCGGTCCTCGGCGTCGGCTTCGGCGTCTTCACCTCGGTCGACTTCGCGCTGATGACGGACGTCCTGCCCAAGGCCATGGACCGGGGCAAGGACCTGGGCGTCATCAACGTCGCCAACGCACTGCCCCAGGTGGCCGCGCCCGCGCTCGCCGCGCCGATCGTGACGTATCTCGGCGGCTACCGCGTCCTGTACCTGGTGGCGGCGGTGATCGGGCTTGCGGGGGCGCTCCTGGTGCGGCGGATCCGGTCGGTCGCCTGACGGGTGGGCCACTACCAGCGGGCCAGTACCGGTGGGCCCGGTGGGCTACTAGCCGGTGGGCTCTACAGCGCGCCGGCGTCCAGGGCCGTCCACACGGACGGGAAGAACGGGCGGAAGCCCAGTTCGCGGCGGATGCGGCCCGTCGACATCACGCCGGACCACGGGTCCGTGTCCACCTTGTCGTACGCCTCCTGCGGTACCGGTACGCCGTTGAGCTGGTAGAGGTCGACCGTGGTGATCGGGGCGTCGTCGGCGATGTTGTAGACACCGTGCGCGCCCGGCGCGAACAGGAGCCGTTGCAGGCCCTGGGCGACATCCGCGTGGTGGCCCATGTGCAGGCGCTGCAGCGCCTGCCAGTTCGGCGCGAACAGCATCGCGTCGGCCAGGTGCGGATCCCCGTCGCCGTACACGAAGGGCAGCCGTGCGATGCGCAGGTCGTCGAGGCCGTCCATCGCCCGCAGCGCGCGCTCCGCCTCCCACTTGGACTCGGGGTAGGCGCCCCACATGTGGCCGCCCGGCACCGGCTCATCGTCCTCGACCAGTGGCCTGCCGCGCCCGGTGCCGTACACCAGACCCGTGCTGACCTGCACGAACCGTCGCACCCCTGCGGACACGGCGGCCCGGCCCAGCTCGATGGCGGCGTCCCTGTTGACCGCCCGCGCCTCCTCGTCGGGCACTCCGCGGAACGCAGCGGCGACGTTCACCACGGCGTCCGCCCCGGCCGTCGCCTTGCCGAGCACGTCCGCGTCCCGCAGGTCGCCGACCACCACGTCCGCGCCCAGTGCGGCGAACCGCTCGCCGCGCGCCGCGTCCCGTACGAGCACCCGCACCCGGTCGCCCGGCGCCGTGTTCTGCAGCAGTCGCGGCACGAACCGCTGTCCGACCTTGCCCGTCGCACCTGTCACCAGTGTCAGCATGGCCGCCTCCTCGTGTTTCGTAGCCATGCCCGAAGCCTGCGCGAGTGGCGGGCGCGGCGGGAGAGACGCGGTTATCCGGGGACCGGCGCTCCCTGGTTACGGGAGCGGTTCCGAGCGATCCTGAAAAGGTGAACCGAGCCGAACTCGCCGACTTCCTGCGCCGGTCCCGCGCCCGCCTGACCCCGTCCGACGTGGGCCTGACCGCGGGCCCGCGGCGCCGCACGCCGGGGCTGCGCCGCGAGGAGGTGGCGCAGCTCGCCGGGATGTCCACGGACTACTACACGCGCCTGGAGCAGCGCCGCGGCGCCCATCCGTCGCGGCAGATGCTGACGGCGCTGGCCCGCGCGCTGCGGCTCGACGACACCGAGCGCGACCATCTGTTCCATCTGGCGGGCGAGGAGCCGCCCCGGGCGGGCCGTTCCTCCGGGCACGTCCGGCCCGGACTGCTGCTCATCCTGGACCGGCTGCACGATCTGCCGGCTTCGGTGATCAGCGACTGGGGCGAGATGCTCGCCCAGAACACGATGTCGGTGGCCCTGACCGGCGACCACACCGGCAGGAACGTGATCCGCGACTGGTTCATGAACCCGGCGACCCGGCCCATGTTCCCGCCCGAGAACCACGAGGCGCACGCGCGGGCCCACGTGGCGAGCCTGCGGGCGGTCGCCGCGGCCCGCCCGGACGACCCGGGCCCGGCCGCCCTCGTGGCCGAACTACGCGCCGGATCACGGGAGTTCGAGGAGCTGTGGCGGTCGCACGACGTGGTGGTGCGCCGTCCGTCGCCGAAGCGCTTCCTGCACCCCGTGGTCGGCGCCCTCGACCTCGACTGCGAGGTCCTGCTCAGCGACGGCCACGACCAGCAGCTCGTCGTGCACTCGGCGCGACCGGGCACGGAGGCGTACGAACGCCTGGAACTGCTGCGGGTCGTGGGCCTCCAGGACCTGAGCCCGAGCGCGCCGTGAGGGCACGGAACTTGCGCGGGTCCCGCACGTTCAGCCCCTCCGGCGTTTGAGGAGCGGGGTCCGGGGCGGAGCCCCGAGGCACGGGCCGCACGGGCCCGCACCCGATAGGCAGCCTAGAAGCCCAGCTTGCGCAGCTGCCTCGGGTCCCGCTGCCAGTCCTTGGCGACCTTCACGTGCAGGTCCAGGAAGACGGGGGTGCCGAGGAGGGCCTCGATCTGCTTGCGGGACTTGATGCCGACGTCCTTGAGGCGCTTGCCCTTCGGGCCGATGATGATGCCCTTCTGGCTGGGGCGCTCGATGTAGACGAAGGCGTGGATGTCGAGGAGCGGCCGGTCCGCCGGGCGGTCCTCGCGCGGCAGCATCTCCTCGACGACGACGGCGATGGAGTGCGGCAGCTCGTCGCGCACGCCCTCCAGCGCGGCCTCGCGGATCAGCTCCGCCACCATGACCTGCTCCGGCTCGTCCGTGAGGTCGCCCTCCGGGTAGAGCGCGGGACCCTCGGGCAGCAGCGGGACGAGCAGGTCGGCGAGCAGACCGACCTGCTGGTCGGCGACGGCCGAGACGGGCACGATCTCCGCCCACTCGAAGCCGAGCTCCTTGCCGAGCTGGTCGATGGCGATGAGCTGCTCGGCGAGCTGCTTGCTGTCGACCAGGTCGGTCTTGGTGACGATCGCGACCTTCGGCGTCTTCTTGATGGAGGCGAGCTCCTTGGCGATGAAGCGGTCGCCGGGGCCGAGCTTCTCGTTCGCGGGCAGGCAGAAGCCGATGACGTCGACCTCGGCCCACGTCGTGCGCACGACGTCGTTGAGCCGCTGGCCGAGCAGCGTGCGCGGCTTGTGCAGGCCCGGGGTGTCGACCAGGATCAGCTGGGCGTCGGGCCGGTGCACGATGCCGCGCACCGTGTGCCGCGTGGTCTGCGGCTGGTCCGCGGTGATCGCGACCTTCTTGCCGACCAGAGCATTCGTAAGGGTGGACTTGCCCGCGTTGGGGCGGCCGACGAAGCAGGCGAAGCCGGCCCGGTGGGACGCTTCCCCGGACGGCTCGGATGACTGGGTACGAACGCTCATGGCGCCCATTGTCCCTGATCCATCGCGTCCTGCCGCACCTGCGGTGCCGAGCCGGTCCGCGGTGAGGCTCCGGAAACCCCGGCGCAACACGAAACACCACGGAAACGCACGGGTCAGCGAACGGAAACGCACGGCGGTGAGGCTCGTCGTCCGCCCCCCACGCCCGAGGAGACCCCCCGTGCAGACCGAGAACGCGCCGCTGGCCGCCGCCACCGGCCTCGACACCGGCGACACCGCGTGGCTGCTGGCCGCGACCGCGCTCGTCCTCCTGATGACGCCGGGCCTGGCCCTCTTCTACGGCGGCATGGTCCGCACGAAGAGCGTCCTGAACATGCTGCTGATGTCGTTCGTGTCGATCGCGCTGGTCACCGTCGTCTGGCTGGTCGCCGGCTACTCCCTCGCGTTCGGCGACGACGTGTTCGCGGGCCTCATCGGCGGTCTGGAGCACGCGGGCATGGCGGGCATCAGCCCGCACAGCCTGACCGGCACGGTCCCCACGTTCCTGTTCTCCACCTTCCAGCTCACCTTCGCGTTCCTGACGGCCGCGCTGATCAGCGGCGCGGTCGCGGACCGCACGAAGTTCGCGGCCTGGCTGGTGTTCGTACCGGTGTGGACGCTGCTCGTATACGTTCCCGTGGCGCACTGGGTGTGGGGCCCCGGCGGCTGGATCTCGCATTCGCTGGGCGGGCTCGACTTCGCGGGCGGACTCGTGGTCGAGATCGCCTCGGGGGCGTCGGGCCTCGCCCTGTGCCTGGTCCTCGGCCCGCGCCTCGGCTTCAAGAAGGACGCGATGCGCCCGCACAACCTGCCGATGGTGATGATGGGCGCGGGCCTGCTCTGGTTCGGCTGGCTCGGCTTCAACGGCGGCTCGGCGCTCGCCGCGAACGGACTTGCCGCAGCATCCGTCCTCAACACGCTGATCGCGGGCTGCACCGGCCTGCTCGGCTGGCTCTTCGTGGAGCACAAGCGCGACGGTCACCCGACGACGTTCGGCGCGGCGTCCGGCGCGGTCGCCGGTCTGGTCGCGATCACCCCGGCGTGCGGCGTGGTCGGCGTGCTGGGCGCCTGCGTGGTGGGTCTGGTGGCGGGCGTCCTCTGCTCATACGCCGTCGCGTGGAAGTTCCGCTTCGAGTACGACGACTCGCTGGACGTCGTCGGTGTGCACTTCGTCGGCGGTGTCGTCGGCACCCTGCTGATCGGTCTGTTCGCGACGGCCACGATGACCGGCGCCAAGGAAGGCCTGCTCTACGGGGGCGGGTTCGGGCAGCTCGGCAGGCAGGCGGTCGCCGTGCTCACCGTGGCGGCTTACACGTTCCTGGTGACGTACGGGATCGGCAGGGCGATCGACCGGGCGATGGGCTTCCGGGCCTCCGCCGACGAGGAGCTGACGGGTCTCGACCAGACGATGCACGCGGAGACCGCCTACGATCACGGCGTCCACGCCGGACACACCGCCCCGCACACCGCCCACCCCGCCCTGCCGAAGGAGCCCCCCGCATGAAGCTCGTGACCGCGATCATCAAGCCGTTCCGCCTGGACGAGGTGAAGACCGCGCTCCAGGAGCTCGGCGTGCTGGGCCTGACCGTCACGGAGGCCAGCGGGTACGGGCGCCAGCGCGGCCACACCGAGGTCTACCGGGGGGCCGAGTACCGGGTCGACCTCGTCCCCAAGGTCCGGATCGAGGTCGTCGTCGAGGACGCGGACCTCGACCCGGTCATCGACGCGATCGTGAGCGCGGCACAGACCGGGAAGATCGGCGACGGCAAGGTGTGGGCGGTCCCGGTGGAGACGGTCGTCCGCGTGCGGACGGGCGAGCGGGGACCGGACGCGGTGTAGAGCCGGCCCTGAGGGCCGGCTGTCTCAGCCCGCCGCCACGGCCCCGTGCACCACTCCGTCGGGCCCGGCGAGGAACACCGGCGTACCCACGCCGCCGAGATCCCGCACCGCCGCCAGGTCCTCCGCCGCGACCTCCGTACCGCCGGAGACGACGGCGGCGGCCTCCAGCGACTGGGCCCCCGAGGCCACCGCCATCGCGACAGCGGTCCGCAGCGCGGACAGCTTCAGGGAGTCCAGCGCGACGGTCCCCGCCACGTACGTACGCCCCGTCTCGTCCCGTACGGCGGCCCCCTCGGGCACACCGTTGCGGGCCCGCGCGCTGCGCGCGAGCGTGACGATCTTGCGGTCCTCGGGGGTGAGGTCGTTGCTCTCAGTCATGGGGTGAGCATAAGGAACGCCGTCACGCCCACCCGGCAACGGGGTACGCGGCCCCAGCTCGCGGGCCGGTGGACTACGGGCGGTCGAGCTTGAGTCGCTCGGCCCTCGGCAGACCGGCGACCACGAGGTCGTACGAGTCCTCCACGAGCTCCCGGACCATCTTGTCCGGGAGCTCGGCGACGGTGACGGTGTTCCAGTGCCGCTTGTTCATGTGCCAGCCGGGCACGATCGCGTCGTGGTCGGCGCGCAGGCGCACCGCGTCCTCGGGGTCGCACTTGAGGTTGACGGTGAGGGGCCGCGCGTCCAGGTTCGTCAGGGCGAAGAGCTTGCCGAGGACCTTGAAGACGGACGTGTCGGGGTTGAACGGGAACTCCTCGACGGCCGCGTTGAACGACAGACACAAGGCGCGCAGCTCCTGCGGCGTCACGACGTCACTTCTCCTCTTCGCCCACCGGCTCCACGAGCACGGTCACGATCTTGTTGCGCCGGCCGGCGGCGGTCTCGGCGGTCAGCCGCAGCTCGCGCCCGTCGGGCAGTTGGACGACGGACGAGGCCGCCGCGATCGGCACCCGGCCGAGCGCCTTGGCGAGCAGCCCGCCGACGGTCTCCACGTCCTCGTCGTCGTACTCCTCGATGCCGTACAGCTCGCCGAGGTCGCCGATGTCGAGGCGGGCGGTCACGCGGAAGCGTTCGTCGCCGAGGTCCTGCACGGGCGGGAGTTCACGGTCGTACTCGTCGGTGATCTCGCCGACGATCTCCTCGAGGATGTCCTCGATGGTGACGATGCCGGCGGTGCCGCCGTACTCGTCGATCACGACGGCCACGTGGTTGCGCAGCTGCTGCATCTCGCGCAGCAGGTCACCCGCGTTCTTCGTGTCGGGGACGAACGTGGCGGGCCGCATCGCTGTCGAGACGAGCTCGCTCTCGGCGTCCCGGCTGATGTGCGTCTTGCGGGCGAGGTCCTTCAGGTACACGATGCCGACGACGTCGTCCTCGTTCTCGCCGGTGACCGGGATCCGGGAGAACCCGGACCGCAGCGCCAGCGTGAGCGCCTGCCGGATGGTCTTGTACCGCTCGATGGCGACCAAGTCGGTGCGGGGGACCATGACTTCGCGGACCAGGGTGTCGCCCAGCTCGAAGACGGAGTGTACCATGCGGCGCTCCTCGTCCTCGATGAGGGACTCCTTCTCGGCGAGGTCGACCATGGCGCGCAGCTCGGCCTCGGAGGCGAAGGGCCCACGCCGGAACCCCTTTCCGGGGGTCATGGCGTTGCCGATGAGGATGAGCAGCGGCGGAATGGGCCCCATGATCCGGGCCAGCGGCAGCAGCACGTACGCGGCGGCCGTGGCCGTGTTGAGGGGGTGCTGGCGCCCGATGGTCCGGGGCGAGACGCCGACCGCCACGTACGAGACGAGGACCATCACGCCGATGGCGACGGCCAGCGCCTCCCAGGTCGCGTCGAACTCCTGGAGACAGGCGTACGTGACCAGCGCGGCGGCGGCCATCTCGCAGGCGACCCTGACCAGCAGGGCGACGTTGAGATAGCGCGTCGGGTCGGCGGCCACCTGGGCGAGCCGGTCGCTGCCGCGGCGGCCGGACCGGACGGCCTCCTCGGCGCGGAAGCTGGAGGTGCGGGCGATGCCGGCCTCGGCGCAGGCCGCCAGCCAGGCGACCACGACGAGGGCGACGGCGCCCGCGACGAGCGAAAGACTCATGACACGGTGGGCGCGGGGGACGGACCGGTCAGGCCCTTGTCACCCCGCCACCCGTCCACGATGGCCGCCTGAAGCCCGAACATCTCGGCCTTCTCGTCGGGCTCCTCGTGGTCATAACCGAGCAGGTGCAGCACCCCGTGCACGGTGAGCAGCTGGAGCTCCTCGTCCATGGAGTGCTGCGTGTCGGCGTCCTCGCCCTGCTTCTTCGCCACCTCCGGGCACAGCACGATGTCGCCGAGCAGGCCCTGCGGGGGCTCCTCGTCGTCCTTCGACGGCGGCCGCAGCTCGTCCATCGGGAACGACATGACATCCGTGGGCCCCGGCAGGTCCATCCACTGCACGTGCAGCTGCTCCATGGCGTCGGCGTCCACGACGATCACCGAGAGCTCGGAGAGCGGGTGGATGCGCATCCGCGCGAGCGCGTAGCGGGCGATGTCGAGGATCGCCTGCTCGTCGACCTCGGTTCCGGACTCGTTGTTGACGTCGATCGACATGCGGTGCTTGCTACTTCCCTCTGCCGCGGCCCTGGTGCGAGCCGTTCTCGGTGCCGTGCTGGCTGTCGTACTTCTCGTACGCGTCGACGATACGGCCGACGAGCTTGTGCCGGACGACATCCTGGGACGTGAGCCGCGAGAAGTGGACGTCGTCGAGGCCCTCCAGGATGTCCTGGACCTGCCGCAGACCGCTCTTCGTGCCGCTCGGCAGGTCGACCTGCGTCACGTCACCCGTGACCACGATCTTCGAGTCGAAGCCGAGGCGGGTGAGGAACATCTTCATCTGCTCGGCGCTGGTGTTCTGGGCCTCGTCGAGGATGATGAAGGCGTCGTTCAGGGTGCGGCCTCGCATGTACGCCAGCGGCGCCACCTCGATCGTCCCCGCCGCCATGAGTCGCGGGATCGAGTCCGGGTCGAGCATGTCGTGCAGCGCGTCGTACAGGGGGCGCAGATACGGGTCGATCTTCTCGTAGAGCGTGCCCGGCAGGAATCCGAGCCGCTCCCCCGCCTCCACGGCCGGCCGCGTCAGGATGATGCGGTTGACCTGCTTGGACTGCAGGGCCTGCACGGCCTTGGCCATCGCGAGATAGGTCTTGCCCGTACCGGCGGGGCCGATGCCGAAGACGATGGTGTGCTTGTCGATGGCGTCGACGTAGCGCTTCTGGTTGAGGGTCTTCGGACGGATGGTCCGGCCCCGCGACGAGAGAATGTTCTGAGTGAGAACCTCGGCCGGGGTCTCCTGGCCGTCACCCTCCCCGTTCTCGCTCGCCTTGAGCATGGCGATCGAGCGTTCCACTGCGTCCTCCGTCATCGGCTGTCCGGTGCGGAGCACCAGCATCATCTCGTCGAACACGCGCTGGATGAGGGCGACTTCCTTCGCGTCGCCCGCGGCGCTGATCTCATTGCCCCGGACATGAATATCGGCCGCCGGGAAGGCCTTCTCGATCACGCGAAGGAGCGCGTCGCCGGATCCGAGGACGGTCACCATGGGGTGGTTCGCCGGGACCGTGAAATGCGCTCGCGCCTGAGCGGTGGGTGTCTGAGTCATGGGCCGGCACTGAAGGCCTGCTCATCCTCCTCGTGCGGGGGCTCTCGCCCGCGTCGACAGCCTTGCACTGCCCAGGGTACGACGGTGCACCGACAACGCCGTAGGCCTTTTCCGCGGGCCTGGGGCAGGCCCTGGGGCCTCTCGCTAGACGCCCCGCCCGAAGCCGATGGTCGGCACCGCCCGTCGCAGGGGCCACGGCCGGCTCACCTCGGGCAGCAGCGTCTCCAGGAAGGCGTACCGGCGCAGGGCCGCGGGCTCCTGGTCGTCGTACGCCTGCACGTGGCGCCACCAGGCGGCCACCTCCGACCAGCCGGGCGCGGACAGCGAGCCGCCGAACTCCTGCACGGACAGCGCGGCGGTGAGCCCGGCGAAGGCGAGGCGGTCGGCCAGGGGCCACCCCGCGAGCGTCCCGGTCACGAACCCGGCGACGAAGACGTCACCGGCCCCGGTGGGGTCGAGGGCGGCGACCTCGATGGCGGGTACGGAGGCGGTCTCCCCGCTGCGGGAGTCCACGGCGTAGGCGCCCTCAGCACCCAGGGTGACCACGGCCAGCGGCACGTGTTCGGCAAGTGCGTGCGCGGCGGCCCGGGGGCACGACGTACGGGTGTAGCGCATGGCCTCCTCAGCGTTCGGCAGGAAGGCCTCGCAGAGCGACAGGTCGTCGAGGGAGCTCAGGTCCCAGCGGCCCGTGTCGTCCCATCCCACGTCGCCGAAGATCCGTGTCCCGCGGCCGGCGGCCGTGGCGATCCAGGGCTCGCTCGTTCCGGGGGCCAGTGACGCGACGGCGGCGCTCGCCCGCGGGGGGCAGTGGGGGGCGGGCTCCTCCGGCGGCGGCTCGTGGCCGTGGCTGACCATGGTCCGCTCGCCCTCGTAGGCCATGGAGACGGTGACGGGCGAGTGCCAGCCGGCGACGGTCCGCGACGACGTCAGGTCGATGCCCTCGCCCTGCTCCAGGCTGTCCCAGCAGTATTCGCCGTAGTGGTCGTCCCCGAAGGCGGCGGCCAGCGACGTCCGCAGTCCGAGCCGCGCCAGGGCGGTGGCCATGTTGGCGACACCGCCGGGGCTGGACCCCATGCCGCGCGCCCAGGACTCGGTCCCCCGCACAGGGGCGCTGTCCAGCCCCGTGAAGATGATGTCGAGGAAGACGGTCCCCGTCAGATAGACGTCGCAGAGCGGATCGTCGGGGGTGCGCAGCCGGGCGAGCGGGTCCACATGCGCCGGGTCGTTGGAGTTCACGGTGGGCTCCCCAGAGTCGTGAGGGTCCGCACAGTCTGCCTGATACCCCACGGGCAACGCGCGTAGCACGGCGTACGGGACGGGAGGCGCCGCCCTCGATCCGGGGCCGCAGCCAGGGCCCGATCCCCTGGAAAAACGCCTTCGGCTACCCCCACTCCCACTCTCCAAACGGAACGTGGCCCAGATCACATAGTCCCAGCTGTTTTCACCCTCCCCGCGCTTGATACAAATTGGCCGCGCCCCCTCGTATCGCGAGCCCCGGCGCACCCCCCAATCCCCTTGCCTGTTCAGGCAACCCCGTAATTCCGCATGCCCTGATCCCCGTACACCGCCACGCTTTGGAACGCCCGTGTCCCGCCGCACTCCCCGGCCCCTTGTCGCCCTCTTCACGGCCGGTTATCTGGCCCCGTATCTGCTGCCCACCGTCGTGGGCCGCCTCGGTGACAGCCTCCATCTCCCCCCGGCGCAGGCGGGCCTCATCGGCAGTGCGCTGCTGATGAGTTCGGCCGCGGCGGGCTTCACCTTCGCCGGCCGTGTGGACCGCCTGGGCCCCCGCACCCTCGCGAGAGCGGGCCTGCTGCTCGCGGCGCTGGGATTCGGCGCGGCGGCGGCGACGTCCTTCGTGCCGCTGGTGGTCGCCGGCGCGATGGCCGGAGGCTTCGGCTCGGGCACGGCCACGACGGTCGCCGCGACGGGAATCGCCGCGCAGCGCGACCCGCACAGGGCGTCGACGCTGGGCCTGCTCAGCGTCTCGGCGCTGGCGGGTGCGCTGTATCTGACGATGCCGCACCTGGGCACGGGGCACGCGCTCCCGTTCGCGGCGATCGCGCTGACGGCGCTGGCGACGTGGCCGGCGACCGCGGGCCTGGAGAGCGGCACCGCCGGGCTCCGCACCCCGGCCGGGCAGCCCACGACCGCCGGCCCGCTCCCCTTCCGCCGCTCGGGCCTCGTCCTGGCCGCCGCGATGCTCTGCTGGTCCATGGCGCAGAACTCCCTGTGGGGCGTCAGCAGCCGCATCGGCACGGACCAGGCGGGTCTGACGGAGATCACCGTCGGCGCGGTCTTCGCGATCGCGCTCGGCACGGCGCTCGTTGGCGTGCTCGGCGCGGGAGCGCTCGGGTCCCGGCTCGGGCGCGCGCTCCCGATCGGCGCGGGCACGGCACTGATCGCGGGCTGCATCGTGGTGAGCGCCCGCGCGGACGGCCTCGCCTCGTTCGCGACCGGTGAGATCGCGTGGAACACGTTGTACCCGGTGGTCCTGTCGTATTTGATCGGCCTGGCCGCGTCCCTGGACCCGCGCGGCCGGTGGGCGGTCCTCGTCGGCTCGGCGGCGTCGCTCGGCACGGCCTGCGGGCCGCTCACCGGCAGCGTCCTGTCGCAGACGGCGGGCTATCCGGCGATGGGCACGACGCTCGCCGTGGCACTGCTCGTCCTGGCGCTGCCGCTCACGGCGGTGGCACTGCACACGGGCGGCAGCCCGCTGCTGCGGCCCGGCACGGTCCGCAGGAGGGGCGGCGCACCCGCCGCTCTGGTGGCCGGCGTGACGGGCGCCCCGGCGGGCGCGGTCCCGCAGATGGGCGCGCCGGAGCAGGCGGTCGTGGAGATCACCGTGAGCACGCCCCAACCGGCCCCGACGCAGGAGGAGTTCTCCACGGCGGGACCGCGGGGCGGTTCGGCGGCGTTCGGTCAGTCGTCGAACGCGAACGCGTCGACCTCGGCGAGGTAGCGCGCGCGCAGCTCCTCGTCGTCGTCGAGGAACGACGCGACGAACGAGTTGCGGGCGAGCTCGCGCAGCCGCTCGTGGTCGAGCGCGAGCGCCTCGTGGACGGCGTGGAAGGTGTCTGCGACGTACCCGCCGAAGTAGGACGGGTCGTCGGAGTTCACCGTGCAGAGCAGACCGGCGTCCATCATCTGCGGCAGCGGGTGGTCTTCCAGTACGTCGATGGCGCGCAGTCGCACGTTCGAGAGCGGACACAGCGTCAGGGGCACCCGGTCCCGCACGAGCCGCTCGACGAGCGCCGGGTCCTCGACGCAGCGGAGCCCGTGGTCGATGCGTTCGACGCCGAGCACGTCGAGCGCTTCCCATACGTACGAGGGGTCGCCCTCCTCACCCGCGTGGGCGACCTTGCGCAGCCCGAGCGCGCCCGCGGCCTCGTACACCTCGCGGAACTTGGACGCGGGGTTGCCGACCTCGGCGGAGTCGAGGCCGACACCGACGATCCGGTCGAGGTAGGGCTTCGCGGACTCCAGGGTCTGCATCGCCGACTCGGCGGACTGGTCGCGCAGGAAGCACATGATGAGCCGGGTGGAGACGCCGTGGCGCTCCACGCTCTTCGCCAGGGCGGCGTTCAGGCCTTCGACGACGGTCCCGATCGGCACGCCGCGCGCGGTGTGGGCCTGCGGGTCGAAGAAGATCTCGGCGTGCCGCACGCCCTGCGCGGCGGCGCGCGCGAGGTAGGCGTCGGCGAGCTGCTCGAAGTCCTCCTCGGTGCGCAGGACGGCCATCAGGCCGTAGTACAGGTCGAGGAAGGACTGCAGGTCTTCGAAGAGGTAGGCCTTGCGGAGGGCCTCGGTGTCGGCGAAGGGCAGGTCGACGCCGTTGCGGGCCGCGAGTTCGAAGGCGAGCTCGGGTTCGAGGGTGCCTTCGATGTGCAGGTGGAGTTCGGCTTTGGGGAGCGAAGCGAGGGACATCAGAGCATGGTACGCCCGGGATTAACTGCGTTTGGGTACCTGTACGCGGTCGAGGTCGCGTGCCACGGTGAGCTCCCCGGTGAAGCCGGCGGCGCGGGCCTGGCGCTCGAATTCGGCGGGGTCGGAGTAGCGCTGGCTGAAGTGGGTGAGCACGAGGTGCCGCACCCCGCCCTCGGCCGCGACGCGCGCGGCCTGTCCGGCGGTCAAGTGGCCGTGATCGGAGGCCAGTTGGTGGTCCCCGTCGAGGAACGTCGACTCGATGACGAGCATGTCGCACCCGTCGGCGAGTTCGTGCACCCCGTCGCAGAGCCGGGTGTCCATGACGAACGCGAACCGCTGGCCGCGCCGCACCTCGCTCACGTCGTCGAGGGTGACGCCGCGCAGGGACCCGTCGCGCTGGAGGAGCCCCACGTCGGGCCCTGAGATGCCGTGTTCGGCGAGGAGTTCCGGCAGCATGCGCCGCCCGTCGGGCTCCACGAGGCGGTAGCCGTAGGACTCGACGGGGTGGGAGAGGCGGCGCGCGTCCAGCGTGTACGACGGCGTCTCGGCGAGGACGCCGCCCCCGCCGGACACCGGCTCCTCGGCGAGCGCGACGCTCTCGCGGTACGCCGTGGCGTACCGCAGCCGGTCGAAGAAGCGCTGCCCGGAGCGCGGGTAGTGCGCCGTGACGGAGTGCGGCACCCGGTCCAGGTTGATGCGCTGGATGACCCCGGCGAGGCCGAGGGAGTGGTCGCCGTGGAAGTGGGTGACGCACAGCCGGTTGAGGTCGTGCGCGGCGACGCCGGCCCGGAGCATCTGCCGCTGCGTGCCCTCGCCGGGATCGAAGAGGATGCCCTCGCCGTCCCAGCGCAGCAGGTAGCCGTTGTGGTTGCGGTGCCTTGTGGGCACCTGGCTCGCGGTGCCGAGCACCACCAATTCCCGTACGGACACGGCGCGTTGTCCGGCGCCCGCTAGCCGGGGGGCCACTGGAGGCCGCGGCCCCCGAGGACATGGGCGTGGGCGTGGAAGACGGTCTGGCCCGCGCCGCTGCCGGTGTTGAACACGACGCGGTAGCTGTCGAGCTTCTCCTCGGCGGCGACCTCGCCCGTCTCACGCAGTATGTCGGCGGTGATCTGCGGCTCGGCGGCGGCGAGGGCCGCGGCGTCGGGGTGGTGGACGCGCGGGATGACGAGGACGTGGGTCGGCGCCTGCGGGTTGATGTCCCGGAAGGCGACGGTGGTCTCGGTCTCCCGTACCAGCGTGGCCGGGACCTCGCCCGCGACGATCTTGCAGAACAGGCAGTCGGCCTGCGGCTCTCCGGCCACGATCACGTCTCCTCATACCGTCCGGTCACTACGCCGGAATGCTATCCGGCCCGCCGCCGCCCGCGACGCCTGGCTCCTGCGACAGGCTTGTGCGCGCAGCCTTGCGCCCGCCCGCGGCCTTACGCGCGCAGCCTCACTCCCGTACGCGCGGTTCCGGGAGTTCGGGGGCCGTCCGCGCCGGGTTCTCCGCGAGCGCCGCCAGCGCGATGCGCACGGCCTCGTCGAGCTGCGGGTCGCGCCCGGCGGCGTAGTCCTGCGGGGCGGCGACGACTTCGACGTCGGGGTCGACGCCGTGGTTCTCCAGCCCCCACTCGTAGCCGTCGAGCCAGGTCGCGTACTTCGGCTGGGTCACCAGCGTCCCGTCGACGAGCCGGTAGCGGCTGTCGATGCCGATGACGCCGCCCCAGGTGCGTACGCCGACCACGGGGCCGATGCCGAGCGCCTTGATCGCCGCGTTGACGATGTCGCCGTCGGAGCCGGAGAACTCGTTGGCGACGGCCACCACC
The DNA here is from genome assembly GCF_056432625.1 of Streptomyces sp. NPDC045026. Lineage (NCBI taxonomy): Bacteria > Bacillati > Actinomycetota > Actinomycetes > Kitasatosporales > Streptomycetaceae > Streptomyces > Streptomyces sp. NPDC045026. The sequence goes on from NZ_JBWKIS010000007.1 coordinate 36,758, forward strand.
GGGCCGCGCGGCGCGTCCGCCGGGTAGCTGAAGGGGCGGGAGCCGCGCGGCAGGTCCCAGCCGACGACCCGGCGGGCCAGCTTCTCGACGACGAGCTGCGAGGTGTGGCCGCCGCGGTTCTCGCGCACGTCGACGATGAGCCCGTCGCGCGCCACCTCGACCCGCAGGTCCCGGTGGATCTGGGCCCAGCCGGGCGCCTGCATGTCGGGCACGTGGAGATAGCCGAGGCGGCCGCCCGACTGCTCGTGGACGTAGGCGCGCCGGTCGACGACCCAGGCGTGGTAGCGCAGCGGCTCCTCGTCGGCGACGGGGACGACGACCGCGTGGCGCGGGTCGCCGCCGCCGGCCGGGGAGACGGTCAGCTCGACCGGCTTGCCGGCTGTCCCGACGAGGAGCGGTCCCGGACCGGTGACCGGGTCGACGGGGCGTCCGGCCACCGCGACGATCGCGTCACCCGCGCGCACGGCGACCCCGGGCGCGGCGAGCGGCGCGTGCGCGCGCGGGTCGGACGTCTCGGTGGGCAGGACGCGGTCGATGCGCCAACTGCCGTCCTCGTGGCGGGAGATGTCCGCGCCGAGGAGGCCCTGGCGCCGGTCGCCGCCGCTCCAGGAGCCGCCCGGCGTGACGTAGGCGTGGGAGGTGCCGAGTTCGCCCTGGACCTCCCACAGGAGGTCGACGAGGTCGTCGTGGGTGGCGACGCGGTCGAGGACGGGCCGGTAGCGCGCCAGGACGCCGTCCCAGTCGACGCCGTCCATGTCCGCGCGCCAGAAGTTGTCCCGCATGAGGCGGCCGGCCTCGTCGTACATCTGCCGCCACTCGGCGACGGGGTCGACGTCCTGGCGGACCCGGCTCAGGTCGACCGTGATGTTGGTGTCGCTGTCGTCGTCGGAGGAGGCGCGCCGGTCGCTGGGGACGACCTTGAGCTTGCCGTCGGTCCACAGCAGGACGCGCTTGCCGTCACCGCTGACGGCCAGGTGGTCGGCGTCGGAGGCGAGGTGCTCGATGCGCTGCTGTGCGAGGTCGTAGCGTTCGAGTTCGGTCTTGGGGTCGGGGTCGTCGGGGGTGGCCCGGGACGCGCCGAGTACGCCCTGGACCGGGTGCCGCAGCCACAGGACGCCGTCCTTGGCGGCCCGCAGGGTCGTGTAGCGGGCGGCCTCGACGGGGAACGCGACGATGCGGTCGGCGAGCCCTTCGAGGTCGATACGGGTGGTGGGGGTGCCTTCGCTGTCGGGGGTCTCGGCGGCGGGGCTGTCCGGCGTCTCGAAGGGCCGGCCGTGCCGCTGGGGACCGAACGGGGACGGCGTGGTCGCGGCGAGCGTGATCAGGTGGGGCCGCGAGCCCCCGACGAACGCAAGGTCGAAGACGTGCTCGTCGTAGACCGGGTCGAAGGAGCGCGCGGAGAGGAACGCGAGGTGTTTGCCGTCGAGGGTGAACGCGGGCGCGTAGTCCCGGAACCGCAGCGGCGTCGCCTCCGTCACCGACAGGTCGGCGGTGTTGGCGAGCTTGAGGTGGCGCAGCGGCGAGGGACCTGGGTGCGACCAGGCGAGCCACGCCGAGTCCGGCGAGAAGACGAGGCCGCTCACGTCGCCGTCCTCGCTGCGGTCGACCTCCCTGACCTCGCCGCTCTCGCGCTCGACGAGCAGCACGCGCCCGTCGTGCGAGGCGACGGCGGCCCGGCTGCCGTCGGGCGCCATCGTGAGGTTGAGTACGCGGCCCAGCTGACCGGCGGCGAGCCTGCGCGGGGTGGCGCCGGGCGCGACGCCGGTGGCGGGCGCGAACTCCAGGGCGTCGTCGCCCTCGGCGTCCGTCACCCACACCACGTGTTCCTCGCCCTCGACGCGGAAGGTGCGCGGGAGGCGGGCCCGTACGCCGGGTTCGGCGGCCAGCGCGCGGGCGGGCCCGGAGCGGTGGGTGACCCAGTGGACGGCGCCGCGCACCGAGACGGCGCTGCCGCGTGCGGTGTGGTCGGGTGCCGCGGCGCCGAACCAGCGGGCGGCGCTGACGGGGTGGGGCTGGAGGTCGACGCGCTGCCCGCCGAGGCGGATGTCGAGGCGGCGTGGCGCGGCATCCTCCGCGCCCGCCGCGGATTCGAGGGAGTCCACGATCCACAGCTCACCGGCCGACGCGTACACGACGCGGGTGCCGTCGCTCGACGCGTGCCGGGCGTAGAAGCTGTCCAGGGGGGTGTGCCGGCGCAGTGAACTGCCGTCTGCGAGGGACGAGTACAGGGCGCCGACGCCTTCATGGTCGGACAGGAAGGCGACCCTTCCCCGAGCTCTCGGCTCCGCTCGAGCAGGGGAGGCCCCAATGCCGACCCACATCGGGCACTCGATGTTCCCGTCGAGCTCGTCATGGAGGCGGACGAACTCGCCGTCGCCCGCCCGGTCGATCCACAGCTTCCCGGCCGTGCCGCCCCGGTAGCGCTTCCACCAGGCGGCCTCGCGGCCCATCGGCGCGGACAGCAGGACGACCTGCCCGCCGGGCCCGGTCACGACGTCGCCCACGGGCCCGTACGGCAGCGTGGTGGCGGGTCCGCCGTCGAGGGGCACAGCCCTCGCCCAGCTGCGGCGCAGAGACGCCTGGCCCTGGGTGCTGAGCGCGAGGACCTGCCCGTCGGGGGTCCAGCCGCGCACCGTCGTCCTCGAACTGCCCCAGTACGTAAGGCGTTTCGAGGGTCCGCCGTCGACCGGGGCGATGTGCACCTCGGGGGCGCCGTCGCGGGTGGACGTCCAGGCGACGGTGGTGCCGTCGGGTGAGATCCGGGGGTGGCTGACGGGGACGTTGTCGGCGCTGACGCGCCAGGCGCGGCCGCCGTCGAGGGGGGCGACCCAGACGTCGTCCTCGGCGGTGAAGGCGGCCAACTCGCCGTGCAGATGCGGGAACCGGAGATATCCAGAGTGCGCTGTCCGTGTCACCTGATCACCCTAGGCGCGCACGCACGGCCAGGTCAGGGGGTTTGGTCACTTGCCCCGGACCGCCGCGCGACGCCACCGCCGGCGAGGGGGTTCAGCCGCGCATCAGCAGCCACTCCTGAAGCTCCACGATGTTGTCCTCGGGGTCCTTGAGGTGGGCGACCCGCATCCGGTCGGTCATCGGCGCGGGCCCGTGGAGGATCTCGGCGCCGCGGGCGACGATCTGCTCGCAGAACTCGTCCAGGTCGTCGACCCTCAGTACGACGAGGGAGCGGTGCCCGTCCGGGGCGTCACTCAGATCGCCGATGATCTGCGACATCATCGCCCGGTCCTCGAGCCCGATGCCCGCGGAGCCCGCCGTGAGGCTGAACTTCTCGTACGGGCCGTCCTGCGCGCCCGACTGCGGCTTGAGGCCGAGCACGTCCGCGTAGAAGTGGTAACAGGCACGGAAGTCCGTGACGAGGAGTCTGACCTGGGCGAGTTCCACGCGTCCCCCTGGGGGTCTGATCAGGACCAGCGGCCGGTGCGGCCGAGGAGCAGCGCCGTCGCGGCGGTCCCCGCGGTCGACGTACGCAAGACGCTACGCCCGAGCCGGTACGGGCGCGCGCCCGCCTCGGCGAACGCGGCGAGCTCGTCGGGCGAGACGCCGCCCTCCGGGCCGACCACGAGGACGATGTCCCCGGCCGTGGGCAGCTCGGCGGTGGCGAGGGCGCCGCTGTCGCAGTCGCGGTCCTCGTGGAGCACGGCCGCGAAGTCCGCCCCGGCGAGCAGTGCCGCGACCTGCTTGGTCGTCGCGGCGTCCGCGACGTCCGGGAAGCGCACCCGGCGCGACTGCTTGCCCGCCTCGCGCGCGGTGGCCCGCCACTTGGCGAGCGCCTTGGCCCCGCGGTCGCCCTTCCACTGCGTGATGCAGCGGGCGGCCTGCCACGGCACGACCGCGTCGACACCGGTCTCCGTCATGGTCTCGACGGCGAGTTCGCCCCGGTCGCCCTTGGGCAGGGCCTGGACGACGGTGATCCTGGGCGCCTGCGCGGGCTCCTCCTGGGCGGGGCCCGCGGTGACGACGAGCCGGTCCTTGCCCTCGGCGGCCGCCACGACCGCCTCGGTCCAGCGCCCGCGCCCGTCGGTCAGGACGACGTCCTCACCGGCGCGCAGCCGCTTCACGGAGACCGCGTGCCGTCCCTCGGGCCCGTCGAGCACGAACGTTCCGGCTCCGGGCACCTCGTCGACGACGAACACCGGCGCCGTCATGCGGCACCCCGCGCGCCCAACGCGTCCTTCGCCTGCGCGAGTTCCGCCGCGAGCACCTCGACGAGCTGGCCGGCGGGCAGCTCACGGGCGAGCCGGTGGCCCTGCCCGGCCCACAGCGCCATCCCCTGCGGGTCCCCCGCCTTGGCGGCGGCCTTGCGCAGCGTCGACGTCATGTGGTGGATCTCGGGGTAGGCGGCGGGGGCGTACGGGCCGTGCTCGTGCATGAACCGGTTCACGAGGCCGCGCGCCGGGCGCCCGGAGAAGGCCCGGGTCAGCTCGGTCCGCACGAACAGCGGGTTGGTCATGGCCTGCTTGTGCAGGATGTTGGCGCCGGACTCGGGGCAGACCAGGAAGGCCGTGCCGAACTGTCCGGCGTCGGCGCCCGCGGCGAGCACGGCGGCGAGCTGCCCGCCGCGCATGAGGCCGCCGGTGGCGATGATCGGGATCTGCACGGCCTCGCGGACCTGGGCGATCAGCGCGATGAGTCCGATGCCGGAGCCGTCGGCCTCCGGGTTGTCCCGGTGGGTGCCCTGGTGGCCGCCCGCCTCGATGCCCTGGACGCACACCGCGTCGGCGCCGGCCCGCTGGGCGGCCTGGGCCTCCTCCGGGGTGGTCACGGTGACGGCGGTGAAGGTGCCGACGCGGGCGAGGGAGTCGAGGACGTCGCGGCTCGGGCAGCCGAACGTGAAGGTGACGACCGGTACCGGGTCGTCGAGGAGGATCGCGAGCTTCGCGTCGAAGCCGTCGTCGCGGCCGCTGTCAGGGTCGCCGAGCTTCGTCTCGTACCAGGCGGCCTCACCGGCGAGCTGGTTGCCGTAGACGGCGACGGCCGCGGGGTCCGCGTACTCGGGCTGCGGCATGAAGAGATTGACGCCGAACGGCTGGTTGGTCAGCCCCCGTACCTGCTTGATCTCCTGGTACATCCCGTCGGCGGTCTTGTACCCGGCGGCGAGGAATCCGAGCCCGCCGGCCTCCGAGACGGCGGCGGCGAGCTGCGGACAGGAGGCACCGCCCGCCATGGGTGCCTGCACGATCGGATAGTGACAGAGATCGGTCAGCGTGGGGGACATGACCGCATCGTGCCACGTCCCCCGGACAAGTCCGAATCCGCCTGCCGGCCGTTGAATGCAATCCGCCTAGCGGCCGTTGAAGGCATCCTTCAACCGCGAGAACAACCCCTGCTGCCCCGGCTGGAACTGCCCCGTGGGCCGTTCCTCGCCGCGCAGCTTCGACAGCTCGCGCAGCACCCGCTCCTGCTCCGGGTCCAGCTTGGTCGGCGTCAGGACCTCGACGTGCACGATGAGGTCGCCGCGGCCGCCGCCGCGCAGGTGCGTGATGCCCCGCCCGTGCAGCGGGACCGACTGGCCGGACTGCGTGCCCGGCCGGATGTCGATCTCCTCCAGGCCGTCGAGCGTCTCCAGCGGCACCTTCGTGCCGAGCGCCGCGGCCGTCATCGGGATGGTGACGGTGCAGTGCAGGTCGTCGCCGCGCCGCTGGAAGACGGTGTGCGGCAGCTCGTGGATCTCGACGTACAGGTCACCGGCGGGGCCGCCGCCGGGGCCGACCTCGCCCTCACCCGCGAGCTGGATCCGCGTGCCGTTGTCGACACCGGCCGGGATCTTCACCGTGAGCGTGCGCCGCGAGCGGATGCGGCCGTCACCGGCGCACTCCGGGCACGGCGTCGGCACGACGGTGCCGAAGCCCTGGCACTGCGGACACGGCCGCGACGTCATGACCTGGCCGAGGAAGGACCGCGTGACCTGGGACACCTCGCCGCGACCGCGGCACATGTCACAGGTCTGCGCGGACGTACCCGGCGCGGCACCCTCACCGCTGCAGGTCGTACAGACGATGGCCGTGTCGACCTGGATGTCCTTGGTGGTCCCGAAGGCGGCCTCGTCCAGCTCGATCTCGAGCCGGATCATGGCGTCCTGGCCGCGGCGCGTGCGCGACCGGGGACCACGCTGGGACGCCGTTCCGAAGAACGCGTCCATGATGTCGGAGAAGTTCCCGAAGCCACCGGCGCCGAAGCCACCGGCCCCGCCTCCGCCCGCCTGCGAGAGGGGGTCGCCGCCGAGGTCGTAGACCTGCTTCTTCTGCGGGTCCGACAACACCTCGTAGGCGGCGTTGATCTCCTTGAACCGCTCCTGTGTCTTCGGGTCCGGATTCACATCCGGGTGAAGCTCACGGGCCAGCCTGCGGAAGGCCTTCTTGATCTCGTCCTGGGAGGCGTCGCGGCGCACGCCGAGTACGGCGTAGTAGTCCGTGGCCACTTACGACTCCGCCAGGATCTGTCCGACGTAACGTGCCACTGCGCGTACTGCTCCCATCGTTCCCGGGTAATCCATGCGGGTCGGTCCGACCACGCCGAGTTTGGCGACTGCCTCGCTGCCCGAACCGTAGCCGACCGAGACCACGGAGGTGGAGCTGAGTCCCTCATGGGCGTTCTCGTGACCGATCCGTACGGCCATGCCCGAATCGTTTACCTCACCAAGGAGCTTGAGGAGCACGACCTGCTCCTCGAGGGCCTCGAGGACGGGCCGGATGGTGAGGGGAAAGTCATGTCCGAAGCGGGTGAGATTGGCGGTGCCGCCGATCATCAGCCGCTCCTCGGTCTCCTCGACGAGCGTCTCCAGCAATGTGGAGAGCACCGTCGCGACCGTGCCCCGGTCCTCCGCGTCGAAGGACTCCGGCAGGTCCTGCACCAGCTGCGGCACGTCCGCGAAGCGGCGTCCCGCGACCCTGCTGTTGAGCCGGGCCCGCAGATCCGCGAGCGAGGTCTCGCCGAACGGCGCCGGGCAGTCGATCATCCGCTGCTCGACGCGCCCCGTGTCCGTGATCAGTACGAGCATCACACGGGCGGCGGCGAGCGAGAGCAGCTCCACGTGGCGCACGGTGGACCGCGTCAGGGACGGGTACTGCACCACGGCGACCTGCCGCGTCAGCTGCGCGAGCAGCCGCACGGTCCGGCCGACGACGTCGTCGAGGTCGACGGCGCCGTCGAGGAAGTTCTGGATGGCGCGGCGCTCGGGCCCCGTCATCGGCTTGACCGCCGTCAGCTTGTCCACGAACAGGCGGTAGCCCTTGTCGGTCGGGATCCGCCCGGCGCTCGTGTGAGGCTGGGCGATGAACCCCTCCTCCTCCAGCGCCGCCATGTCGTTGCGCACCGTCGCCGGTGACACGCCGAGGCTGTGCCGCTCGGTGAGCGCCTTGGAGCCGACCGGCTCCTCGGTCCCCACGTAGTCCTGGACGATGGCGCGCAGCACTTCGAGCCTGCGTTCACTGAGCATTCGCGCACACCTCCAGCTGTGTCGTCCGCGGCTGGCACTCGGTGCGGCCGAGTGCCAATAGTCTCCGGGTCAGTGTACGGCCGGTGGGTACGGGCCCGGCAAGGGCGCTAGCGTCGGACCCATGGACGACCTGGACTGGAATGCGGTGGGCTGGGAGGAGCTGTCCGCCCGGACGGGCCGGATCCGGCTGCCGGGCTGGGACTGCACGACGGGCCTTGTGGTGGGCGACGGGGCGGCGTTGCTGATCGACACGGGGTCATCACTTCGTGAGGGTGCGGCGCTGCGGGCCGACACCCGGCGCCTCATCGGCCCGCACTCGCGCGTGACGCATATCGCTCTGACGCACCCCCATTTCGACCATGTTCTCGGCACGGCGGCCTTCGCCGGGGTCGAGGTGTACGGAGCCGCGGGCATCGACGCCGTGTTCACGCGGGGCCGCGACGAGCTGCGGGCCTCCGCGGTCGCCCACGGCGTGCCGTACGACGAGGCGGCCGAGGCGGTGGACGTGCTCGTCGTGCCGCACCACCGGGTGTGCGGGGAGTGGACGCTCGATCTGGGCGGCGGGCTCCAGGTGCTGCTCGCGAACGTGGGTCCGGGGCACAGCGGGCACGACCTGGCCGTCCTGGTGCCGGGCACGCCCGAGATCGTCTTCTGCGGTGACCTGGTCGAGGAGTCGGGCGAACCGCAGGCGGGCCGCGACGCGGTGCCGAGCCGCTGGCCCGCCGCTCTCGACCGGCTGCTGGAACTGGGCGGTGAAGATGCCGTGTACGTCCCTGGGCACGGAGCCGTGGTGAATGCGGAGTTTGTCCGTGCGCAACGTGCCGCGTTGGCGGCTCGTTTCGGCGTGTCGTAACCGCACGGCAGTTCGTACTCCTATCGTCTGGTCCATGCGCCAGTACTCCCCCGACTTCACCCCGCCGTGGAAGAAGCAGCAGGCCGCGCCCGAGGTGGCGGCGGACGTGGACCTCGTGGTCGAGGAGGTCACGACCGGGTTCTGCGGGGCGGTCGTCCGCTGCGAGAAGACGGCCCAGGGCCCGACGGTGACCCTGGAGGACCGCTTCGGCAAGCACCGGGTGTTCCCCATGGAACCGCGCGGCTTCCTGCTCGAAGGCCGGGTCGTCACCCTCGTACGTCCCGCGGCCGCAGCGCCCGTTCGTCCTGCGCGCACGGCCTCCGGGTCGGTCGCGGTCCCCGGGGCGCGGGCGCGGGTCGCGCGGGCCGGGCGCATCTACGTGGAGGGCCGGCACGACGCGGAGCTGGTGGAGCGGGTCTGGGGCGACGACCTGCGCATCGAGGGCGTGGTCGTGGAGTACCTGGAGGGCGTCGACGACCTGCCCGCGATCGTCGCCGAATTCGCTCCGGGGCCCGACGCGCGGCTCGGCGTCCTCGTCGACCACCTGGTGCCCGGCTCGAAGGAGTCACGGATCGCGGCGCAGGTCACCGGCGAGCACGCGCTGGTCGTCGGCCACCCCTACATCGACGTGTGGGAGGCCGTGAAGCCCTCGTCCGTGGGCATCCGGGCGTGGCCCCGGGTGCCGCGCGGCCAGGACTGGAAGACGGGCGTGTGCCGGGCGCTCGGCTGGCCGGAGAACACCGGCGCGGCCTGGCAGCACATCCTGTCGCGGGTGCACAGCTACCGCGATCTGGAGCCCGAACTCCTGGGCAGGGTCGAGGAGTTGATCGATTTCGTGACACTGCCCGCGGACCTGAGCTAGGGATGCTCGGGGCCCTCCTCAGTCGACCAGGTCGCGGACGACCGCGTCGGCGAGGAGGCGGCCGCGCAGCGTGAGGACGGCGCGCCCGGACTCGTACGGGGCCGCTTCGAGCAGGCCGTCGGACAGGGCGCGGCCGGCGGCGGCGCGGCCCGTGGGCTTGAGGAGCGACAGCGGGCAGCCCTCCAGGAGCCGCAGCTCCAGCAGGATCCGCTCGACGCGCCGGTCCTCGTCCGTCAGGAGTTCGCGCCCCGCGCCGGGCGAGCGCCCCTCCGCGAGGCGTCCGGCGTAGGCGCCCGGGTGCTTCACGTTCCACCAGCGCACCCCGCCGACGTGGCTGTGCGCTCCGGGGCCGGCGCCCCACCAGTCGGCGCCGCGCCAGTACAGCTCGTTGTGCAGGCAGCGGCCGGCGTCGGTGGTGGCCCAGTTCGACACCTCGTACCAGTCGAAGCCCGCCCCGCCGAGGACCTCGTCGGCGATCAGGTAGCGGTCCGCGTGGACGTCGTCGTCCGTCATCGGGACCTCGCCGCGGCGGATGCGCCGGGCGAGCTGCGTGCCCTCCTCGACGATCAGTGCGTACGCCGACACGTGGTCTGGCCCGGCGCCGATCGCCGCCTCCAGCGAGGCCCGCCAGTCGTCGTCGCTCTCGCCGGGGGTGCCGTAGATCAGGTCGAGGTTGACGTGGTCGAAGCCCGCGGCGCGCGCCTCGGCGACGCAGGCCTCGGGGCGGCCGGGGGTGTGGGTGCGGTCGAGGATCTTCAGCACGTGCTGCTTGGCGCTCTGCATGCCGAAGGAGATCCGGTTGAAGCCGCCTTCGCGCAGGGTCTGAAGGTAGGCGGGGCCGACCGACTCGGGGTTGGCCTCCGTCGTCACCTCGGCGTCGGGCGCGAGCCCGAACTCGTCACGGATCGCCCCGAGCATCCGTACGAGGTCCTCGGCCGCGAGCAGCGTCGGGGTGCCGCCGCCGACGAAGACGGTCCGCACCCGGCGCGGGTCGTCACCGAGGACCTTGCGGGCGAGGCGCACCTCGTCGACGAGGGTGTCCGCGTAGTTGTCGCGGGAGGCGAGCACACCGCCGGAGCCGCGCAGCTCGGTCGCGGTGTACGTGTTGAAGTCGCAGTAGCCGCAGCGCGTGGCGCAGTACGGGACGTGCAGATAGAACCCGAGGGGCCGGTCCGCCGCCCCGGCCAGGGCGGAGGCGGGCAGCGCGCCGTCGTCGGGGACGGGCTCACCGTCAGGAAGTGCGGAAGGCATGGCCCTATTGTCCCGCAGCCGAGAGGTCGCCCCGCCGGCCGCGGCTCAGGGGGTCCGGGGGCCAGGGGCCCAAAGGCGTATCGGGGGCCCGTACGGCTCAGCAGGCCTGGAGGACCAGGAGTGCGAGGTCGTCGTCCGGCGGGCTTTCGGAGAACTCGTGGACCAGGCGTCTGATCCGCTCGGCGAGCAGCGGCGCCGTGAGGCCCGTGCAGCCGGCGAGGGCGTGGGAGAGGCCGTCGCCGTCGTCGAACTGGCGGTGTCCGTCCCGGCGCTCCGTCACCCCGTCCGTGACGCACAGCAGGGTGTCGCCGTGGTGGAGTACGAGGCTCTCGCTGGTGTAGTCGGGGTCGTCGACGACCCCGAGGAGCACCTGGGGCTCGGCGGCGGACTCGACCAGGCCGTCCGGCCGCAGCAGGAGCGGCAGCGGGTGTCCGGCACTGGCCAGGGTGCAGCGCATCCCGTCCTCGGTGGGCACCAGCTCCCCGTAGAGCAGGGAGAGGAAGCGGGGTGCGCCCTCGGGGGTGAGGCCCTGGCCGCCCGCGGCGGCGAGCGCGCGGGCCGCCGCGTCGGCCGCCTCCGTGGCGTCGTCGAGGAGGAGCCGGTTGAGCCGGTCGAGGACCTCGGCGACCTGGTACCCCTCGCGGGCGAGCAGCCGCAGCCAGGGCCGGGCGAGGCCGATGACGACGGCCGCCTCCGGGCCCTTTCCCTGCACGTCGCCGAGCGCGAAGCACCAGCGGCCGTCACCGGCGGGGAACACGTCGTAGAAGTCGCCGCCGGGGCCGCCCGCGTCCCGCGGCTCGTAGACGAGCGCGGACTCGATGCCGGGGATCTGCGCGACGGCGGAGGGCAGCAGGCCGCGCTGGAGGATGCGGCTGATGGTGGCCTGCCGGGTGTAGCGGCGGGCGGCGCTGACGGCGAGGGCGACCCGGCGGGCGAAGTCCTCGACGAGGCCGGTGACCTCGTCCGGGAAGCGGGTCAGGCCCGCCCGTCCGATGAGCAGGGTGCCGACGGCGCGGCCGCCCGCGCTGAGGCGGTAGGCGAGCGCGGCGCCGGCCGGGTCACCGCCGAGGGACTCGAAGGGCCACGGCACGGGGACGGCCGCGCTGCGCGCCGCGTCGGTGGGCTGCGGCGGGTCCTTCTCCAGGATCTTGCGGAGCTCCTCCATACGGTTCTCGCTGGTGTGCCAGACGCGGGCGAGGCGGGGCGTGGCGAGGGCGCCGGTGCCGCGGCCCGCGCGGTCGGCGGTCCCCCGGTCCGGCCTGCCGTCCTCGTCGTCGAGCCAGACCGCGCACCAGTCGGCGAGGCGCGGCACGAGCATCTGTCCGGCGAGCGAGGCGACCTGGTCCTCGTCGAGCTGTCCGGCGAGCAGGTCGGAGGCCTCGGCAAGGAAGGAGAGGGCGCCGCGGTTGACCCAGTCCTGGTCGGCCGGGAAGCGGCGCGGCGCGAGAGCCGGCAGTTCGGCGGCGCGCAGCCCGCGCTGAAAGGTTCTTGCACCGAGGAACGCCTCGGGGTCGCCGCCGCGCGGGTCGGCGTCGTCGACGGGGAGGCGGGCCCAGACGGTCTTGGTGCCGGGCTGGTAGGTGATGCCCCAGGCGTCGGAGAGGGAGGCCACGAGGCGCAGGCCGCGCCCGCACTCGGGAGTGTCGGGGCCCAGGTCGGTGCGGTCGCTGCGGACGGCGCGCGCGGGGTGGTGGTCGGAGACCTCGATGACGAGGGCGGCGGGCGCGCACCCGCCGTCCTGGTCGTCGGGGTGGACGGTTTCGAGGCGGCACAGCAGCTCGACGTTGGTACCGGCGTGTACGACGGCGTTCGTGACGAGTTCGCTGAGTACGACCACGGCGTCATCGGTGAGCCGGTCGCCGCCGGCCGCCGTCGCGGTCAGGCCGAGCTCCGCCCAGTCGGCGAGCGAGGCCCGTACGAAGCGCCGCGCCGCGGCCGGGGCCAGCGGGTTTCCGGGCAACGAGGTCCGCACGACGGCCGGTGCTCCCGGGCGACGGGAGGGCTCGTCGGTGGCGTAGGTGATCTCCCGTTGCAGCGGAATGGACCCCACGGTGCGGCTCCTGAGCAGGTTCGGGCAAAGACGCCTCAGGCGACACGGACAGAGTGACAGACCGGCCCCGCCCATAAGCACCGAGTTACCGAAGTGGGCCACCATGAGCGAGAACAGTGCTACGCGTGTTCACGATCCGGGCCGCATCGGCGCCACCGTCCGACTGCCTCACCACGCCCTTCGGCCCTTGGGAGCGCCGGAAACGATGAACGACGCAGGAGCTGTAACGCGCGATGCGTCGCGGCCGGACACCGTAGTGCCCGACCGCGACGCATCCTTCAAGAGGTGACGCGGGGCGTCACTTCTCGCGTGAGCCCGCGTACATCTCGTCGATCAGGTGCCCGTATTCGCGCTCGACGACCGGCCGCTTCAGCTTCAGGCTCGGGGTGAGCTCGCCGTGCTCGATGTCGAGGTCGCGCGGCAGGAGCTTGAACTTCTTGATGGTCTGCCACTTCTGGAGGCCCAGGTTGAGCTCCTTGACGTAGCCCTCGACCAGTTCGACCGTGGCGGGGGCGGCGACCACATCGGCGTACGACCTGCCCCCCAGGCCGTTGTCCTTGGCCCACTCCAGGATCGACGGCTCGTCCAGGGCGATGAGCGCCGTGCAGAAGTTCCGGTCGGCGCCGTGCACCAGGATGTTCGAGACGTACGGGCACACGGCCTTGAACTGGCCCTCGACCTCGGCGGGCGCGATGTACTTGCCGCCCGAGGTCTTGATGAGGTCCTTCTTGCGGTCGGTGATCTTGAGGTAGCCGTCGGGCGACAGCTCACCGATGTCGCCGGTGTGGAACCAGCCGTCGGACTCGAGGACCTCGGTCGTCTTCTCGGGCAGCCCGTGGTAGCCCTCCATGACGCCGGGGCCGCGCAGCAGGATCTCGCCGTCGTCCGCGATCCGTACCTCCGTGCCGGGCAGCGGCTTGCCGACCGTGCCGGTGCGGTACGCCTCGCCGGGGTTGACGAAGGACGCGGCGGAGGTCTCCGTGAGGCCGTAGCCCTCCAGGATGTGCACGCCCGCGCCGGCGAAGAAGTAGCCGATCTCGGGAGCGAGCGCGGCGGAGCCGGAGACACAGGCGCGCAGCCGGCCGCCGAACGCCTCGCGCAGCTTGGAGTACACGAGCGCGTCGGCGACCTTGTGCTTGGCACCGAGCGCGAACGGCACCGAGGCCGAACCGGTCCTGCGGAAGTTGTCCTGGCTGGCCTTCGCGTACTCGCGGGCGACCTCGGCGGCCCACTGGAAGATCTTGTACTTGGCGCCGCCGCCGGCCCGCGCCTTGGCCGCGACCCCGTTGTAGACCTTCTCGAAGATGCGCGGGACGGCCGCCATGTACGTCGGCTGCACGATCGGCAGATTCTCGATGATCTTGTCGACACGGCCGTCGACGGCGGTGACGTGTCCGACCTCGATCTGGCCGGAGGTGAGGACCTTGCCGAAGACGTGCGCGAGGGGCAGCCACAGGTACTGCACGTCGTCCGGGCCGACCAGGCCGGTCGCGGCGATGGCCTTCGCCATGTACGACCAGTTGTCCTGCGGGAGCCGCACACCCTTGGGCCGGCCGGTGGTGCCGGAGGTGTAGATCAGCGTCGCGAGCTGGTCCGCGGTGATCGCGCCGACCTTCTCCTTGATCAGGTGCGGGTTCTTCTCCAGGTACGCGGCGCCCCGCTTCTCCAGGTCGGCGAGCGTGAGCAGCCAGCCCTCGGGGTCCGCGGCGTCCGGCTCGACCCCGGCCTCGTCGATGACGACGACATGGGCGAGGTCGGGCAGCTCGGCCCGGCGCTCGCGGGCCTTGGCCAGCTGCGCCGCGTCCTCGGCGATCAGGACCTTGCTGTCCGAGTCCGCGAGGATGAACGCCGACTCCTCGGCGTTGGTCTGCGGGTACACGGTGGTCGTCGCGGCGCCCGCGCACAGGATGCCGAGGTCGGACAGGATCCACTCGACCCGCGTGGAGGAGGCGAGCGCGACGCGCTCCTCCGGCCGCACGCCGAGCTCGATCAGGCCGGCCGCGATGGCGTAGACCCGCGTCGAGGCCTGCGCCCAGCTCAGCGACTTCCACTCGTCGGGGCCCTCACCGGAGGCCGATGGCACCGGGTAGCGATAGGCCTCGGTATCGGGCGTGGCCGCCACGCGCTCCAGGAAGAGGGCCGCCACGGACGGCGGGCGGTTCTCGATCAGGGTCTGTGTGTCGCTCACGACGTCCTCCGGGGGCCCGCGGCAGCGCGGCGAGACTGGGCGCGGCTGGCTGTTGGCGGCTGTTGTTTAACTGGCGAGTAACTACCGAGCAGTGATCAGAGTAGAGCGCGGTCGCCCGGTGCGTAAGGGGCCGCAGCCTGTCACTTCTTGTCGACAGCCGCTGTACACACGGCCCCCACAAAAGGCCCGCACAACAATGCCGGGAAAACAAGAGGCCCGCCGCACTGACGCGCGACGGGCCCCGGACTGCTGTGACGACCGGCCTACTTCTTCTTCGTACCGCTGTCGTCGCTGGAGAGCACGGCGATGAAGGCTTCCTGCGGCACCTCGACGGAGCCGACCATCTTCATACGCTTCTTGCCCTCCTTCTGCTTCTCGAGCAGCTTGCGCTTACGGGAGATGTCACCGCCGTAGCACTTGGCGAGGACGTCCTTGCGGATGGCGCGGATCGTCTCGCGGGCGATGACCCGGGAGCCGATGGCGGCCTGGATCGGCACCTCGAAGGCCTGCCGCGGGATGAGCTCGCGCAGCTTGGCGACGAGCCGCACGCCGTACGCGTAGGCCGCGTCCTTGTGCGTGACGGCCGAGAAGGCGTCGACCTTGTCGCCGTGCAGCAGGATGTCGACCTTGACCAGGCTGGAGTCCTGCTCGCCGGTGGGCTCGTAGTCCAGGGACGCGTAGCCGCGCGTCTTGGACTTCAGCTGGTCGAAGAAGTCGAAGACGATCTCCGCGAGCGGCAGCGTGTAGCGGATCTCGACGCGGTCCTCGGAGAGGTAGTCCATGCCGAGCAGCGTGCCGCGGCGGGTCTGGCAGAGCTCCATGATCGAGCCGATGAACTCCGACGGCGCGAGGATCGTGGCGCGCACGACCGGCTCGAAGACCTTGTCGATCTTGCCTTCGGGGAACTCGCTCGGGTTGGTGACCGTGTGCTCGGTGCCGTCCTCCATGGCCACGCGGTAGACCACGTTGGGCGCGGTGGCGATGAGGTCGAGCCCGAACTCGCGCTCCAGGCGCTCGCGGATCACGTCGAGGTGGAGCAGGCCGAGGAAGCCGACGCGGAAGCCGAAGCCGAGGGCGGCCGAGGTCTCCGGCTCGTAGACGAGCGCGGCGTCGTTGAGCTGCAGCTTGTCGAGGGCCTCGCGCAGGTCCGGGTACTCCGAGCCGTCCAGCGGATACAGGCCCGAGAAGACCATCGGCTTCGGGTCCTTGTAGCCGCCGAGCGCCACAGTCGCGCCGTTGTGCAGGGAGGTGATCGTGTCACCGACCTTGGACTGACGGACGTCCTTCACGCCGGTGATGATGTAGCCCACCTCGCCGACGCCGATGCCGTCGGCCGGGGTCATCTCCGGGGAGGAGACGCCGATCTCCAGCAGCTCGTGGGTGGCACCGGTGGACATCATCCGGATCCGCTCGCGCTTGTTGAGCTGACCGTCGACGACTCGTACGTACGTCACGACTCCGCGGTAGGAGTCATAGACGGAGTCGAAGATCATTGCGCGGGCGGGAGCGTCGGCGACACCGACCGGGGCCGGGATCTCGGCGACGACCTTGTCGAGCAGCGCCTCGACACCCATGCCGGTCTTCGCGGAGACCTTCAGCACGTCGTCCGGCTCGCAGCCGATGAGGTTCGCGAGCTCCTCGGAGAACTTCTCGGGCTGGGCGGCCGGCAGGTCGATCTTGTTGAGAACCGGGATGATCTTGAGGTCGTTCTCCATCGCCAGATAGAGGTTGGCGAGAGTCTGCGCCTCGATGCCCTGGGCCGCGTCGACGAGCAGGACCGTGCCCTCACAGGCCGCGAGGGACCGTGAGACCTCGTACGTGAAGTCCACGTGCCCCGGGGTGTCGATCATGTTGAGGATGTGGGTCTTGCCCGGGTCCTCGCTCGGGGCCCAGGGCAGACGCACCGCCTGGGACTTGATCGTGATGCCGCGCTCGCGCTCGATGTCCATCCGGTCGAGGTACTGAGCACGCATCTGCCGCTGATCGACCACACCGGTCAGCTGGAGCATCCGGTCGGCGAGCGTGGACTTGCCGTGGTCGATGTGCGCGATGATGCAGAAATTGCGGATCAGAGCCGGGGCGGTACGGCTCGGCGCGGGCACATTGTTAGGGGTCGCGGGCACGCAGGGTCCTGTCTCTTGAGGCGCCTGTCGCCTCGGGTCGGATCTATACGTAGGTTCCATGGTCCCACGGACGCGGGACTGCGCCCGGTTTGGGCCGCTCGGAGTGCGACTGGTACCGTTGACGGCTGTGCCTCATGCCCTCTCAGCACGAGGCGCCTCAAGAGAAATCACCGGCGCGTGGGCGTGAGCTCGCGTGCCTGAACCTGCAAAGGCTCATTTCGTGGCGAACATCAAGTCCCAGATCAAGCGGATCAAGACCAACGAGAAGGCTCGTCAGCGCAACAAGGCTGTCAAGTCCTCCCTGAAGACCGCGATCCGCAAGGCCCGCGAGGCCGTTGCCGCGGGTGACACCCAGAAGGCCGTGGAGCTCACGCGCGAGGCTTCGCGCCAGCTCGACAAGGCCGTCTCCAAGGGCGTCATCCACAAGAACCAGGCCGCCAACAAGAAGTCGGCGCTTGCTTCCAAGGCTTCTTCCCTCAACGGCTGAGTACCCACTCCCTCACGGGACGGGCACACTCCTTTGATGTGAATCGCCGGACGGAACCGAGCGGGCCCTCTCTCTCCGCTCCCGGCCGGCACCCCGGATCTGCACGCGACTGCGTTCGCCACGCGGGTGCGGATCCATCGAGCTTGAACCCAAGACCCCGCACAGCTGTCCTTCCCCAGGATGGCTGGGCGGGGTTTTTGGCGTGTACGGGGTGGGGCTGGGGGCTGGGGTTTTGGGCGTGTACGGGGATGCGTGGGCCGGGGGGGCTGTGCGTGGTGTGCGTGGTGCACGTGCCCCGGAGGGCTTGTGGGTGAGCCGTCGCCGGGTGCAGGGGATACGGGGGACGGCTTGCGTGCTGGCCGTCGCCGGGTGCAGGGGTGCAGGGGTGCAGGGGTGCGGGGGGGCGGCTTGCGTGCTGGCCGTCGCCGGGTGCAGGGGTGCGTGTGGTGCGGGGGTGCGTGGGCCGGGGAGTCGGCGTGTGCACGTAGGCCTGGGCGGCCTGCGCGTAGGCCGGGGGCTTGCGCGTCGGCCTATCGCCGGGTGCGGGGGGTGCGCGTGGGCCGGGGGCCTGTGCGTGGTGCGGGGGGGGTGCGCGTGGGCCGGGGGCCTGTGCGTGGTGCGCGTGGCTCCGGGGGGCTGCGGGTTTGGGTGGGGGCTCAGCCGCGGCGGGAGCGGGCGGCCCGGGCGATGGTGACCACGGCCTTCTCCAGGGCGTACTCGGGATCGTCCCCGCCGCCCTTGACGCCCGCGTCGGCCTCGGCGACGGCCCGCAGCGCGACGGCCACGCCGTCCGGCGTCCAGCCGCGCATCTGCTGGCGCACCCGGTCGATCTTCCACGGCGGCATCCCCAGCTCGCGGGCGAGATCCGCGGGCCGGCCGCCCCGCGCCGACGACAGCTTGCCGATGGCACGGACCCCCTGCGCGAGCGCGCTGGTGATCAGCACGGGCGCCACCCCCGTCGACAACGACCAGCGCAGCGCCTCGAGCGCCTCCGCGGCGCGGCCTTCGACGGCCCGGTCGGCGACGGTGAAGCTGGAGGCCTCCGCCCGGCCCGTGTAGTACCGAGCGACGACCGCCTCGTCGATGGTGCCCTCGACGTCCGCGCCGAGCTGCGTCACAGCGGATGCCAGCTCCCGCAGGTCACTGCCGATCGAGTCGACCAGGGCCTGGCACGCCTCCGGCGTCGCCGAACGGCCGGTCGCCCGGAACTCGCTGCGCACGAACGACAGCCGGTCCGCGGGCTTGGTCATCTTGGGGCAGGCGACCTCGCGGGCCCCCGCCTTGCGGGCCGCGTCGAGCAGCCCCTTGCCCTTGGCGCCGCCTGCGTGCAGCAGCACCAGCGTGATCTCCTCGGCGGGCGCCGCGAAGTAGCCCTTCACGTCCTTGATCGTGTCGGCCGAGAGGTCCTGCGCATTGCGCACGACCACGACCTTGCGCTCGGCGAAGAGCGACGGGCTGGTCAGCTCGGCGAGCGTGCCGGGCTGGAGCTGGTCGGACGTGAGGTCACGCACGTCCGTGTCCGCGTCGGCGGCGCGGGCGGCGGCCACCACCTGCTGCACGGCGCGGTCGAGCAGCAGGTCCTCCTGCCCCACGGCGAGGGTGACAGGGGCGAGCACGTCGTCTGTTGCAGTCTTCCTGGCCATCGCGGTCAAGCATCCCACGCGGCACTGACATCCCCCGCCGTGCCGGAGAATGGCCGGGTGACCGATGCACGACATGTACTGGTGCTGCCCGACCGCGACGCCGCGGAGGAGGTGGCCGAGGAGCTTCCCGACCGGTTCGGCGTCACCGAGGAGCCCCAGCTCGTACGGGACGCACTGGCCGGTGAGGACGACGCCGAGGACGCCCAGTGGCTCGTGGTGATCGAGGACCCCACCGGCCGCCTCGACCCCGCCTCACTCGACGAATTCGCCGCAGAGCACGAGGGCTGGCTCGAGGCGCCTTAGCGGCGGGGCCATCGAGGACCGGCCGTCGGAAGCGCCGTCGTTGGGGCTCCGTCGTTGAGAGCTCCGTCGTTGAGAGCTCCGTCGTTGAGAGCTCCGTCGTCGGGAGCGCCCTCGTCGGGAGCGCCGCACCGACGTCAGGTCTTGCGGCGACGTCAGGCCTTGGGGACGATCTGGATGTCGAGCTCGATCTTCACGCTGGAGCCGACCGCCGCGATCCCGCGCGCGAGCATCGTCTGCCAGTTGACCGTGAAGTCGTCGCGGTGCAACTCCGTGGTGGCGCGGCAGGCGGCACGGGTCTCCCCCTCCATGCCGTTGCCCAGGCCCAGGTACTCCGCGTCGAGCGTGACCGTGCGGGTCACACCGTGCAGCGAGAGCGCGCCGGTGATCGCCCAGCGGCTGCCGCCCTTGTGCACGAACCGCTCGCTGTAGAACTCGAGCGTCGGGAAGTGGTCCACGTCGAGGAAGTCGGCCGACCTGAGGTGGTCGTCGCGCATCTTCACGTTCGTGTCGATGGAGGACGCGTCGATGACGACATGCATCGCGGACCGCTCGACCCGCTCGGCGATGCGCAGCGCGCCCGCGAACGTGTTGAACCGGCCGTGGATCCGGGCCAGTCCGATGTGCCGCGCCGTGAACCCGACCGATGAGTGCATCGCCTCGATCTCCCAGTCCCCGGCGTCGGGCAGGGCCGGCGGCTGAGCGACCTGGAGCATCACGTCACCGAGCGAGGAGTGCGCGCTCTCGCCGACCGAGGCGTTCCCCCGGTACGGCGTGTAGCCCTCCGCCGTGACCGCGAGCCGGTAGTCGCCGGCGGGCACGGCCGCGACGAACGAACCGAACGGGTCCGCCCCGCCACTGACGACCTTGCGCCCCATGGCATCGCTCACCGCGAACTCGGCGCCGCGCACCGGCTCGTTGACGGGGTCGAGCACCCGGCAGCTGACGAATCCCGCACCGGGCGGCACGCTCACCCCCGCGAGGGGACTTGTTCGTTGAGCCCGGTTCGTACGGTTTCCCAGCCAGCGGCCGAACATGTGCGAGACACCCCAGTGAAGCTTGACACCACCATCAACGAAGATGCATTCGACCACCGTTAGGGCATTCGGGGCAACACGGGCCCACATCGCGGGAATGCCAGAGACTGTTACCCCTGGTACCGAGATGCCCGAATTAGTCGTCCCGCTTACCGTTTCGCCACCGCAGAGGCATTTCTACCGCACGGTAACCGTGCGCTCGACTCTGGAACGTGCACCCGTCATGAAACGTGCACCCGTCATGACCCGCCCGCCACCACCCCGAGCCCCGCCCCCTCCCCCTGACTTGAACGGTCCGCTCCGCGCCTGTCCCGCCCTGATCCGGTGACCGCCAACGCCCCGTCCCGGTCCGTCCGGAGGACCGCCGCTCCACCGGCCCGCAACTCCGCGACCGTGCGGGCCGACGGATGCCCGTACGGGTTGCCCTCGCCGCAGGAGATCAGGGCGAGGCGGGGCGCGACCCGGCGCAGGAGTACCGGATCCTGGTAGGCCGAGCCGTGGTGGGCGACCTTGAGGACGTCCACGGGTGGCAGCGCCGCCGCCACGGGGGATCTCAACAGGGCGCGCTGCGCCGGTGGTTCGAGGTCGCCCAGGAGCAGCAGTGTGAGACCCGCGGTGCGGACCAGCAGGGTGACGCTCGCGTCGTTCGGGCCGTCCGGGCCGGGGGCGGGCCGCGGCGGCGGCCACAGCACCTGCCATCCGAGCCGGCCCGTCCGCCGCTCCTCCCCCGCGACGGCTCGGGTCATCGTGATGTGCCGGGCAGCAGCCAAGCTTCGTACGAAACGGACCTGTTCAGGCGGCTCGTCGAATCCCGTCGTCTCGATCGCCCCCACCTCACGCCCCCGCAGCACCCCGGGCAGTCCCGCGACATGGTCCGCGTGAAAGTGGGTCAGCAGGACGAGCGGGACCCGGGTGATCCCGAGCGAACGCAGACAACGGTCGACCAGCACCGGATCCGGCCCCGCATCCACCACCACCCCGGCCCCCGCACCCGCCGCGAGCACCAAGGCATCGCCCTGCCCGACATCGCACATCACCATCCGCCATCCCGGCGGTGGCCACCCCGTGATCACCCGGGTCAGAGGCCGCGGCTGCATGACCACGAGGATCAGGAGCAGCACACATATCCCCATGGCCCACGAGGACTTGAGCACCTGACGACCCACGAGGACCACGCCTAAGGTGACCACGGCGAGCAGCAGCCCGCCTGACAGGCCACCGGGCCAGTCCACGCCTCCGCCGGGCAGTGCGGCACCCGCGCGCGCGATGTCCGCGATCCATCCGGCGGGCCAACTCGCGCACCATGCAAAGACTTTCGCGACCGGCATCGCCAGCGGCGCGGCGGCCAGCGCGGCGAATCCCAGCACCGTGGCCGGCGCGACCGCGAACTCCGCGAGCAGATTGCAGGGCACCGCCACCAGACTGACCCGGGACGCGATGACCGCAACGACCGGCGCACACACGGCCTGCGCCGCGGCGGCCGCAGCGAGCGCCTCCGCCAGGCGCGGCGGGCACCTCCGCCGACGCAGTGCCGCACTCCAGCGCGGGGCGAGGGTCAGCAGCGCACCCGTGGCCAGGACAGACAGCAGGAACCCGTAACTCCGGGCCAGCCAGGGGTCGTACAGCACCAGCAGCAGTACGACCGTCGCCAGCGCCGGGATCAGGGACCTGCGTCTACCGGTGCCGATGGCGAGCAGCGCGACGAGCCCGCAGGCCGCCGCCCTGAGCACGCTCGGCTCCGGCCTGCACACGATCACGAAGCCGAGCGTGAGCGCGCCGCCGAGCAGCGCGGTCGCCCGCAGCGGGACCCCGAGTCGCGGCGCGAGGCCACGGCGCTCGGACCGGTGCGCGGTGCCCGGCGGACCGATGAGCAGAGCGAGCAGGATCGTGAAGTTCGCCCCGCTGACCGCCGTCAGGTGCAACAGGTCGGTGGCCTCGAACGCCTCGTGCAGCTCGGGCGGGACCCGGGAGGTGTCCCCGACGACGAGCCCGGGAAGCAACGCACGCGCATCTGCCGGCAGCTCCTCGGTCGCCTCCCGCAGCCCGCTCCTCAGTTTCCCCGCGAACCGCTGAGCCGCGGAGGGCGCACCGACGACCCGCGGGTTCTCGTCCCGCCTGACACGGAGCAGGGCGGCGACGCGGCCTCCACCGGCCGACGCGGGCGCCAGCCCTCCGTGCACGACCAGCCGCGTACTGGGCAGGAGCGACAGCCATGGCGTCCTCCCCGCGGCGGCTCGGTCCACGTCGACGAGGACCAGGACCGGCGTACGCACCCGCGTCCCGGCGCCAGAGGACCCGCCGCCGCCCGCCGCCTCGCCGACTCTCAGCACGTCGGCGGCGATGACGACGGAGGAGGGAGCCGCGTGGTCCCCCTTCACCCGGGGGCGCGTCAGCCGCGGATCCGCCGTCACCTCCAACTCGACTGTCACCCGAGAGAATTGCCGGGCAAGCCCGGGAACGGGACCTCGCGTCAGATCCGCACCATGCAGGGCGGCGGAGGCCGCGGACGCGGCAACGCACAGCAGCACGGCGGCCACGGACATACGAGGCCAGAGCGAGAACACTCCACGGCGAGGGCGGGGTGACGGTGACCGTAATTCCGGGGACGGGGACGGGGGTGGAGATGAGGATGGGGACGCGGGGGCGGGCGCGGGCGATAGTGACGCTGAGGGTAGTGGCGCTGGGGGTCGTGGCGCTGGGGACAGCGGCTGAGACCGTGGCTCCGTCCTTCCGTCCCGCCCCCGCGTCGCCCCTCCCAGTAACAACACTCCGGCCACCGCCGCACAGGTCAGCGCCAGAGCCGTCGCCCAGGCCGCCGGAGCGTCCAGGGTCACCGCTGCGGTGGCCCATGCCGCGAGTGCCGGAGGGACGAGCCGGAGGTCCGCCGGTCCCTCCTGCCTGGGGTTCGCGTCGCCCAAGGACGGGTCCGAGGCCGGTGCAACTCGCGTGCGGCTCATGGACGTACGAGATTCTGGAGGTCGGAGAAACGCCGGTCGCCGATGCCGTTGACCTCACGCAGCTCGTCGACGGAACGGAAACCCCCGTGCTCGATGCGGTAGTCGATGATGTGCTGGGCCAGCACGGGTCCGACGCCCGGCAACGTGTCGAGCTGCTCGGCAGTAGCGGTGTTGAGTCCGATCGGCCCCACCGCCGGGGCCCCGGCGCCCGTGCCGGCAGAGCCCGCCGAACCCGCAGACCCCCCCGAGCCGACCCCTCCCGGTGCCGCCGGTGCGCCCACGACCACCTGCTCGCCGTCCGCCAGCAGTCGCGCCCGGTTGATTCCCCCGGGGTCCACTCCCGGACGGATCCCACCGGCGGCGCGCAACGCGTCGGCAACCCTGGATCCGGCCGGCAGCCGATGGATCCCGGGACTCCGCACCTTCCCGCTGACGTCCACGACGATCCCCGCCGCAGCCGCCCCGTCCGTACCCCCCGCAGCCGACGCACCGCCCGACGACGGCGCCAACGGCCCCGCGTCCGCCTCCTGCCCCGCGCCGGACGAACCCGCCGCCTCGTCGGGCGCCGCGGGACGCACCACCTCGGGCGCGCCCACCGGCTGAGCCCGTCCGGCCCAGAAGTGCTGGACGGCGAAGCCCGCCGCGGCGACCAGAACCACGACCAGAGCGATCACGCTTCGCCGCTCGAGCCCGCACCGCGTCTGCGCCCACAGCGGCAGCCGCTCCCGCACGGCAAGCCCAGCCCGCTCCCGCCACGAGGGCGAATCCCTCTCGGCCTCGCCCGCCGGTTCGTCCCGCTCCTCCGTGAACTCCCTGAACTCCCCCGGTGCCGCACCGACCACCCGGACCCCGCCGTCACCGGAATCGACGTAGCCGGAATCGGCGTCGTCGGAATCGGCGTCGTCGGAATCGGCGTCGTCGGAATCGGCGTCGACATCCGCCCGAGCCCAGCGAGGAGGACGTGAAGACACCGTCCCGGCCCACCCTGGTAGAGACGGCCGCACCCACTCAGGCGGATCCGGCGAACTCGGCACACCCGGTGGACCGGGCGAAAGACTCGGCGCGCCAGACCAACCCGGTGGCCCACCTCGCCCCTCCGCGAACAGCGCCTCTGCCCGCAGCCTCAACGCCTCGGCCGAAGCCTGCCGATAGCGCCGCCGCACACGCCTACGCCGCTGCCACGTCCCCGACGCTCCCCCCGGCGCCATATCTCCGGCAGCCGCCTCAAGCGTCTCCGTACGTACTGCTGTCTCTGAAAGTGCTGATCCAAGTGCCATGCCACGAACGCTAGGCACTCCGCCGAATCCGCGGTGATCTTGCTCAATTCCCGGGGACAACCCGCCAGTTGTGGATAACTCCGTCACTCACAAGAACCCCTAGGCTCAGGGCACCGCAAGGCACCGCACCTCAGGGCACCGCACCGCGAGACACCTCACCGCGGGGAGACAACCGCCCCCAGCAACCCCGGCCCCGTGTGCGCCCCGATCACCGCGCCGACCTCACTGACATGCAGGTCCATGAGCCCCGGCACCCGCTCCCGCAGCCGGTCCGCGAACGTCGCCGCCCTTTCCGGCGCGGCGAGATGGTGCACCGCGATGTCGACCTCGCTCGTTCCTGCGCGCTCGGCGACGATCTCCTGGAGACGGGCGATCGCCTTCGACGACGTGCGCACCTTCTCGAGCAACTCGATACGACCGCCTTCGAGCTGCAACAGCGGCTTCACGGCGAGCGCCGAGCCGAGGAGGGCCTGGGCGGCACCGATACGGCCACCGCGGCGGAGGTAGTCGAGGGTGTCGACGTAGAAGTAAGCGGAGGTGGCAGCGGCCCGTTTCTCCGCCGCGGTCACGGCCTCGTCGACCGTGCCGCCGCCGTCGGCCACCTCGGCGGCAGTGAGCGCGCAGAAGCCGAGGGCCATCGCCACCATCCCGGTGTCCACGACTCTGACGGGCACGGGCGCCTCGCGCGCAGCCAGTACCGCGGCGTCGTAGGTGCCGGAGAGTTCGGACGACAGATGGAGCGAGACGATGCTGGTCGCACCCTCTTCGGCCAGTTTGCGGTAGGTGGCGGCGAAGATCTCGGGGCTGGGCCGGGACGTGGTCACCGGCCGGCGCTTCTGAAGGGCTTCGGCGAGTGAGCGGGTGGAGATCTCGGCGCCCTCTTCCAGGGCCCGGTCGCCAAGGACCACGGTCAGGGGGACCGCGATGATGCCGTGGCGCTCCATCGTCCGCTGCGGCAGGTAGGCCGTTGAATCCGTGACGATCGCGACATGGCGGGACATGAGCTGGAGATTACCTGGCCGGGCCGGTGGACGGCAGCCCGGCCCCGGTGGCCCGAGCACGCGTCAAGTCGTGCTCTCCGGACGGGCATTCTTCTGCCAAGGATAGGCCGGGCGCGGGTCGGTGGGCGAGAGCGCGGGCCGGTCGGCCTCGGCCTGTCCGCCCTGCGGAGTCCCCGGCCAGGTCTGCTGCGCGGCAGGGCGCTCCGGGGCCGGGGCCTCGGGCCACGGGGGCGGCGCCTGCGCGGGCTCGGGCGAAGGTTCGGTCGTCCAGTGCCGCAGCGCCCCCGCCTCGATGTCGATCTGGGCGCTCAGGGAATCCAGGTCGTCGTCGGCGATCCGGTGGGCGCGGTCCCTGGCCGCCCGGCGCAGGGAGTCGGCCGACGCGGTGATCTGCTCCGTCCGCTTACGCAGATCGGGCAGGAGTTCGGCGAGGTGCGCCTTGTCCGGCTCACTCTCAAGACGCTTGAGGTCTTCGTCCAGCTCATGCCCGTGCACGCTGAGCCGCCCGAAGAGGTCCAGCGACTCCTTGAGCGAGGCGTCCTCGGCCACGCGCGCGTGGAGCGCGTCCTGCGTGGACCTCATCGACGTACGCAGCTTGAGCCGCAGTTGGGCGAGCTCGCCGGCCGCGCCCGGCTGCACGAACGTCCGCGCCTTGAGCGTGGTGTCCTCGACGGACCGGCGGGCCTGCGCGACCGTGCGGTCCACTCCCCGCTTGGCTGCGCCGACGACCTTCACCGTCACGTACGCGCCCAGGGCCAGGAACAGTACGAACATGAGCGCCACGATCGCGATCACGGCCTCTCCCATGACGCTCCTCCCGACAAGGTCGGCGGTCCGTCCGCCTCTTCCACCGTAAACGGAAAAGGCAGGCCGGAGGTTCCAGCGGAACCCCCAACCTGCCCGTAGGGAACAACCCTGACCCGGCTGAGCGGAGTGGTCGTCCCTCAGCCGTCCCTCAGTCGTCCCTCACCGATCGCCGCTCACGCGGGAACGATGTTCACCAGCTTCGGCGCCCGCACGATGACCTTGCGGATGCCGGCGCCGTCCAGCGCGGCGACGACCCGCTCGTCGGCCAGGGCGGCCTTCTCCAGCTCCTCGTCGGAGATCGACGGGGACACCTCCAGGCGCGCCTTGACCTTGCCCTTGATCTGCACGACGCAGGTCACGGACTCGTCCACGACGTACGCGGGGTCGGCGACGGGGAAGTCCTGGTGGACGACCGAGTCGGTGCGGCCCAGCTTGCGCCACAGCTCCTCCGCGACGTGCGGGGCCAGCGGCGCGACCAGCAGCACCAGGCGCTCGGCCACGCTGCGCGACAGCGGGCCGCCCACCTTGGTCAGGTGGTTGTTCAGCTCGGTGACCTTGGCGATGGCGGTGTTGAACCGCATGCCCTCCAGGTCCTGGCGGACGCCGTCGATCGCCTTGTGCAGGGCACGCAGCGTGGTCTCGTCGACGGCGGAGTCCTCGATGTCGACGACGGTCACCTCGCCGCTCGTCTCGTCGACGATGTTGCGCCACAGGCGCTGCAGCAGACGGAACTGGCCCACCACCGCGCGCGTGTCCCACGGCCGCGAGACGTCCAGGGGGCCCATCGCCATCTCGTACAGGCGCAGGGTGTCCGCGCCGTACTCGCCGCAGATCTCGTCCGGCGTGACGGCGTTCTTCAGGGACTTGCCCATCTTGCCCAGCAGACGGGAGACCTTCTCGCCCTCGTAGTAGTACGCGCCGTCGCGCTCCTCGACCTCGGCGGCAGGCACCGCGATGCCACGGCTGTCGCGGTACACATAGGCCTGGATCATGCCCTGGTTGTACAGCTTGTGGAACGGCTCGGCCGACGAGATGTGGCCCAGGTCGAACAGCATCTTCGACCAGAAGCGGGCGTACAGCAGGTGCAGCACGGCGTGTTCGGCGCCGCCCACGTACAGGTCGACGCCACCGGTCGGCTGGCCCTCGCGGGGGCCCATCCAGTACTGCTCGATGGCCGGGTCGACCAGCTTCTCGCTGTTGCGCGGGTCCAGGTAGCGCAGCTCGTACCAGCACGAGCCCGCCCAGTTGGGCATGGTGTTGGTCTCGCGACGGTACTTCTTGGGGCCGTCGCCCAGGTCCAGCGTGACGTGGACCCAGTCGTCGTTGCGCGACAGCGGGGTCTCGGGCCGGGTGTCGGCGTCGTCCGGGTCGAAGGTGCGGGGGCTGTAGTCGTCGACCTCCGGCAGCTCCAGCGGCAGCATCGACTCGGGCAGCGAGTGGGCGACGCCGTCCTCGTCGTAGACGATCGGGAAGGGCTCGCCCCAGTAACGCTGGCGGCTGAACAGCCAGTCGCGCAGGCGGAAGTTGACGGTGCCGCGGCCGATGCCCGTGCGCTCCAGCCACTCCGTCATGCGCGCCTTGGCGTCGGTGACGCCCAGGCCGTCCACGGAGATCTCGTCGCTCGCGGAGTTGACCAGCCGCGCCTCGTAGGAGGCGAACGCGTCGTCCCACGTGGAGGGGTCGGTGCCGCGGTCGTCCGAGGGCTCCACGACGCAGCGCATCGGCAGCTCGAAGGCGCGCGCGAACGCGAAGTCGCGGGTGTCGTGGGCGGGGACGGCCATGATCGCGCCGGTGCCGTAGCCCATCAGGACGTAGTCGGCGATGAAGACGGGGACCTTCTCGCCGCTGACCGGGTTGGTCGCGTACGCGCCGGTGAAGACGCCGGTCTTGTCCTTCGCCTCGGCCTGCCGCTCGACGTCGGACTTCGAGGCGGCCTGCTTGCGGTAGGCGGCGACGGCCTCGGCGGGGGTCGCGTGGCCGCCCGTCCAGACGTCGTGCGTGCCCTCGGGCCAGGCGGCGGGGACGATCCGGTCCACCAGGTCGTGCTCGGGCGCCAGGACCATGTACGTGGCGCCGAACAGGGTGTCCTGACGGGTCGTGAAAACGGTGATGGCCTCGTCGCCGACGGGGAAGTCGACGCGGGCACCTTCGGAGCGGCCGATCCAGTTCCGCTGCTGCAGCTTGATCGCCTCGGGCCAGTCCAGGGCGTCCAGATCGTCCAGCAGGCGGTCCGCGTAGGCGGTGATGCGCATGTTCCACTGGCGCAGCTTGGCCTTGAAGACGGGGTAGTTGCCGCGCTCGGAACGGCCGTCGGCGGTGACTTCCTCGTTGGCCAGGACGGTGCCCAGGCCGGGGCACCAGTTGACGGGCGCCTCGGAGGCGTACGCCAGCCTGTACTCGCTCAGTACGTCGGCCCGCTCGGCCGCGCTCAGCTCGTGCCACGCGCGCGTGGAGTGCGGTACGGCGCGCTCACCGCTCTCGAACTGCGCGATCAGCTGGTCGATCGGACGGGCCTTCTTCGCCTCGTCGTCGTACCAGGCGTTGAAGATCTGGACGAAGATCCACTGGGTCCACTTGTAGTACTCGGGGTCGATCGTGGCGAACGACCGGCGCTTGTCGTGGCCCAGACCCAGCCGGCGCAGCTGGGACTTCATGTTGACCATGTTGGCTTCGGTGGACGTGCGCGGGTGGGTGCCCGTCTGCACGGCGTACTGCTCGGCGGGCAGGCCGAAGGCGTCGAAGCCCAGGGTGTGCAGGACGTTGTGCCCGTTCATGCGCTGGAAGCGGGCGAAGACGTCCGTGGCGATGTAGCCCAGCGGGTGACCGACGTGCAGGCCCGCACCCGAGGGGTACGGGAACATGTCCATGACGAACTTCTTGGGCTTCGCGGCCAGCGCCCTGTCCGCCTCGGTGTCGCCCGCCAGGTCACCGCTCGGGTTCGGCGCCTCGTACGTGCCGTCGGCGTCCCAGAAGTCCTGCCAGCGCGCCTCGATGTCGGCGGCCATCGCCGCCGTGTAGCGGTGCGGCGCGGCCACCTCGGAAGCGGCAGCGGAATTCGTCTCGCTCATGATCCTCAAAGCTCCATCGATCGTCTCTGCTTACGGAACTGACCGCGCTGGCCAAACAAAAATGCCCCTCGCACAGGAGGGGGCGCCGCGCCGATTCCGATCCGCGAATCCTCAGCGGTCGGGACTGATCAGCGCGGCTCACTAAGCAGAAGGCGTACGGCACGCATGGCGTCAGGGTACCGCAGGGCCCACACAGGCCGCGACGGGCTTCCCGGGGAGGGCCGCGGGACAGCTGCGGGAGGGCTACGGGAGGGCCGAAGGAGGCCTTCGAAAGGTGCATGGGCCAAGGGTTACTCCGCGTACCGACCCCTATCGGGGCAACATAAAGTCCACACCTCCGATAGATAACAACGAGATAACTCAAACCTCGTACTGGCCGGTATGGGTCGACCTAGAGTGCGGCAGCGGGACCACTTTGCCGAACCATTCGGAGTCGCCCCCATGAACCCTCCACCGAACTCCCCGTTGAACTCCCCGACGAACGGGCAGCCGCTGAATCCGTTCCCCCAGTTTCGAAACACCAGGCGCCCCCGGCGCAGGATCCGCCCGTCCCCCGCCCCCAGCCGGACGACCCGAGGGGCCCTGTGCGCGGCGGCGCTGCTGCTGATACCCCTCGTGGTCATCGTCGGGAGCGACGCATTCCGCTCCGCGCTCGACTTCACCACCGGGGTGCTGTCCCTGGTCTCCCTGACGGCGTCCGTCGTCTGGGGCCTGGTCGCCTCCGACCGGCTGTTCCTGACCTCGCGCCAGCGCCTGCTCTCCCAGGGCGTGCACCGGGCCACGGCGGTCGCCTCGATCGGCTTCCTGCTGCTGCACGTCACCGTCAAGCTGGCCCTCGACCACGTGTCCGTGGTCGGCGCGCTGATCCCCTTCGGTCTTGGCGTGACCGGCAGCGCGGGCCTGATCGGCCTCGGCTCGCTCGCCGGGCTCCTGATGGTGACCACCGGCGTCACCGGCGCCCTGCGCAAGGCCTTCGCGTCGCCCGCCCAGATCGCCTCCCGCTGGCGCGCCCTGCACACGCTGGCCTACCCCGCCTGGTGCTCCGCGCTGATCCACGGCCTGTACGCGGGCCGGCAGCCGAAGACCTACGTGGTGGTCCTCTACTGCCTGTGCCTGATCGCGGTGGGCGGTGCGATCGCCCTGCGCGCGGCGCCCGGACCGGTCAAGCGCAAGGTCGCCGCCCGCGTCCTCGCGCTCCTGGACGGTGACGGCAGAACGCAGAACACCCGCCGCAGGGACGTCACCGGATCCCCGCTGCCCGGCGGCACCGGTCGCCCCGCACCGTCCGCACCCCGCTTCGACGTGAACCGCGAGCCCCCGCCGCGACCGCGCGACAACCCGCAACCGATGTCGTCCCCCGACATGCCACCGCGGTACGAGGCTCCGGCGCGCCCCGCGTTCGAGCCGCGCCCCGCGACCGCCGGCATCGGCTTCTCGGCCGCCTACCGCGCGGTCTCGGCCCCGGTGGACCCGCTCTTCGGCGCCCCGCCCCCCGGGGAGCCGCTGACCCTCCTGGACCTCCAGCCCACCGAGGCCCTCCCGTTCGTCGACCCCGAGCCCCCCGAGCGCTGGCCGGCCCCGTCCCCGCCGCCCCCCGCCCCGGCACCCCCCTCGGCGTACGACCCCACGCTCGACACCCCCTACGGCGGCATCCCGAGCTTCGAGGAAGAGTCCGCCACCGATACGCTGCCCGGCCCGTTCCAGGCCCCCTCCGCGGGTGAGCCCTGGAACACGCCGCCCGGAGGCATTCAGTGAACACCGCGCTGCCCGACGTCCCCGAAGTCCGCGTCGTCGGTCTCCCCCAGCTCACCTCGGGCTTCGACCTGGTCGAGCGACTCGATCTCGACATGCATCTGAAAGTGCACGGCCCGCTCGAACCGATGGGCGGCGAGCAACTGGCCGCGCTGGCCGAGCAGATATCCCTGCGCGGCCGGGGCGGCGCGGGGTTCCCCTTCGCCAAGAAGCTGCGCGCCGTCGCCCAGTCGGCGATACGCCGCGGGGTGCGCCCCGTCGTCGTGGTCAACGGCAGCGAGGACGAACCCGCCTGCCGCAAGGACACGGTCCTGATCAACCGTGCCCCGCACCTCATCCTCGACGGCGCGCTCCTGGTCGCCGAGGCGCTCGGCGCCCGCACCCTCGTGGTGGGCGTGACCCGCGACTCCACCGAGGCGTCCATGCAGGCCGCGCTCTTCGAGAGGGGCCTGTCCAACCGCCGTGGCGCCCCGCTACGCGCGCGCGTGCAGCGCAACCCCGTACGCATGGTCACCGGTGAGTCCTCCGCCCTGATCCGCTCGGCGGACGGCGGGCCTCCGGTACCTCCGGGACGCAAGGTGCGCGCCTCCGACTCCGGGGTGGGCGGCGCGCCCACGCTGCTGTCGAACGCCGAGACGTTCGCCCAGCTCGCCGTCGCCGCCCGCACGGGGCCCGAGCGCTACTGCCGCACGGGCCTGCGCGACGAGCCCGGCACGATCCTGCTGACCCTCTCCGGAGCCGTCACCCGCCCGATGGTCCTCGAGGTCCCGGCCGGGGTGCCCCTGCGGTACGTGCTCCAGCTCGCGGGCGCCCCGCCGATGCTCCAAGGCGTGCTCACGGGCGGGTACCACGGGAAGTGGCTCGACGCCTTCGCGGCGCAGGAGGCAGTGGTCTCCCGCGCCTCCCTGGAGGCCGCCGGGGGCGCGCTCGGCGCGGGCGCGATCCTGCCGATCGGCCCGGACACGTGCCCTCTCGGCGAGGCGCTCCGGGTGGCGCAGTGGCTGGCCTCGGAGAGCGCGGGCCAGTGCGGGCCCTGCTATCTGGGTCTGCCGGCGGCGGCGCGCGGCCTGGAGGACGTCCTGAACGGCGGCGGCCCCACCGCCCTGGAAGCCCTCCAGCAGGTCACCAGGGCGGTGAAGCGGCGCGGCGCGTGCAAGCACCCGGACGGGTCGGCGGCGTTCCTGGAGTCGACGATCTCGGCGTTCACGGACGATCTCGCCGCGCACGTCCTGGGCGGCGGCTGCGGGCGCCCGGTGCAGGGCGTGCTGCCCCTGCACACGCAGGCGCCGCAGGGCGAGTCCCCCAGCGGCCGGCGGCTCGCGGTGGACTGGACGCTGTGCGAAGGCCACGGCCTGTGTGCGGACATCATCCCGGAGCTGATCCAGCTGGGCCCCGACGGCTACCCCTCGGTGGCGGAGGCCCCGGTGGCGCGCTATTCGGAGGCGCGCGCCGTACGGGCCGTGCGCCGGTGCCCCGCGCTGGCGCTGCGTATCGAGGAGGACCCGGCGGCGGTTCCGGCCCGCCCGGCCCTGCCGCCCGCGCTCCCGCCGGGCCGCGGGCGCAGAGCTCTGGGCAGCGGGCGCGGCTGACCTCGCGAGCGCGCTCCGCGGGACGCCGTGACGGCATACGAAAGCGGGCCACCCTGTTCAGGTGGCCCGCTTTCCTGTCCATCTACTGTGGAGCTAAGGAGAATTGAACTCCTGACCTCCTGCATGCCATGCAGGCGCTCTACCAACTGAGCTATAGCCCCGCGTGTCCATGCGGTGGAGCCGCATGTTCACCGTGTCGCCCGGTTTCCCCGGCGGCGACGCCAACATTACCGGGCACCCGGTGCATCACCAAATCGTTTCCGCCGTGGTCCGATTTGCCCGAATTTACGCCACCCTCAGGCCGTGGCGAACGAATAGAACCGCTTGAGCGTGCAGTGCTCGTCGAGGAGCCGGCCATAGATCGGCTCGCCCTCCAGCTCCCGATACGTCTCGATCGGATCGCCTTTTATGATCAGCGCCCGCGCGCACTCCTCGCACCAGTATTGGTAGTCGGGGTTGACCGGCTCCATGTCCCTGACGATGGGCGTGCCACTGCCGCACCAGTCGCACTTCCTCCTGTGTGCACCCATCGATCAGCTCCAGCTGTGGCCGCAGGCCGTGCACACGTACGAGATCCCGCCGTTGTCGCCGAGCATCTGCGCGACGTGGAAGGAGCCGCAGGACGGACAGTCGAGGAAAGAGAAAGAAGACGGAGAAGAGGAGGGGGAAGGAACGTGCTGCCCAAAATGAGCTGCTTCGGCCGGTCTCACTGTCACGCCGAGGGGGCGGTCGGCCGCCTCGGTGATGCGCGCGGGCATCGCGTTCTCCCTCCCGTCGGGCCGTCTTCGTCGATCGGACGCGGCCCTCTACCGGCCGTCCGATTCTGCCACGGCCGGAGCGTCACGGTCAGCGACGCAGGCGTACCGGTCCGGACACGGCGCCGAGTCCGCCCGCTCCGGCCAGCAGTTACGCACACACCCACACACGAGGACCACATCCGCAGACCTATACGCCCCGGGACACCAAGCGCCTCAAGGCAGTTGGGAAAAGTGTGCCGGGTAACAAAAAATCCCGCCCTTACCCGGACGGGATCTTTGTGAAGCAGACGCTTCGACTGTGGAGCTAAGGAGAATTGAACTCCTGACCTCCTGCATGCCATGCAGGCGCTCTACCAACTGAGCTATAGCCCCTTGCGTTCTCCCCGCTCTGCGCGGCTGCGAACAAGAAGAACTTTAGCCTGCGACCTGCCGGAAAGTGAAATCCGGCCGTCCGGCCCCCGTCGCAGGCTCAGTCGTCGTCGCCGAGCACCGGCTCCGGGAGCGTGCCCGCGTTGTGCTCGAGCAGCCGCCAGCCGCGTGCCCCCTGACCGAGGACGGACCAGCAGCAGTTGGAGAGACCGCCGAGACCTTCCCAGTGGTGGGACTCGAGACCGAGGAGGCGCCCGATGGTGGTGCGGATCGTGCCGCCGTGGCTGACCACGACGAGCGTGCCGTCCTGCGGCAGCTTCTCCGCATGGCTCAGCACGACGGGAGCGGCCCGGTCGGCGACCTCCGTCTCGAGCTCGCCGCCCCCGCGGCGCACCGGCTCGCCGCGCTTCCACGCGGCGTACTGGTCGCCGTAACGGGCGATGATCTCGTCGTGGGTGAGGCCCTGCCACTCACCGGCGTACGTCTCGCGCAGGCCCTCGTCGTGCGTGACGTCGAGGCCCGTGAGCGCGGCCAGCTCGGCGGCCGTGGCGGAGGCCCTGCTGAGGTCGGACGCGACGATGGCGTCCGGCTTCAGCGAGGCGAGCAGCCGGGCGGCCCTGCGGGCCTGGGCGACGCCGGTCTCGGTCAGGCCGATGTCCGTGGAGCCCTGGAAGCGGCGCTCCAGGTTCCAGGCGGTCTGGCCGTGGCGCCACAGGATGACGCGCTGTCCGCGGGCCGGTCCCCCCGCCGGGCCGGCGCCGGCCCCCGCGGCGGTCAACGCAGCTCTCCGCCCAGTTCGCGAAGCTCCACGGCCTCCTCCGCGGCCTGCGTCTGCTGGGCGTGCTCCGCGGCCTTGCCGCGGGTGGCCTTGGCGTCCTGAGGAAGCTCCAGCTCGGGGCAGTCCTTCCACAGGCGCTCGAGGGCGTAGAAGACGCGCTCCTCGCTGTGCTGGACGTGGACGACGATGTCGACGTAGTCGAGGAGGATCCAGCGGGCGTCGCGGTCGCCCTCGCGGCGGACCGGCTTGGCGCCGAGCTCCTTGTTCAGGCGCTCCTCGATCTCGTCGACGATCGACTTGACCTGGCGGTCGTTGGGCGCGGAGGCCAGCAGGAAGGCGTCGGTGATCGACAGCACATCGCTGACGTCGTACGCGATGATGTCGTGCGCGAGCTTGTCGGCAGCCGCCTGTGCGGCGGTGGTGATGAGCTCGATGGAGCGGTCAGTGGCGGTCACTACAAGGCTTTCCGTCGGCGGGCAGTAATCCCCTGAAGGGATACCCCAAGGGTCTCACGGACCGCCGACGGCCCTTACTGGATTACCCGGCCGGACAGACGCGCCCCCGCGGCCGGACGCGCGCCTACTGTCCGCCCGTGTAGTTCTGGCCGAGGACCACGGACACGTCCGCGTTCGTCACGGTCTTCCCCTTGCGCACCGCGCTCGTCGGCAGGCCCAGGGTCTTGGCGACCTCGACGGCGTCCTGCTTGCGGTCGTCGTCCTGGTACGTGACCTGCGACGCGGCCTGGACCGCGGTGCCCGTCCCGGCGTCGACGAAGGTGTAGCCGCCGTTGACCAGCGTGACCCTGGCCTTCTCCGTGCGGGCCTTCACGCCGGTGGCGTTCTGGATGCCGACGCGTACGGAGGCGTCCTTTCCGGCGTTCTTCACCGTGCCGCCGAGGACGTCCTTGACGACGCTGCCGGTGGCCTGCTCGGACAGGGTGCCGTCCTGCTGCACGGGCAGGAGCGCGGTCTTGTAGTCGCCGCCCTTGGCCCGGTCGGCGAGCTTGGCGAGGAACGCGCCGAGGTCCTTCTCGCCCAGCGAGGGGTCGAGGATCTGGGCGAGGGACTGGACGGTGACGGTGGCGGCGTGCGGGTCGGACGACAGCTTGCGCAGCACGCCCTGCATGACCTGCCCGAACCGCATGAGCTGCGCCGTGTCGGACTCGCCGGGCGCGCGGTAGGTGGCGTACGCGACGGCCATGGGGCCGCTCAGCGTCTGCTGCTTGCCCTTCTTGACCAGCGGGGTCGTCGTCTTCTTCCCGGCCTTCCCGTCCTTCCCGGACTTGGCGGCCGGGTCGGGGACGTCGGCGTTGGTGTCGATGTCGATGTTGCCGACGAGTTCGACGAGGTTGTTGAGGTACGGGGTGTCGAGCCGCCATGTGCCCTCGACGTCCGTGCCGAGGACGGTGTCGATGGCGTCGCGCGTGCCGGAGGACCCGTCGTCGTCGACGGACTTGCCGAGCGTCGTCGTGCTGCCCTCGTCGTCCGTCAGGGCAAGGGAGTTGGGGAGCAGGACGGTGGTGCCCTGGTTGGTGGTGGTGTTGTTGACGAGGAGCGCCGTGGAGGTGCCGCCGCCCTTGGTGTTGTGCAGATGGACGACGATCACGTCGCGGTTCTGGGGGCCCGCGGTGTCGGCGGCGCCCTTGCCGGAGTCCGCGGAGCCGAAGCCGGGCAGCTTGCCCGCGTACCAGAGGTAGCCGACACCGCCGGTCACGCAGAGCACGAGGACGACGACGAGGGCGACGACGCGGCTGCGGCCGCGGCGGCGGGCCTCCTCGCGGCGCTCGGTGCGCGACTCGGTGAACTTCAGCCAGTCGATGACGTCTTCGGAGTTCTCGTCCGGCTCCTCGACGAAGGAGAACTGCTCGGTCCGGTACTCGGGCGCCCCGTCGCGCTCACGCGCCGCGGGCTCGGTCCGGGGCGCGGACTGCGCCGGGATGTGGGCGGTCGCGGTCTGCTCCTCGACCCGCTGCTGCTGCCCCGTTCCCGCGGCAGCCCCGTAGGGGTCGTAGGAGGTGGGCTGTCCCTGCTGTGGTCCCTGCTGCACGGGCGCACCCGCCCCGTAGGGGTCGTACGTGTCGTACGAGGGCACCGGCGGCTGCTGGCCTGTGGCGTACGGGTCGTAGCCGTAGCCCTGGCCCCCATGGCCGCCCTGGACCGGGGTCTGCTGCGGGTACTCGTACTGCGCAGGCTGCTGGGGCACCTGCCGGTACACGGGCTGCCCGTACTCGTCGTAGCCGACGAGCTCGTACTGGTCGGACGTGTTGGACGCGTCCCCCGAGTAACTGCCCGAGTAACCGTCGTATCGGTCGTTCACCGGTGCCCCTCTCGGCTCACTCGCCGCGGTACAGCTCGCGCTTGTCGATGTAGCGCACCACACCGTCCGGGACCATGTACCAGACGGGGTCTCCCTTGGCGACCCTCGCACGGCAGTCCGTGGACGAGATGGCGAGGGCCGGCACCTCGACGAGCGAGACACCGCCCTCCGGCAGACCGGGGTCGGTCAGCGGGTGGCCCGGCCGGGTGACCCCGATGAAGTGCGCCAGGGAGAACAGTTCTTCCGTGTACCGCCAGGTGAGGATCTGGCCCAGGGCGTCGGCGCCCGTGATGAAGAAGAGGTCCGTGTCGGGATTGAGCGCGCGCAGATCGCGCAGCGTGTCCGTGGTGTACGTCGGCCCGCCGCGGTCGATGTCGATGCGGCTCACCGCGAACTGCGGGTTCTCGGCGGTCGCGATGACCGTCATCAGATAGCGGTCCTCGGCCGGGGTGACCTGGCGGTCCGTCTTCTGCCACGGCTGCCCGGTGGGCACGAACACGACCTCGTCGAGGTGGAACTGCGCGGCGACCTCGCTGGCCGCCACCAGGTGTCCGTGATGGATCGGGTCAAACGTTCCGCCCATGACGCCGAGACGCCGCTTGGCGGTGCTGATCCGGGCCCGGTCCGGGCCGCCGGCCGGGCCGTTGACCGGGCCGGTAGGCATGTCCTGCTCTCCCATGCGTGCAGAGCCTACTGGCCCGGTCGGGGTGCCTTCGCCGTCAGGGGTCAGCGGTCCCGGTTGAAACGGGTGACGATCCACAGCATCAGCAGCAGGAGGAACAGGGCGCCGCCGCCGGTGAGGTAGGGGCTGAGGCTCGGGTGGTTGCCGCCGTGCTCGCCGCCCTCGGCGGCGAGGGTGGCCAGCTGGGCAGCGGTGCTGTGGAGGCTCATCGTCAGCAGGACCTATCCGGGTGAGACGGGATGGGGAGTCGGGATCTGGGTGGTGACATGAGGTCTGGATAAAGACTTCCCGCTCATCGTATGCGGGGGTGTCCTCGGCGATCACGCCGACTCTGCCGTATGCGCGTGTGCCCCACGGCCGCGTCAGTCGTCGCGCTTGTAGCCGCGCAGCAGGAACCAGCCCAGGAACACGCTGCCGAGGAAGCCCACGACGATGACGATGCGCAGCAGATTGCCCGCGCCCTGCTGGTCGGAGGCGGCGGCGCTGACGACCTGGGTGAGCCAGGCGGCGTCGGGTGTGTGCTCCATGGCGTTTCGCTCCTTCAGTGTGCTGCCCCGCCACGGTATCTCCGCCTACTGTGGAGACCTCCTCGGGGGCACAACCGAACACGACGGCACACGAACATGGGGGACGCATGCCCGACGTCAACGATGGCAACGACGACCGGCGCGAGCACGTACCGAGCAGGCAGCGCCGGCGCTTCGAGGGAATCTCCTCGCGGGCGTACGAGCACCCGGCGGACCGCTCGGCGCTGGTCGCACTGCGCAAGCTCACCGGTTTCGACACGGTGTTCAAGGCGCTCAGCGGGCTGCTGCCCGAGCGCAGCCTGCGCCTGCTGTTCCTGTCGGACTCGGTGCGGGTCTCCGACGACCAGTTCGCGCACCTCAACGACATGCTGCGGGACGCCTGTTACATCCTGGACCTGGAGAAGGTCCCGCCGATGTACGTCAACCAGGACCCCCAGCCGAACGCGATGTGCATCGGCCTGGACGAGCCGATCATCGTCGTCACGACCGGCCTGGTGGAGCTGCTCGACGAGGAGGAGATGCGGGCGGTCGTCGGCCACGAGGTGGGCCACGCGCTGTCCGGCCACTCGGTCTACCGGACGATACTGCTGTTCCTGACCAGCCTCGCGCTCCGCGTCGCGTGGATCCCGCTCGGCAACCTCGCGATCATGGCGATCGTCACGGCACTGCGCGAGTGGTTCCGCAAGTCGGAACTGTCGGCGGACCGCGCCGGCCTGCTGGTCGGCCAGGACCTCCAGGCGTCGATGCGCGGCCTGATGAAGATCGCGGGCGGCAACCATCTGCACGAGATGAACGTGGACGCGTTCCTCAAGCAGGCCGAGGAGTACGAAGCCGGGGGCGACCTGCGCGACTCCGTGCTGAAGATCCTCAACGTGATGCCGCGTACGCACCCCTTCACCACGGTCCGCGCGGCCGAGCTGAAGAAGTGGGCCGCGACCCGCGACTACCAGCGGATCATGGACGGCCACTACCCGCGCCGCACCGAGGACAAGGACACCTCGGTCACCGACTCGTTCCGCCAGTCGGCCTCGCACTATGCGGACAGCATGCGCAACTCCAAGGACCCGCTGATGAAGCTGGTCACGGACATCGCGGGCGGCGCGGGCGACCTGGGCGGCAAGCTGCGCGGGAAGTTCGGCGGCGGCAACGGCGGCGCGAACACCGGCAACCACGGGACGCCGGAGGACGGCGAGCAGGTCCCGTAGGTCCCGTGGGTCCCCCGGGGCTCAGAGCGAAGGCTGGGCGCTCGGCGCGAGGGCACCGCACAGCGAGGTGGTGCCGCCCGTGTCATACGGGTCGGTGCCGGCCGGGCCGCCCTCCTTCGGCGCCTGCCCCGCGAGCAGCGGGTGCAGATGGGCGGCCGAGTCGGCGGAGCAGGACAGCGGACCGGCCTGCACATAGCTGACGAGGACCTCGGCCTGGTGCATGCGCAGGTCGTCCCGGTTGAAGCGGAAGTGCAGCTCGCGGCGGACGGTGAACAGGGACGCCTTCGCGTCGGAGCCGGCGCCGGCCGGGCGCAGCGCGTAGACGAAGGTGTGGTCGGAGGCGACCTCCAGGGTGTCCGCGTCGGTCTCCGTGGCACGCAGGGTGCCCTGGACGCGGATCCCGGTGCCGGCGAGCTCGGCCTGCTTCGGGTCGAAGCGGACGAGCCAGCCGGTGGCCTCGTGCCGTCCGTCGGCGGCGGGCCGGTCGAAGCTCCGGTCGAACTGGTCGAGCTGCTGCGGGTCGAGCAGGATCCGCACGGGCCGCACGGTCTTCCCGGTGAGCACGTCGGGGTCGAGCGAGGACTCGACGAGATAGTCCTTGACGGTGGTCAGGGCGGCGTAGACCTGGCTCTCGGAGAAGTGCGCGGTGTGCTGCTCCGGGGGCAGGTTGATGCCTCCGGCGGCCGTCCTGAACTCGGCCGCGGGGCTGTGCTTGTAGAGCTGGGACACCGAGGCGGCGCCGGGCACCTTGCCCTGCGGCGAGAGCGGGATGACGGTCATCCGCAGCGGTTCGGGCCGGCGGGCGGCGGTGGCGCCCTGGTACGGGTTGCGCACGCCCATGTAGATCGCGGTGCCGAACGCGATGACGATCAGGATGACGAGGAGGACGGCCTGCCGGGTGAGGCCGCGGTGCAGTCCCGGGCGCCGGCGTACGGCGGGCGCGTGGTCAGTGATGCGCTCCTGAGCGGAGAACTCCTGGAGCCGGGCAGCACGGATGAACGACTCGTCGAAGACGACGGATCGGTACTCGTCCTCGCCACCACCGCCGGGAGCGCTCTCGGGGGTCCCCTCCGGTGGGTCTCCTGGCTCGCCCATACCTTCAGGGTAGGTCTGCTGGGGGTCCGGTAAACGCCCTGGTACACGACAACTTCCGACAGGTTCTCAACCCTGTGCTCACGGGGTGTGCCCGTCCGTGGTCAGGGGGTGCGGGGGGTCGCGGGGACCGGTGGCTGGGAGTAGTCGGCCGAGGCGCTGGGGGCGGACGGGAAGCCCTTCTCCAGCTCGGTCGTCGCGGGCGGCGGAACCCGGTCCTGGCGGCCGCCGGACGAGGCGCCGCGGTAGACGGCGGTGAAGGCGAGCGCGACCATGCCGACGCCCATGACGAGGGCGAGCAGCCAGGCGACAGGGCGGCGCCAGCGCACCTTCGCGGCGCCGGGGCGCGGGTAGCCGTCCTCGTCGACATCGGGGTCGTAGAGGTCGTCGGCGTCCGGGCCGTGGCCGTAGCCGACTCGCGGGTCGGATCCGTAGCCGTCGTCGTAGAGGTCGTCGTCGACCCCGGAGCCACGCGTGCGGGCCCTTCGTGCCTCGGCTTCCTGGGCCTCGGCGCGCGCCTGCGCCGCGGCGAGCAGCCGCTCGACCGCGGAGGGTTCATGGACCTCGGCGGCCTTCACGAAGTCCTCGTCGAAGACCACGGAGGCGAACTCTTCGTCCGCACTTCCGCGGTCGCGGTCGTCGTCGGGCTCCCAGCCGTCAGGGAACGGCGTGCCCCCCACGTCCTCCGGCACGCGTCCAGACTAGACCTGGGGGGTCGTTTTGGGCAGTCGGTGCGGGAATTCCCTTTGTACCCGTCCGCAGGCCCGCGACTACCGGGTGTGGCCGTCGCCCGTGACGATGTACTTGGTGCTCGTCAGCTCCGGAAGTCCCATGGGACCCCGGGCGTGCAGCTTCTGGGTGGAGATGCCGATCTCGGCGCCGAAGCCGAACTGGCCGCCGTCCGTGAAGCGCGTCGAGGCGTTCACGGCGACCGTCGTGGAGTCGACCAGTTGGGTGAAGCGGCGGGCCGCCTGCTGCGAGGTGGTGACGATGGCCTCGGTGTGACCGGACGACCAGAGGCGGATGTGCTCCACGGCCGCGTCCAGGGAGTGCACGACGGCGGCCGCGATGTCGTACGAGAGGTACTCGGTCTCCCAGTCCTCCGCGGTCGCCTCGACGACGGTGGCCTTGGATCCCTCGGCGTACGCGAGGACGCGCTCGTCGGCGTGCACGGTGACGCCGGCCTCGGCGAGGGCCGCGAGGGCGCGGGGCACGAAGGCGTCGGCGATGTCCTGGTGGACGAGGAGGGTCTCGGCGGCGTTGCAGACGCTGGGGCGCTGCGCCTTGGAGTTGATCAGGATGTCGACGGCCATGTCGAGGTCCGCGTGGGCGTCGACGTAGACGTGGCAGTTGCCGGTGCCGGTCTCGATGACGGGGACGATCGAGTTCTCGACGACGTTCTTGATGAGCGAGGCGCCGCCGCGCGGGATGAGGACGTCGACCAGGCCGCGCGCCCGCATCAGCTCGGTGACGGAGTCGCGGCCCTCGCCCGGCACGAGCTGGATGGCGTCCGCGGGGAGCCCGGAGCCGCCGACCGCGTCGCGCAGCACCCGCACGAGGGCGGTGTTGGACTCGTACGCGGACGAACTGCCGCGCAGGAGAACGGCGTTGCCCGACTTGAGGCAGAGGGCCGCGGCGTCCACGGTCACGTTCGGGCGGGCCTCGTAGATGATGCCGACGACGCCGAGCGGGACGCGGACCTGGCGCAGGTCGATGCCGTTCGGGAGGGTGTTGCCGCGGACGACCGTGCCGACCGGGTCGGGCAGGGCGACGACGTCGCGCACGTCGGCGGCGATGGCGCGGACCCGCTCGGGTGTCAGCGTCAGGCGGTCGATGACCGACTCGCTGGTGCCGGCCTCACGGGCGCGGGCGACGTCCTTGGCGTTCGCCTCGACGATTTCGGCCGTGCGCACTTCGAGGGCGTCGGCGATCGCGGCGAGCGCGTCGTCCTTCGCGGCCCGCGGCAGCGGGGCGATCACTCCGGCCGCGGACCTGGCGCGGTAGGCGGCCTGGGTGACGGGGGTCATCGAGTCGTACGGCGAGAGCGAGGTCATATCGGCAGGGTAATGGGCGCGCGAGGACCGTCCGGAGGCTGTTCCGAACCCTGAGATGTGACCTAAAACGGGTGTACGCCGACCGGGGTGGCCGGCAGGGGCCCGTAGCCCTCGGCTATGCGCTGGTGGTACGTGTCGCGGTCGATGACCTCCAGGCCGACGATCTCCCACGGCGGGAGCTGGGAACTCTGGCGGTGCTCGCCCCACAGGCGCAGCGCCACGGCGGCCGCGTCGTGCAGGTCGCGGGCCTCTTCCCAGTAGCGGATCTCGGCGTGGTCGACGGCGTACCGGCTCGTCAGCAGAAAGGGGTGGTCGTGCGCCAGCTGTTCGAGTCCCCGCCGCACCTCGGCGAGGGGCGCGTCGGCGCCGGAGACGCTGAGAGTGACATGCCAGAGGCGGGGGCCTTCCTCTGTCACGACGCTCTCCTCCTGCCCGCTGCCCTGGTACGACTCGCCGGCCGCGACGCTGGTCAGTGCCCGCTCCGCCGACCCTCGGGACGTCGCCCCTGGGCGCGCTCGTCTCACGACGGCCTCCTTTGCGCAATGGTCGTGCGGAACTTCCTGAAACAAAGTTGAGCAGGCCAAGCGCCCTCGTGGGGCGGTTTTGGGGAAGGTCCTCCGGCGGAGGCCCGGCTTTCGGCCGTTTACACGGTTTACGACCGGTGCGGACGCCGGATCTTCACGAGTGCGCCCGGCGGTCAGGCGTGCAGCAGCACCAGATCGTCCCGGTGGACGACCTCTCGCTCGTACGCGGGTCCCAGCTCGCGGGCCAGCTCGCGGGTGGAGCGGCCGATGAGCTGTGGGATCTCCTTGGCGTCGAAGTTCACCAGGCCGCGGGCGATCGCCCGCCCCGTGGTGTCGCGCAGCTCGACGGGGTCGCCCGCGCTGAACTCGCCCTCGACGGCCGCGATGCCCGCGGGAAGGAGCGACTTGCGGCCCTCGACGACCGCCGTCACCGCCCCGTCGTCCAGCGTGAGCGCGCCCTGCGGCGTGGAGGCGTGCTGAAGCCACAGGAGGCGGTCGGCGCTGCGCCGGCCCGTGCGGTGGAAGTACGTGCCCGTGTCGCGGGCGGCGAGCGCGTCGGCGGCGTGCACCGCGCTGGTGAGGACGACGGGGATGCCCGCGGCGGCGGCGATCCCGGCCGCCTCGACCTTGGTGACCATGCCGCCGGTTCCGACGCCCGCCTTGCCCGCGCTGCCGATCTTGACGTGCGCGATGTCGGCGGGGCCGCGGACCTCGGAGATCCGCGAGCTGCCGGGCTTGCTCGGGTCACCGTCGTAGAGGCCGTCGACGTCCGAGAGGAGGACGAGGAGGTCGGCGTGGACGAGGTGGGCGACGAGGGCGGCGAGCCGGTCGTTGTCGCCGAAGCGGATCTCGTCCGTGGCCACGGTGTCGTTCTCGTTGACGACGGGCAGGGCGCCCATCGCGAGGAGCTGGTCGAGGGTGCGCGACGCGTTGCGGTGGTGGGCGCGGCGGGCCATGTCGTCGCTGGTGAGCAGGACCTGGCCGACGCGGACGCCGTAGCGCGCGAGGGAGGCGGTGTAGCGGGCCACGAGGAGGCCCTGGCCGACGCTGGCGGCCGCCTGCTGGCGGGCGAGGTCCTTGGGGCGGCGGCGCAGGCCGAGCGGCGCGAGTCCGGCGGCGATGGCCCCGGACGAGACGAGCACGATCTCCTTCTCGCCACCGCTGCGGACCTTGGCGAGTACGTCGACGAGGGCGTCGACCCGGTCGGCGTCGAGGCCGCCCTCGGCGGTGGTGAGCGAGGAGGATCCGACCTTGACCACGATCCTGCGGGCTTCCGCCACGCCTTGCCTCATGTCCTGCCCTGCCGCTGACACGTGCGTTCCCCATCAGTGCTGACCGGCCGCGGGCCTCGTCCCGGCCACGGCCCTCGTCCTGCAATCTACGTGAGCGGTACGGCGCGGCGCCTCCGGGTTCCGAGGGGCGGACGGCAGGCTCGCGCGAGAGGAATTCCGCCGGAGTCCACGAGAGGAATTCCTGCCCAGAGG
The DNA here is from genome assembly GCF_056432625.1 of Streptomyces sp. NPDC045026. Classification (NCBI taxonomy): domain Bacteria; kingdom Bacillati; phylum Actinomycetota; class Actinomycetes; order Kitasatosporales; family Streptomycetaceae; genus Streptomyces; species Streptomyces sp. NPDC045026. The sequence continues at coordinate 81,245 of NZ_JBWKIS010000007.1, forward strand.
TTGCGGGGCCTTTGCCCCTTTATCCGGTGATTGCCGTCACGAAGGATTGCTAGCGAGGGCGCGAAAGTCATACGGTCAGTGGTCGGCCTTCGTCGAAGAACGCCGCGCACCCCCCGCAATTCATTCCCCCCGCCATCCGACCCCCCTGCCAGGAGCCCCGCCCAGTGCCCTCCGCCGGCCTTGCCTCCCGCCGCGTCGTGCAGCTCTCCGCGCTCTTCGCGATGTTCGCGCTCTACGCGGCCCAGCTCGTCAGCGCGCTGATTCCGTACGTCCCGGTGTTCGTCGCCGCGAGCGCCGCGGGTCTCGCGCTCGACACGTATCTCCAGTACAAGCAGCCCGGCCTGCTCTCACTCCTCGGCAAGATCCGCTTCGATGTCACCGTCCGACAGCTGCTGCGCGACATGCTGATCCTGGTCGGTCTCCTGCGCATCGACGGCATCGAGCCGCTGGCCGAGCAGTCCCCCCTCACCATCGCGCTGCTCGCCTTCTACGCCCTGCACTTCGTGTGCCAGGCCGTGGCCGTCCTGGTGCGCCGCACGCGCGCGCTGCCCATCGTGACGCGGAACATCGACGCGTCCGAGCTGCGGCTCTCCGCGGCCCCGCCGCGCATCCTGGCCCGCCGCCAGGGTCACCGCCTGCTCACCTTCGCCGCCCCCGGCACCATCGGCCTGCTGATCACGGCGGCCACCACCGACGCGCTCTGGGGCGGCATCGGCCTCGGCGTCTCGATCGTGCTGCTCGGCGGCGGCACGGGCTATCTCGCGACCTGGCTGCTCCCGAAGAAGCGCGCCCTCAGCGAGCAGAAGGTCATGGCCTGGCTCGACCGCTGGCTGGCCGACTACGAGCCGACCGTCGCGATGTACTTCTCGGGCGGCACGTCGTCCGCGTACCAGGCGAACATGTGGCTCTCCACGCTCTCCCAGGTCGACGGCAAGCCGCTGATCGTGCTACGCGAGCGGTTCATGGTCCAGAAGATCGACGCGACCGACGTGCCGATCATCTGCTTCCCGAAGGTCGCCACGATGTTCTCCCTGGAGAACTCGACGCTGAAGATGGTGCTGCACCCGGCGAACGCCGCGAAGACCTCCCAGGTCCTGCGCATCCCGACGATCAAGCACGCCTTCATCAACCACGGCGAGAGCGACAAGCTGTCCTCCTGCAACCCGTACGCGAAGGCGTACGACGAGGTGTGGGTGGCCGGGCCCGCGGCCCGCGAGCGCTACCAGCTCGCCGACATCGGCGTCGAGGACAAGGACGTCGTGGAGGTGGGCCGCCCGCAGCTGTCGCCCATCAAGCGCTCCACCGGCGCGCCCGCGGGCAAGTACACGACCGTCCTGTACGCCCCCACGTGGGAGGGCTGGGACGGCAACCCGGGCAACACGTCGGTGCCGCTCGCCGGCGAGAACATCGTCAGGAACCTGCTCGCCGACGACTCCGTGCGCCTCCTCTACAAGCCGCACCCGATGACCGGCTCGGTCGACCCGCGCGCGGGCGCCGCGAACGAGCGCATCAAGGCGATGGTCCGCGAGGCGGCCGCGAAGCGGTCCGGCGCGCGACCCGGCCCCGAGGCCGCCACCGAGCTGGCGCGCCGCGCCGCCGAGCTGGATCGGCTGACGTCCACCGCGTTCCGCTCCAGCGCGGACGAGATGGAGCGGATGCTGCTCCAGGGCACGCCCGACGGTGACCGGGAGGCCGCCGTCGCCGAGGCGACCGCCGCGTGGGAGGTCGCGTACTGGGCGTCCTTCCCGGAGTGGGAGCACCTGGTCATCACGGACGCCCGCCCGGCGATCTTCACCTGCTTCAACCAGGCCGACGTGCTCATCAGCGACGTCTCCTCGGTCGTCTCGGACTGGCTGACGAGCGAGAAGCCGTACGCCGTCGCGAACACCTCCGGCATGTCCGAGGGTGATTTCCGCGCCGGGTTCCCGACGGTGAGCGCGGCGACGATCCTGACGCCCGCAGCAACGGAGGTACCCGCCCTTCTCGCGGCCGTACGCGCCCCGGAGACGGATTCCCACGCGGAGGCCCGCGCAGAGCTCAAGGAGCACCTCCTGGGCCCCTCCGACCCGCCGTCCCTGGACCGCTTCAACGGCGCGGTGCGCGCGCTGTGCGCCCGGGCCGACGAGCGTCGCGTCCGCATGGAGTCCCGCCTCGCGACGGAGATCCCCGGCCAGCGCGACACGGACACGGCCGACGAGTTCGCCGAAACGCTGGAATCCGAGCCGGAGTCGGGCGACGCAGTCACGGCGTAGCGCTCCGCGCGCAGGCTGAACATGAAGAAGGCCCCCGGGAGATTCTCCCGGGGGCCTTCTTCATGAGCTGAGCCGGACTTCACGAGCTGGGCCAGACTTCACGGGCTGCGGCAGGACTAGAACGGCTTGAAGTCGCCGTACTCCTGCTCCGCGTCGTCCCGCTCCGCCTGGCTGTCGCGGCGGCGCTGCGCCGCGGGGCGCGAGGCCTCGAAGCGGTGGGCTGAACCTCCCCACGGCAGCCCTCACACCGCTCGGCCGCAAGCGGTCTCCCGGGCTTCGGGACAGCCACGCCGGACTCCGTCCGCCGACCCGGGCACCGCCGCCCGACAACCTGGAGCCGCCCGATGACCCAGGCCGCCTCGACGGGCTAGAACGGCTTGAAGTCGTCGTACTCCTGCTCCGCGTCGTCCCGCTCCGCCTGGCCGTCGCGGCGGCGCTGCGCCGCGGGGCGCGGGGCCTCGAAGCGGTGGTCCTCGCCGCGGCGGCCGAGCATCTCGGCGCCTGCCTTGACCGTGGGCTCCCAGTCGAAGACGACCGCGTTGTCCTCGGGGCCGATGGCCACGCCGTCGCCCGTGACCGCGCCGGCCTTCATCAGGGCGTCCTCGATGCCGAGGCGGTTGAAGCGGTCGGCGAGGTAGCCGACGGCCTCGTCGTTGTTGAAGTCGGTCTGGCGCACCCAGCGCTCCGGCTTCTCGCCGCGCACGCGGAAGAGGCCGTCCGCCTCCTGCACGACCGTGAAGCCCGAGTCGTCGACCGCCTTCGGACGGATGACGATGCGGGTCGCCTCCTCCTTGGGCTTGGCGGCGCGCGCCGCGGCGATCATCTCGGCGAGGGCGAAGGACAGCTCCTTGAGGCCCTTGTGGGCCACGGCCGACACCTCGAAGACGCGGTAGCCGCGGGCCTCCAGGTCGGGGCGGACCAGGTCCGCGAGGTCCTGGCCGTCCGGCACGTCGATCTTGTTGAGGACGACGATCCGCGGCCGGTTGTCGAGGCCGCCGTACTGCTTGAGCTCCTCCTCGATGATGTCGAGGTCGGAGACCGGGTCACGGTCCGATTCGAGGGTGGCCGTGTCGAGGACGTGGACCAGGACCGAGCAGCGCTCGACGTGACGCAGGAACTCCAGGCCGAGGCCCTTGCCCTGGCTGGCGCCCGGGATGAGGCCCGGCACGTCGGCGATGGTGTAGACGGTCGAGCCGGCCGTCACCACGCCGAGGTTCGGAACGAGCGTCGTGAACGGGTAGTCGGCGATCTTCGGCTTCGCGGCCGACAGGACCGAGATGAGGGACGACTTTCCGGCGCTCGGGTAGCCGACGAGCGCGATGTCCGCGACGGTCTTGAGCTCGAGGACGATGTCCTGGATGTCACCGGGCACACCGAGGAGCGCGAAGCCGGGCGCCTTGCGGCGGGCCGAGGCCAGCGCCGCGTTGCCGAGGCCCCCGCGGCCGCCCTGGGCGGCGACGTACGTGGTGCCCTGGCCGACCAGGTCGGCCAGCACGTTGCCCGCCTTGTCGAGGATGACGGTGCCGTCCGGCACGGGCAGGACGAGGTCCTGGCCTTCCTTGCCGGAGCGGTTCCCGCCCTCGCCCGGCTTGCCGTTCGTGGCCTTGCGGTGGGGTGAGTGGTGGTAGTCGAGGAGCGTCGTCACCGACTGGTCGACGACCAGGATGACGTCGCCGCCACGGCCGCCGTTGCCGCCGTCCGGGCCGCCGAGCGGCTTGAACTTCTCACGGTGAACGGAGGCACAGCCGTGGCCTCCGTTACCCGCGGCGACATGCAGTTCGACGCGGTCCACGAAGGTGGTCATGGTTCAGTGCCTCCTGGGGGTTCCCCCGGCGGGAGGGCCGGGAGAGTACGAAATGTCTTTGCTCTGCGTTTATTAGAAACACGCGAAGGGCGGACCTGCTTCCCGATCCGGAAGCCGAAGCTTCTGGCCGGGCAAGCAAGGTCCGCCCTCGCGAAAACGCTCTACGGAGCCTGAGTCCTAGGAACTAGGGGTTTCAGGCGACCGGAACGATGTTCACGACCTTGCGGCCGCGGTGCGTACCGAACTCCACCGCACCGGCGTTCAGCGCGAACAGGGTGTCGTCGCCACCGCGACCGACGCCCGTGCCGGGGTGGAAGTGGGTGCCGCGCTGGCGGACCAGGATCTCACCGGCGTTGACGGTCTGACCGCCGAAGCGCTTCACACCGAGCCGCTGAGCGTTGGAGTCGCGACCGTTCCGAGTGGACGATGCGCCCTTCTTGTGTGCCATCTTGTCTCAGTCCCTTACTTCGCAGCCGTGGGGATCTCAGTGACCTTGATCGCCGTGTACTGCTGGCGGTGGCCCTGACGACGGCGGTAGCCGGTCTTGTTCTTGTAGCGAAGGATGTCGATCTTCGCGCCCTTGTGGTGGTCCACGATCTCGGCCTGGACCTTGATGCCGGCCAGGACCCACGGGTCGCTGGTCACGGCTTCGCCGTCGACAACGAGCAGCGTAGAGAGCTCTACGGTGTCGCCAACCTTGGCAGTGGAAATCTTGTCAACCTCAACGATGTCGCCGACAGCAACCTTGTGCTGGCGACCACCGCTGCGCACGATGGCGTACACGCGGATCTCTCTTTCGCTCGGAACGAAACCCCTGAAGCCAGCCGTTCACACGCGCCCGAGGGCCCGTGGTTTTCCGGAATGGACGAGCGGCCTCCCCCGGTGAACCGGGAGGTGAGGTGCTCAGGGGTGCGGCGCTCAACAGACGCCGACGGTCAAGGTTACGGGGCACCCGCCGAAAGGGTCAAACCAGCCCCCTTCCGCCGGGTGCGCGCGGGCTACGCGGGCGGCTTCTCACCGTCCTGCGGCAGCGGCTTGACGCCCTTGCACAGGTCCGTGGCGTCGGCCGTGCCGGGCCAGGCGACGTTCCACACCCGGTTGAAGTGGTCGCGGTAGGCGTCGTGCACGGAGTCGTCGTCGACCTTGACGATCGCCTCGTCGTTCTCGCGCAGCGCGGGGCCCGTGTAGTTCTGCGACCCGGTGAAGGTGACCTTGTTCCGCTTGCCGTCGTACATGCCGTCCACCAGCAGGTACTTCGAGTGGATGATGTACGGCGTCGTGAGCTTCTTGCCGGGGTTCAGCGGGTCCCGGTCGTCGTTCAAGCAGCGCAGCGAGGGCCCGCCGGTGGAGTGCAGCCCCTCCCACGTCCCCTTGGTGCCGCCCAGGCTCTTGGCGCTGTCGGTCTCCGCGTACATGAGGCTGACGGAGCAGCCCTGCTTCTTCAGCGAGACCAGCTTGTCGGCGATCTGCTTGCGGGTGACCTTGAAGATCGCGGCCCGGATGACGGTCTTCTTCGCGGCGCCGGTCACCGGGTCCTTGTAGGAGCACGCGACGTTGTTGAGGACCGAGTACATCGTGTCGGACTCGTTGACCGTGCCGGCCCGCGGGAAGAAATACGCCTTGTACAGGCCGTTGCTGACGGTGCGGTAGTCCCACGTCGACCAGCTCTTGCCGGTCATGTCCGTGAAGTAGTCCGAGTACGCCTCGTACATGACGCCGTTGTTCGGCAGCAGCAGGGCGTCGTTGTAGAACTTCGTGTGCGCCGACGGCGTCGAGTTCGACGTGGTCTGCACGACGACGTTCGTGGCGCCCTCGACGGCGGAGAACAGCCAGAACTTGTTGTGCATGATCGACTGGCCGTACTTGGGATCGCCCAGGCAGGACTTGTGCGCCGGACAGAGCGTCACGAAGGACGGGCTCGTCCTGCTGGTGCCCAGGGCGGCCTTCAGCGAGGCGTACGAGGTGTTGGTGGGGCGGTCGCTGACGCTGGACTCGTCGAGCAGTATCTGCACGTTCACGCCGCGCTTCTTGGCCGCGACGAGCGCGTCGACGACCGACTGCTCCCACACGTGGTAGACCGCGACCTTGATCACCGAACCGGGCAGCGCCGCGTTCGTCAGCTGGATCAGCCGGGTGCGGATCGCGTACTGCTGGTCCGTCGTGCCGTGCGGGTCGTTGAAGATCGGCCCCTCGGTCCACGTCGGGGTGTCCGCGGCGGCGGTCCCCGTGGACGCGGTGGCCTGGATCCCGGCCGCCGAGAGGACCGTGGCGATGGCCACGACCTGTCTACCGCCCTTGACCGGCTTCACGGCACGGTGACGGCCCGTGCCTCTCAGGCGCGCGTGCGCCATTGTTACCCCTCCCCTGGTTCACGGGCCGCGTGTTCTCCCCAACGCGCGGTCGCGTGATCGTTCATGTTCACTCGTGCGACTCCATGAGTTTTACAGGTAGTTGGCAGCTCTCCAAGAGCAGGGTGCGGCTCAAGTGGCGCGACGTGACCTGTGACACGCCGACGCCCCCGTTGCCGCACAGTGCGGCAACGGGGGCGTCGGATCCGGATCTACCGCATCTACCGCGTTGTTCAGGCCTCGTCGGCCGCGGCGGAGACGGACGGCTGAGCCTGCTGCTCGGCCGCCACGGTCTTCTTCGCGGTCGCCTTCTTGGCGGCGGTCTTGGTCGCCGCCTTCTTGGCCGTCGTCTTCTTCGCGGCCGTCTTCTTGGCCGCGGTCTTCTTGGTGGCGGCCTTCTTCGCCGTCGCCTTCTTGGCCGTCTTACGGGCCGTCTTCTTGGCGGCGGGCGCCTCCTCGGCGGCCTCGGGCTCGGCCGTCTCCGGCTCGGCCTGCGCCTCCGTGGCCGACGGGACGACCATGACGGCCGCCTCCTCGGACGCGGTCGGCGCGGTGGCCTTGCGGACGGCGCGGCGACGCGGGCGGGCCGGAGCCGCGCTCTCGACGGGCGCCTCGGCCTTCTCCTCGGCCTCAGCGGCCTTGGGCTCCTCGGCCACGACGGGCTCGGGCTTGGCGGGCGCCGCGACGGTCACCTCTGCCTCGGCGGCGGCCTTCGGCGAACCGGCCGGGGCCGTCGCCTTACGGGTCGCCCGACGGCGCGTACGTCCCTTGGGAGCGGCGTCGTCGACCGGGGCGGGCTCGGCCACGACGGGCTCGGCCACGACGGGCTCCGGCTCGGCCTGCGGGGCCTCGACCTGCGGGGCCTCTACGGGTGCCTCGGCCTTCGGAGCGCCGGCCGGAGCCGAAGCCCTGCGCGTCGCCCGACGGCGCGAACGGCCACCACGCGCCGCGGCCTCCGCCTCGGCGGGGCTGCTGTAGAGCTCCTCGTCCGGCACGAACTCGGGCTCGGCGAGCGCCACCGGAGCCGCGACCTCGGCGGCGACCTCGGCCTCCGTCTCGACCTCGGTCTCGGCGGTCACCAGCTCGTGCTCGTGCGTCTGCTCAGCACCGCCACGGCCGCGCTTCTTGCGCTTGCCGCCGCCACCGGCGGACGTGGGCTGCTCCATGTGGACGATGACGCCGCGGCCGTTGCAGTGGACGCAGGTCTCGGAGAAGGACTCCAGGAGGCCCTGGCCCACGCGCTTGCGGGTCATCTGGACCAGGCCGAGCGAGGTGACCTCGGCCACCTGGTGCTTCGTCCGGTCACGGCCCAGGCACTCGAGGAGCCGGCGCAGGACCAGGTCCCTGTTGGACTCCAGGACCATGTCGATGAAGTCGATGACGACGATGCCGCCCAGGTCGCGCAGCCGCAGCTGGCGCACGATCTCCTCGGCCGCTTCGAGGTTGTTCCTCGTCACGGTCTCTTCGAGGTTGCCGCCCTGACCGGTGAACTTGCCGGTGTTGACGTCGACGACGATCATCGCCTCGGTCTTGTCGATCACCAGCGAGCCGCCGCTGGGCAGCCAGACCTTGCGGTCGAGCGCCTTGGCGAGCTGCTCGTCGATCCGGTACGTGGCGAAGACGTCGACCTCGGAGGTCCACCTCGAGAGGCGGTCGGACAGGTCGGGCGCCACGTGGTTGACGTATCCGTGGATGGTCTCCCACGCGTCTTCACCGCTGACGATGACCTTGGAGAAGTCCTCGTTGAAGATGTCGCGCACGACGCGGACGGTCATGTCCGGCTCGCCGTACAGCAGGCTCGGCGAGCTCGTCGAGATCTGCTTCGACTTCTTCTGGATGTCCTCCCACTGGGCCTGCAGACGCTCGACGTCGCGGCTCAGCTCCTCCTCGCTCGCGCCCTCGGCGGCGGTACGCACGATGACGCCCGCGTCCTCGGGGACGATCTTCTTGAGGATGGTCTTCAGACGCGCGCGCTCGGTGTCGGGCAGCTTGCGGCTGATGCCGGTCATCGACCCCTCGGGGACGTAGACCAGGTAGCGGCCGGGCAGCGAGACCTGGCTGGTCAGGCGGGCGCCCTTGTGGCCGATCGGGTCCTTCGTGACCTGCACAAGGACGGACTGGCCGGACTTGAGGGCGGTCTCGATGCGGCGCGGCCCGTTGGCCATGCCGAGCGCCTCGAAGTTGACCTCACCGGCGTAGAGCACGGCGTTGCGGCCCTTGCCGATGTCGATGAACGCGGCCTCCATGGACGGCAGCACGTTCTGGACCTTGCCCAGGTACACGTTGCCGACGTACGAGGTCGCCTGCTCCTTGTTGACGTAGTGCTCGACGAGGATGTCGTCCTCGAGCACGCCGATCTGGGTGCGCTCGCCGTTCTGGCGGACGACCATCACGCGCTCGACGGCCTCGCGGCGCGCCAGGAACTCGGCCTCGGTGATGATCGGCACACGGCGGCGGCCCTGCTCGCGGCCCTCGCGGCGGCGCTGCTTCTTGGCCTCGAGACGCGTCGAGCCCTTGATGGACTGCACCTCGTCGGCGCCGGTGCCCCGCTCCTCCTGCTTACGGGGTTCGCGGACCTTCACGACCGTGCGCTCGGGGTCGCTGTCGCCCGGCTCGCTGTCGGTGGAGGAGTCACCCGCGCGGCGGCGACGGCGACGGCGACGACGGCTGCTGCTGGAGCCGGACGGGCCGGACTCCTCGCGCTCGTCGGCCTCGTCGTCCTCTTCGCTCTCGTCGGTGTGCTCGGCGCCCTCGTCGGTGGGCTCGGCCTCTTCGTCGGTCTGCTCGTCGGACTCGGCGTCCGCGGAGTCACCACGGCGGCGACGGCGGCCACCGCGACGGCGACGGCGCGTGGGGCGGTCGCCCTGCTCGTCGTGGTCCTCGTGGTCCTGGTCGCCCTCGTCGGTGCCCTCGGCGTCCTCGGCCTCGGCGGGCTCTTCGACGGCGGCGGGCCGCTGCGGCTCGGCGGCCGGGGCGGCGGGCTGCTCCTCGGCGGCGCGGCCACGGCGGCGGCGACGGCGCGGCGTCTCCTCCGCGACCACGTCGGCGACGGTCACGGGCTCGGTCGCGGCGGGGGCCTCGGCCTCGGCCGGCTCCTCCTCCACCACGGCCTCGGCGGCGGCAGCCGCGGCGGCAGCGCGCTCCGGGGTCTGGAACATCGGCTCGGCGAAGACCGGCGCCTGGAAGACGGCGACGGACGGCCGCGCGGGACGGCGCGAGCCCTTCGTGCCCTTGGCCTCGTCGGCGGCGGGCTCGGCGGCGGCACGCGTGGCGGCCTTCCTGGCGGAGCGCTGCGCGGGCTCGGAGAAGCCGACCGCGGCCTTGCGGGTGGCACGGCGGCGGGGGCGGCGCCCACCTTCGGCGTCCTCGTCGGACGCGGCAGGGGCCTCGGCCTTGGCGGTCCCCGCCTTGGCGGTCTCCGCCTTCGGAGTCTCCGCCTTCGGGGTCTCGGTCGCGGCGGGCGCGGCGGCGGCCACGGGCGCGGCCTGCTCCGTCTGCTCGGGCGCGCCGGCGGGGGCCGTGGAGCGTCGGGTGGCGCGGCGGCGGCCTCGCCCGGCGGGCGCGGCCTCCGGCTCGGCGGCGGGCTCTTCCGCGGCCACGGCGGGCGCGGCGGCGGGCTCGGTCACCGCGGGGGCCTCTACCTGCTCGGGGGCGCCGGCGGGGGCGGAGGCGCGGCGCGTGGCACGGCGGCGCGGGCGCCCGGCGGGCGCGGCCTCCGGCTCGGGCGCGCTCTCTTCCGCGGCGACGGCGGGCGCGGCGACGACAGCGGGCGCGGCCTCGGCGCTCTCGGCTGCGTCGGAAGTCTTGGGCGCGCCGGAGGGCGCGGAGGCGCGGCGGGTGGCGCGCCGGCGCGGGCGCCCGGCGGGTGCGGCGTCCTGCGCGGGGGCCTCGGCGGCTGTGCTCGCCTCGGTCTCTTCGACCTCGTCGGCGACGGGGTCGGCGGCGGCCGTCACGGCCGGGGTGGTGTCAGCGGCGGCACCCGTGGGCGGGCCCGCGGGGCGCGAGGCCGCACGGCGCCGGCGGCGCGGCGGCAGGGTGTCGCTGGGGCTGTTGTTGTCGGTTCCCACGGACGACGACGTCTCAGTGGGTTCGGTCGGCTCAAGCATGCGGGTGGATCTCCCGTCAGGCTCCCGGGCGCCGCGCCTGGTCCGGTGACGTCCGCGGCTCGCGCGTTCATGCGCGGTGCCGCCGTCCGGGGCGCGGGCGCCGCACGGGAGCTCTCTGTCTGTTCTCGTCGGTTCCGTACGCCATGTGTGCGTACGGCCTGGCGAAAGTCCTTGGGTTCGTGCGCTGCCCGACCCAGGTGGCTCCCGAGTACGAGGGCGGCGCTTCGACGACCGTCCTTACGCGGAACCTGGCACCGGCGCCGTCGCGGCGGCAGCTGTGGCGCTCCCCCCGCTTGCGGGAGGTGCGGCCTTGACTGCCTCGCGGTCGGGCGCGAGCGGGTCGGTCACCGTGCCGGTCTCTTCATCGAAAAGCCCCTGCGCCAGCCTGGTCACCGCTGCGGGGACCGGCGGCGCCAGGTCGGCCACAGCTCGGAGACCGGACAGGACGTCGTCGGGTCGAACGGCAGGCGTCACGTGCCGAACAACCAGGCGCAGTATCGCACAGGCCTTGTCGGTCGGCCTATCAGCCCGTTCTTCGTGCACCTGCGGGGCCTCGGCGGCCTCGAGGCTCACGACGGCGGCGCGGGCGTCGAACGTCCGCATCCCGTTCTTGGTCCTTCGCTGGACCTCGACGGTCTCCGCCGCGACGAACGCGTCGGCGGCCGCCTTGGCCTCACTGGCCTCGACGCCGTCGAGCCGCAGCTCCCAGACGGATGCGGTGAGCCTGTCGGCGAGGCCCGAGGTGCGGGACTCGACGGCCTCGATGATGTCGAGCCCGGTGGGGAGCGACTCGTCGAGGAGCTCGCGCAGCGTTTCCGGATCGCGCGCTTCGGTGAGCGCGATCTCCAGATACTCGGCTTCGCTGCCTGTGCCGGTGGGTGCGGCATTGGCGTACGACACCTTCGGGTGCGGCGTGAACCCCGCCGAGTACGCCATGGGCACCTCGGCGCGGCGCAGCGCACGCTCGAAGGCGCGCTGGAAGTCACGGTGGCTGGTGAACCGGAGGCGGCCGCGCTTGGTGTAGCGCAGTCGGATGCGCTGCACCGCGGGTGCGGGCGGCGGGCCTTCGGGCTGTCGCTTGCCCAGTGTTCTAGTCCTTCGTGAGTGCGGTCGTACTGCTACCTACAGTACGTGCCTGAGGCGAGTCAGGTTCCCGCCGGTCCCTGACCAGCGGTTCGGGCTCCGCCCGTTTTGCTCCGAAGAGCGCCCTGCGGACGTCGGCCCTGGCCTGGCGCACGCTCTCGCGTGCCGCCGCGAGGGCCTGGCGCGCGACGGCTCCCGCGTCCTTGACCGCGCGGGCCGCGGGCCGCCATACGGAGTCCCGTACGAGGTGTCCCAGCGGGGTGCACACGGAGCGGTACGCCCAGCGCACCGGGTCCACGAAGATCCGCCGCAGGAGCCGGCCGAGGAACCGTCCGACAGCCCGGGACACGTGTCCGGCGACACGCCACGCGTGCCCGAGCGCGTCACCGATCTCCCGTACGAGGACGAAGACCCCCCGCCCGACGGGCACGAGTACCCAGCGCCAGAGGGCGACGGCGGGCACCACGAAGATCCACCGTACGAGGGTGACGAAGACGGTCCGGAGCCCGCGCCCGAACCACGCGAGCCCGGTCCACACGCCCCGGCCGCACCACGTCAGGCCCGCGCCGACCGCTCGGCCGGCGTGGGCGAGACCGGCCCCAACTACCCTCAGGAGAAGGACAGTTACGCGTCCGACGGGCGCGAGTACGCGGATGTGGAGCCAGACCCAGGGCCAGACGAAGAGGGCCTTGGACAGCCAGCCGACGGCGGTCACCGTGCCGCGGCCGAGTGGGGCCAGGGCGTGTGCGTAGAGCCACACCGCGGGGACGACGACGAGGACACGCAGGAGCGCGGTGACGCCCGCCCCCAGGGCGCGGCCCACCGCCGCGAGCCCCCGAGCCAGCCAGGCGATCCCCTGCCCGGCCGGTGTCATCACGCGCCGGTACCACCAGGCGACCGAGGCGACGACACCCTTCCACCACACCCAGAGGCCGACGGCCCGCACCCCGCGTCCGACGGGTGCGAGGACATAGCGCCACAAAGCAACCCACGGCCAGACGAAGAGCGCCTTGCCGGACCACCTCAACGCGACACCCACCGCCCGCCCGACCGGAACCAGCACCCGCCTCCACAACGCAACCCACGGCCACACGAACAGCGCCTTGCCCAGCCACCTCAGCGCGGCGCCCGCACCCCGTGCCGCCGGGGCGAGTGCGTGCCTCCAGAGCCACGCCCACGGGACCACGAACAGCGCGCGGGCCAGTGGGACGAGGCCGCGACGCCATACGGCGCGGCTGCCGGCGGCGAGGGCGTCCCAGGCCAGGCGGATCGGTACGACGAGGACTAGGACGACGATGCGCACCGGGATGCGGATCGCGGCCACGAGGCAGCCCTCGGGCTGCCGTTCGGCGGTCGCGGGCGTCGCGGGCGTCGGGTGCTTCTCCCAGTCCATGCCTCTTCAGACGCCCGAGCGCGGCATACGGATGCGCGTCATGGGAACTTCACGCACACCTCTGGCCACGGCCACTTCTGTCTCGTATTCATAACGGGTCTGGGCCAAACAGGCCGCTTGCAGAAGGACGTTGGAGGACACCCCCGATGAGCACCAGCTCACCGCACCCCGAGCACAGACCCGAACTCTCCCGCCGCACCCTCATCGGCGGCGCCGCTGCCGCCGGTGTGCTGGCCGCGCTGCCGCTGAGCCTGCGCACCGCGCTCGCCGCGCCGGGCAGGCCCGGCAAGCTGGAGGACATCCAGCACGTCGTGGTGTTCATGCAGGAGAACCGGTCGTTCGACCACTACTTCGGCACGATGCAGGGGATACGGGGGTTCGGTGACCGCGCCGCCGTGCGCGGGATCAACGGCAGGCCCGTGTTCCACCAGCCCGACCCGTCGCGCGCGGAGGGCTGGCTCGCGCCGTTCGCGATGAACGCCGCGCACACCAGCGCGTACCAGCAGGGCGCCGCCGCCTTCGGGTTCGGCGACTCGATGAACGCCCGCAACGACGGCATAGCCGACGGCTACGTGACCCGGCGCGGCAGCGGCTGGCTCGGCCAGGGCTACTACGAGCCCGCCGACATGCCCTTCTACAACGCGCTCGCCTCGGTCTTCACCATCTGCGACCACTACTACTGCTCGACCGAGACCAGCACCAACCCGAACCGCGAACACCTCATGACCGGCACCAGCGGCGGCACGGTCCGCGACATCGCCGTCGTCGACAACCAGGAGCCCGGCTTCGAGTGGACGACCTACGCGGAGCGGCTGGAGGCGGCGGGGATCTCCTGGAAGACGTATCAAGCGCAGGAGAACTTCGACGACAACGCGCTCGCCTGGTTCAACACCTTCCGCGCCGCGAAGCCCGGTGAGGCGCTGTACGAGAAGGGCATGAAGAAGGTCGGCGACCCGGCGCAGACGAACGATCCGTGGGCGATGGGTGACGCGCTGGTCGCCGCGTTCGCCGAGGACGTGAAGAACGACGCGCTGCCGCAGGTCTCCTGGCTCGTCGCGCCGGCCGCCCTGTCCGAGCACGCCAGCTACGCGCCGCCGCACGGGGAGGATCTGACGGCGCGTCTGCTGTCCGCGCTCGCCGACAACCCCGAGGTCTTCGCCAAGACCGCGTTCATCCTGAACTACGACGAGCACGGCGGCTTCTACGACCACCTGGTCGCGCCCGTTCCGCCGGTCGCCGAGGGCCGCGGCCGGTCGACCCTGACGCCCGACGGCGAGGTCGTGGTGCGGGTCAACAAGGGCAGCTCGTCCTTCTACCGTCCCGTCAACCAGCAGGGCCAGTACCGCGTGAAGGGTGCCGACGGGACGCTGACCTGGTCCGACACGCTGCCCGCCGGTGAGACGAAGGCCGCGGGGCCCTTCCCGCTCGGCCTCGGCATGCGCGTACCGATGATCGTCGTGTCGCCGTGGACGCGCGGCGGCGCCGTGGCGTCGACGGTGTGCGACCACACGTCCGTCATCCAGTTCCTGGAGAAGCGCTTCGGAGTGCACGAGCCCAACATCAGCCCCTGGCGCCGTGAGATCACCGGTGACCTGACCGACGTGTTCGACTTCTCCGGCAAGAACCCGTCGTGGCCCACGCTGCCCGACACCAGCGGCAACCGCCAGAAGGTCACCGACACCGGCAAGCTGCCCGCGCCCACCGTGCCCAGGCCGCAGCTCCTGCCCGAGCAGCAGCGCGGCAGCCGCACCGCCCGCCCCACCCCGTACGACCTGCGGGTCACGCCACGCGTGCGCGGCGGCAAGCTCACTCTGGACCTGGCCAACCACGGCCGTCAGGGCGCCGTTCTCGCGGTGTACCCCGAGCCCGGCATCGCACCCAAGCACTACACGCTGAGCCCCAAGTCGAAGCTGTCCGACGTGTGGAGCCCCGGCGACAACGGCTACGACCTGCGCGTCCACGGGCCGAACGGCGCCCTGTGGCAGCTGCGCGGCGACGCGGCCGGCTCGTACGAGGCGCACCTGGACCTCGCCGACGACGGCCGCGGCGCCGACGTCGAGCTCACCAACCACGCCCGCACCGCCCGCACGTTCCTCGTCGGCGACCTGGCCTACGGCGGCGGCACCCGCGAGTTCCGCGTCGGCGCGGGCGCGCACCGCACCGTCCGGATCCGCGTGCCGCGCGAGAGCTGGTACGACGTTGCCGTCACCGTCCGCGACGAGCCCGGCTTCCTGCGCCGGTACGCGGGCCGGGTCCCCGGCAAGCTCGAAGGCGTCACCGACCCCGCGATGGGGCTGCCCGACGCGCTCGGCGTCACGGTGTCCCTGGAGGCGGCGTCGACCACGATCGACGAGGCGATCCTGGTCCCCGGCAAGGCCGCCCGCGTGCGGGCGCGGTTCGACGCGACGGTGGCAGTAGCCGCGATCGAGGCGCACCCGGTGGTGCCCAAGGGCTGGGCGGTGAAGGCGGTTTCGGCGCCGCCCGCCTCGCTCACGGCGGGCGCGTCGGCGACCGCCGAGTGGGAGGTACAGGTCCCCGCCGAGCTGTCGGGCACGGCCGCGTACCGGCTGCTCGTGACGGCGCGGGCCCGGTCCGGCGAGCGGTTCGTCCTGGCCGACGGCGAGGTCTCGGCGCGTACCGCCCCGTCCATGGCGGGCCATCTGCTCGGCGAGGACTTCGAGTCGGTGGCGGATGCGCTGGAGCCGGTCTCGGGCGTCGTCGGCTGGACGGCGAAGGCCCCGAAAGGCTGGTCGGTGGTGAACGCGGCCGGTATGCCGCAGGGCACCGCCCGCCTCCAGGGCTGGACGTTCCACACCAAGCGGGCCTGGTCACCGGTGGGCCAGGACCGTGGCAGCTTCGGCCGTGCGCTCGGTGTCGTCGCGGTCGCCGACCCGGACGACTGGGACGACACGGGATCGCCTTCGTCGAAGGGCACGTTCGACTCGACCCTGATCTCCCCCGCGGTCCCGGTCCCGTCCGGCACATCGAAGCTGTACGTGGCCTTCGACTCGCACTACCGCCAGGAGGCCCCGCAGAAGGCGGCGGTGACGGCGGTCTTCGACACGGGCGAGGAGACGCGTCTCCTCTACTACAGCGCCGACGCGACGGGCAACGACAACGCGGGCCAGGACGCCGAGAACACCTTCGTGACGAAGGAACTCGCGGTGCCGGCGGGCGCGAAGTCGGTCACCCTGAAGTTCCGCATGTACGACGCGGGCAACAACTGGTACTGGGCGGTCGACCACGTCCGCGTGGACGACAAGCCGGTCACGGCGTGACATGAGTGAGGGGCCGGGACGCCATCACGGCGCCCTGGCCCCTCGTCCCTAGTTCCTCGCCTGCGGGCTACTCCACCTCGATGCCGTAGTCCTGGACGAGCTCCTCCAGGCCTCCCGTGTAGCCCTTGCCCCCGAGCACGAAGTCCCAGTCGCCGCTTGACCTGCGTCGGAAGGAACCGAGCACCAGCGCCGTCTCACGGGCACGGCCGTCGGAGACCTCAAGCCGGCCGAGGTCGCTCATCGACGGGTCGAGCAAGCGGATACAGGCATCGGTGAAACCTGAAAGATCCGCATCCGGATTGGTCTCCGGATCCACGGCAGCGACCAGGACGAACCGATCAGCGCCCTGCGACAGCGCGTCGAAGGAGACCCTGATCGCCGCCTTGTCTGGCGCGTAGGCTGGCAGCGCGCGTACCGAGCCGTCCGGGGTCTGCGGGTTGTTGAAGAAGACGAAGTGGTCCTCGCTGAGGACCCTGTTGCCTGTGCAGACAAGGGCGCAGACGTCCAACGCCACGTCGCCGGACCACGTCATGCCGAGCACGTTGTAGTCATCGGACGAAGTCGCGGGGCCGGACGGTTCGGGCGGCGCCGGAGCCGGTCGCCCGCTTTCCCCCAGACGTCCGCGAAGCCCGTGCCGGTGCAGCAAGTCGACGAGTTGGCTGCCTTCGATCAGCTCCAGTGGCTTGCCGCGGGCGAAGGTGTGCGAACCCGGTCCGAATTTCGACGTCGTCACCAAAACACCCTTGTTGGCGCCCGCGTCCTGGACCGTGCCGTACAGGTCGCGCACCGCGGTGGGCGGCACGGTGTTGCGGTAGCGCTTCACCTGGACGACGATCTTGCCGCCCCTGATGGGAGCCGGGTCCAGCGCGTCGACATCCACGCCGCCATCGTTCGAACGCTGTGTGGTCACTGCCTGCATACCCATGGCGCGGAACAGATCGGCGACGAGGGACTCGAAGGCGATCGGATCCATCTCGTACAGGTCCGGCTCCTGCTCCTCGCCCCCGCCGCCATGGCTGACGGCCTGGTTCCGGACCTCCTCGGGCTGCCGGCTCGGCCGCACGGGGGACAGCTGGTCGGGGCGGATCGTGAGTTGCCCCCGCAGCGCTTCCGTCAGGCAACTGGTCGCGCCCACCTGTTCCAGATGAAGCTCGGTGAAGGCTGCCCGCTGGGCCATGACCGTGGCCAGGAAGATCTGGGTCTGCCTGCCCGTCGCCGGGTCGGGGGCGTCCACGAAACCGTTCAACGCCACCGAATCCAGAATGCGGTACTCGTCTGCCGCGAAGAGCTGGTGCAGAACGAGCAGCACGCTCTGCGCCAGCACCTCCCGGTACAGCGCACGGCGCTGCGTCACGGGGCGCGCCGTCTCCTTGTCCTGATCCTGGGCCGGTACGTACCTCACCGACTTGGTCTCCGGCACGACGTCGTACCCGGGCAGCTCCCAGTTCAGTACCAGCTGCCTGGCAGCCGGGTCGAAGGCGGCCGCCAACTGCCGGGGGAAGCCTTCCGGCCAGGCGGTCGAGGCGTAGAGGGCGGCGGAGAAGTACTCGACCACGAGTTCAGGGTCACCCTGCCTGACGCCTTCGGTCACTTCCGTGATGCCCTCGTTGTGCCGTCGTATCTCGGCTCGCTGCGCCTCGGCCCATTGCTCGTAGTCCCGCTGGAAGGCGGCCAGTTGCTGCTGTCGCTGCGCTTCGGCAGTCTGCGCCTGGTGCCAGTCGTGTTCGAAACGGGCCCGCGCCTCGGCCTCCGCCTGTGCACGCCGGTTGGCGGTCCAGCCGCCCTGCGCCTGGTACTGACCCTGATTCGGCATACGCACAGGCCATGCGAGCTGGCCGGGGTCGAACGGCGGGATGTCTTCCACACGCATCAAGGACGTCGCCCTGAAAGCCGACGCCTGGCACCCTTCGGTCAGAAGTCCCTGCAAGGTCGCAATCTGTGCGTCCAGCTCCTCCGTCCGGCGCCTGGCCTCCGCATGGCGGTACTCCCGGTGCCCCTGGGCCGCACGTCGCTGGTAGTCCCGTGCCAGTCGGGCTTCCTCCCGACGCCGCCTCTGCTCGGCCTCGATCTGGCGCTGATACGCGCGCTGCGCCTCAGCCCATGTGTTGACGTAACCAGCAGAGCGACGGCTCATACGCTCGGGCCCCTCCCCAGGCGTCGGCAGCGCCGACCAGACCGTGGTTGCCCCCGCAACCAGTTGTGACAAGCCGACTTTATCCAGCACCCACTGACCTGGAAATCCACTTGCCGAGGGCGGCCAGAATCGGCTGTCCGCGCAGGGTCCCATCGCGTGCACGGGGACTTTGGACTTGGATATACGTTTCCATCTTTGGTTATAAAGAGACGCACCCATATCTGGCCCTGTACGCTCCGCAACCATGAGGACGTACGACATCGAGAGCGAGTGGACCTCTTCGGACCTGGCCCTCTTGGAGCACCTGAAGCAGGCGGAGGCTCTGCTCCCCGACGACGCGCCGCGTGCGCTCCTCTCAGTCCGGCTGTCCGTGTTGACCGAGGACACGACCTCGCCGGTTCGGCAGGAACTCGACCTGCGTGCATTGGCCAGAGAGAAGGGGTATCGCGTCGTCGGCGTCGCCTCCGATCTCAACGTGTCGGCGACGAAGGTTCCGCCGTGGAAGCGGAAGCAGCTCGGGGATTGGCTCAACAACCGGACCCCCGAGTTCGATGCTCTGCTCTTCTGGAAGCTCGACCGTTTCATCCGCCGCGTGACCGACCTGTCCACGATGATCGAGTGGTGCGAGCGGTACGGGAAGAACCTCGTGTCGAAGAACGACACGATCGACCTCAGCACAACCATGGGCCGGGTCATGGTCTCGCTCATCGGCTGCATGGCCGAGATCGAGGTGGCGAACACATCGTCCCGCGTCACATCGCTGTGGGACTACGCGCGCACGCAGGACTCCTGGCTCGTGGGCAAACCGACGTACGGCTACGTCACGACGAAGGTGGACGGCAAGCCGGCACTCGCCATGGATCCGGACGCACGCAAGGCCCTGCACTGGGCTCGGCGCATGGCGCTCCGAGGCGTGTCCGCTCGGCGTATGGCCCTGTGCCTCGTCCGCTCCGGACTCATGTCAGCGGGACTCACCACTTCGACTCTCCTTCGGCGCCTTCGCAACCCAGCGCTCATGGGGTACCGGGTCGAGGAGAAAAAGCAGGGCGGGAAGCGGCGAAGCAGGCTCGTCGTCAGCAACGACGGCAAGCCAATTCGCGTGGGCCCCCCGATCTTCACCGACGAGGAGTTTGACACCCTCCAAACGGCGCTCGACCACCGGGGCAAGAGCCAGCCCACCCGGCAGGCAGGCGGAGCGACACAGTTCCTCGGCGTACTGATCTGCGTCGACTGCTCGACCAACATGACCGTGCAGAAGACCACGAGCAACGGCCGGAGCTACACCTACCTGCGCTGCGGCAAGTGCAAGGGCGGCGGCCTCGGCGCTCCCAACCCCCAGGACGTGTACGACGTCCTCGTCGACGATGTACTGCGCGTCCTCGGCGACTTCCCTGTCCAGGTCCGGGAGTACGCGAAGGGGGCCGAGTCACGCGCCGAAGTAAAGCGGCTCGAGGATGCCATCTCGTACTACATGACGGAGCTCGAGCCGGAAGGCCGCTTCTCGAGGACACGGTTCACTCGCGAGCGAGCGGAGAAGACCCTCGACAAGCTCACGGACGAGTTGAACGCCATCGCTCCCGAGACCACGCAGGACCGTTGGGTCGTCGTGCACAACGGCAAGACTTTCCGGGAGGCGTGGGAAGCGGGCGGCATGGAGGCAATGGCAGAGGACCTGCGCCGCGTAGGCGTCAGGTGCGAGATCGCCCGGAGCAAGGTCAAGGGGGTGCGTGCCCCGTCCGTACGCTTGCTGTTGAAGATCCCGCACGACGTTCGCGAGCGCCTCGTCATCAAGACCGACGACTTCGCACCGACGCTCTGACGGGAGTCACCCGCCAGCACGTGCCACCTCAGGTGTCGCTCGGTGTACCGGTAGGGGTCGGTCGGCCGGACGACCAGAAGTCCGAGTGCACGTTGGGGGTCGCAATGCCCTTTCCCCGAGCGGTGGGTTGCGCCACCTTCGACCTTTCCACGCAAGCCGTTTGAACGTCCAGGAAAAATTGCCCCTTGTACCCGACGGTCAATCCCAGCTTCAATACCCCCCCGCGTCGGCATAGAGAGCCGGGAACTCCTTGCCGGGATTGACCCTGGTGATTTTGTAGCCCGACTTCTTCCATTCGTATTCGATGGACCCGAGAAGTGATCCTCTGTCGGAAACCTGAGTCATGACCACAGCGCGGCGCGTGACGTCACCAAGCCCCGGGGGACGTGCACATGCCGCTATCAGACGGCCCGTGCTCCCAAGCCAGTGAAGGCCGCATGGAAGAGAGCGTGGTGCGGATCAGCCGGTCAGCCTTGTCTGCCGCCTCCTGCATGTTCAAGCCGGAACCTCTTGAAGGAACGTGGGAATTCCCTCCCTCGCCACCGCAGCCCGACAGGAAAGTCAGGGCAAGCACGAGGACGGCGATGCGAGCCAGGACGTACTTCACCGCAACACGTCCACACTCAGGAAATACCCAACCATGAAGGTTGCCACGAATTTCCCCCACTTATCTGTACGAGCAGATAAGCGTCGCCATCGCAAGAAAGGCGCCCAGGCCGATGCCTAGGCGCCTTTCAGCGGCCTATCCCCGGGCCTTGGCCCGCTCCCCCTCGACGGTCACGGCTACTTGTTGACCACCGTCAATGGCAGCAGCTTCTTGCCCGTCGGGCCGACCTGAATCTCGGTCTGCATCGCGGGGCAGACACCACAGTCGAAGCACGGCGTCCAGCGGCAGTCCTCGACCTCGGTCTCGTCGAGCGAGTCCTGCCAGTCCTCCCAGAGCCAGTCCTTGTCCAGACCGGAGTCCAGGTGGTCCCAGGGCAGGACCTCCTCGTACGTGCGCTCACGCGTCGTGTACCAGTCGACGTCGACGCCGAACTCGGGCAGCGTCTTCTCGGCGCAGGCCATCCAGCGGTCGTAACTGAAGTGTTCGCGCCAGCCGTCGAAGCGGCCGCCGTCCTCGTAGACCGCGCGGATGACGGAGCCGATGCGGCGGTCACCGCGGGAGAGCAGGCCCTCGACGATGCCGGGCTTGCCGTCGTGGTAGCGGAAGCCGATGGAGCGGCCGTACTTCTTGTCGCCGCGGATCTTGTCGCGGAGCTTCGTCAGACGGGCGTCCGTCTCGGCGGACGACAGCTGCGGGGCCCACTGGAACGGCGTGTGCGGCTTGGGCACGAAGCCGCCGATGGAGACCGTGCAGCGGATGTCGTTCTGGCCGGAGACCTCGCGGCCCTTCTGGATCACGTTCATCGCCATGTCGGCGATCTGGAGGACGTCGTCGTCGGTCTCAGTGGGCAGGCCGCACATGAAGTACAGCTTCACCTGGCGCCAGCCGTTGCCGTAGGCGGTGGCGACGGTCCGGATCAGGTCCTCTTCGCTCACCATCTTGTTGATGACCTTGCGCATGCGCTCGGAGCCGCCCTCGGGGGCGAAGGTCAGACCGGAGCGGCGGCCGTTGCGCGTGAGCTCGTTGGCCAGGTCGACGTTGAACGCGTCGACGCGGGTGGAGGGGAGGGAGAGGCCGATCTTGTCGTCGGTGTAGCGGTCGGCGAGGCCCTTCGCGATGTCACCGATCTCGGAGTGGTCGGCGGAGGAGAGGGAGAGAAGGCCGACCTCCTCGAAGCCCGTCGCCTTGAGACCCTTTTCGACCATGTCGCCGATGCCGGTGATGCTTCGCTCCCGCACGGGGCGCGTGATCATGCCGGCCTGGCAGAAACGGCAGCCGCGGGTGCAGCCGCGGAAGATCTCGACGGACATCCGCTCGTGGACGGTCTCGGCGAGGGGGACGAGGGGCTGCTTGGGGTAGGGCCACTCGTCGAGGTCCATGACGGTGTGCTTGCTGACGCGCCACGGCACGCCGGACCTGTTCGGCACGACGCGACCGATGCGGCCGTCCGGCAGGTACTCGACGTCGTAGAACCCGGGGACGTAGACGCCGCCCGTCTTCGCGAGGCGGAACAGCACCTCCTCGCGGCCGCCGGGGCAACCCTCGGCCTTCCAGGCGCGGATGATCTCCGTCATGTCGAGGACGGCCTGCTCGCCGTCGCCGATGACGGCGCAGTCGATGAACTCGGCGATCGGCTCGGGGTTGAAGGCCGCGTGGCCGCCCGCGAGGACGATCGGGTCGTCGATCGTGCGGTCCTTGGCCGCCAGCGGGATGCCGGCGAGGTCCAAGGCCGTGAGCATGTTCGTGTAGCCGAGCTCGGTGGAGAAGGAGAGCCCGAACACGTCGAACGCCTTGAGCGGCCGGTGCGAGTCCACGGTGAACTGCGGCACCTTGTGCTCGCGCATCAGCGCTTCCATGTCCGGCCAGACGCTGTACGTGCGCTCGGCGAGGACGCCCTCGCGCTCGTTCAGCACCTCGTAGAGGATCATGACGCCCTGGTTCGGGAGCCCGACCTCGTAGGCGTCCGGGTACATCAGCGCCCAGCGGACGTCGGAGCTCTCCCACGGCTTGACGGTGGAATTGAGCTCACCGCCCACGTACTGGATCGGCTTCTGCACATGCGGGAGCAAAGCTTCGAGCTGTGGAAAAACCGACTCTGCGGCTTCGGCAGGCATACCCGGGACCTTCGTGAGCTGACAGGGGGGACTGTCAAGCGTAACGCGGCCAGGAGACCGCCTTCGCCCACAGCGGCGGCAGCTCCGTCTCGGCCCGCCCGGCGCGCGCCTCCTCGCGCCCGTACAGCAGCCCGTACGTGAAGGCGCTCTCCCCCGCCGCATGCGCCTGCGCCGCCAGGTCGCGCAGCGCCTCACGCGCCATCACGCTGTCCTGGTGCTCGCCGAGCAGGGTCTGGAGCGCCTTCGCGTGGCTGCCGACGTCCGTCGCCTGATCGCCGAGCGCGGGCGCGGCGACCTCGGCTGCGTACCGGGTGCGCTTGGCGGCCTTGCGGGCGTCGTGCAGGGCGAGGTCGCGCGCCGGGCCGGGATCCTCGGCGAGCGCCCCCTCGACATGGCCCGCGAGCCGCTTGTAATCCCGCAGCACAGCCTTGGCCAGGGCGTTCTTCGGCTGCTTGGCGCGCAGCGGAGGCGCGTCGACGAGTGCGTCGAGGGCGGCGAGGAGCGCGAGGTAGCGCTTGCCGTCGAGTACGGCGATCAGATGCCGGCGCGATCCGGAGCGCCGGGCCCGCGACCAGGTCCGCAGCCGGGTGCGGACGGGGCCCGTCGACAGTTCGCGGGGCAGTTCGCCGAGGGCCGCGGTCAGCCGCTCGGTCAGGACCTCCTGATCACGGTCGGCCCCGAGCTCACCGGCGATCCACTTCAGCTCGTCACCGATCGGGTCCGTCACGGCCCGGTCGAGGATCTTGCCGTAAGAGCGCAGCGCGCTGCGCAGCCGGCGGGTGGCGACGCGCATCTGGTGCACCGCATCGGGCAGGTCGCGCCGGACGGCGGGGTCGAGGTCGACGATCGCGTCGCGCTGGACCCTGAGGTAGGCGAGGAGGTGGTCGGCGGGGGTCTCGGGGTCGTCGGCGGGCCGGGGTGGGCGCGGGCCGATGCCGGTCTCCGTGAGCGCCCGCGCGAGCTTCGACACGGCGGCCGAGCGGCTCACGCCCGCCTTGCGGAGTTTCTTCTCGACCTTGCCGAGGAACGCCGGGTCACCGCCGTCCGCCAGCTCGACCTCGATCTCGGTCCAGGCGGCGGCGCCGTCCCCGCCGATCAGCCTCTCGGCCCGTACGCCGTCGACGCTGACCTCGGCGAGGAGCGCGCCGTCGGCGCCGGTGAGATCGCGGACGTCGCGCGAGGAGCGCAGCCGCATCAGGGGGACGAGATCGGCCTCGCGCACCCGGGAGCGCACGAGGCCGGTGAGGTCGCGGGGCACGTCGTCGGAGAGCGGGGCCCGGATCTCGTCCCGTACGCCCTCGGCGAGGGAGACGGGGAGCTTGAGGTGCCAGCCCGCGTCGGCGCCGCCGGTGCGGCGCCGCAGTGTGATCGCGGCGGCCGCGAGGCGCTGGTCGGCCGTGTCGTAGTAGACGGCGTCGAGGTCGACGACGCCTTTGTCGATGACGGCGAAGACCCCGGCGACACGGCTCAGATCCGGCAGCCCGAAGCCTTCGCCGGCCACGGGCGCCTCGTACTTCCGCTCGATCTCGCGCTTCGTCTCCGCCATGAACCGAATTTAGTCGCGAATCCGGATTCTGGGCAGACCCCGTGGCAGACCGCCGGCAAACCAGGCGCTTCCTACGCCGACATGGGCCTTTGCACGCGGATCGACTGGAGCAGCCCGATCGCCACCCAGACGGCGAACATGGACGATCCTCCGTACGACACGAACGGCAGGGGCAGGCCCGCCACCGGCATGATGCCGAGCGTCATGCCGACGTTCTCGAAGGCCTGGAAGGCGAACCAGGCGATGATCCCGGCGGCGACGATCGTGCCGTAGAGCTCGGTCGTCTCGCGGGCGATGCGGCAGGCGCGCCACAGGATGACGGCGAGCAGGAGCAGGATCAGCCCGGCTCCGGCGAAGCCGAGTTCCTCGCCGGCGACGGTGAAGACGAAGTCGGTCTGCTGCTCGGGGACGAACTGGCCGGTGGTCTGGGAGCCGTGGAAGAGGCCGGTGCCGGTCAGGCCTCCCGAGCCGATCGCGATGCGGGCCTGGTTGGTGTTGTAGCCGACGCCGGCCGGGTCGAGGGCCGGGTTGGCGAACGCGGCGAAGCGGTTGATCTGGTACTCGTCGAGGATGTGCAGCCGCCAGACGGAGATCGCGCCGAGCACACCCGCGCCGAGCAGGCCGAACACCCAGCGGTTGGAGGCGCCGGAGGCGAGCAGCACACCGAGCACGATGATCGCCGCGACCATGATCGTGCCGAGGTCGGGCATGAGCAGCACTACGAGCATCGGGACGGCGGCGAGGCCCAGCGCCTGCAGTACCGTGCGGTGGTCGGGGTACTGCTTGTCGCCCGCGTCGACCCGTGAGGCCAGCAGCATCGCCATGCCCAGGATGATCGTGATCTTGGCGAACTCGGCGGGCTGGAGCGACACTCCGCCCGCGGACAGCCAGTTGCGCTGTCCGTTGATCGTGTCGCCGAGCGGGGTCAGCACCAGCAGCATCAGGAAGACCGAGGCGCCGTAGAGGATCGGCACGGCCGTGCGCAGGGTGCGGTGGCCGAGCCAGATCGTGCCGATCATCAGGGCCAGGCCGATGCCGGTGTTCATGAGGTGCCGGAACAGGAAGTAGTACGGGTCGCCCTGGTTGATCGCGGTGCGGTTGCGGGTCGCCGAGTAGACGAGCGCCGAGCCGATGAGGGACAGGGCGAGCGACGACAGGAGGATCGGCCAGTCGAGGCGGCGCAGCACCGAGTCCCTGGCCATGAGGCGGGTCAGGGTGGAGCGCTCGGGGCCGTACCCGGAGACGGAGAAGCCGTTGGTGCCAGCCATGGTGCGTCAGTCCCGCCTTCCGGTCACCGGGGCGCCGAAGACCGCCGCCAGTTCCTGCTCGCCGGGGGACGGGCTCGGCTCGGCGGGCTTGTAGGGCTTGACGGTCGGTGCGTCGATCGAGCCGTCCGGCTTGACCTTCGGCAGGTTCTTCTCCGGCGAGGGCAGCAGGGCCTTCTTCTTGTCGATCGTGCCGTCGTCGGAGACGCCGTACAGCGCGTTGTAGATCTTGCGGACGGCCTCACCGGAGGCTCCGGAGCCCGTACCGGCCTGGGAGATCGTCATGATGACCGAGTAGTCCTTGGAGTACGTGGCCAGCCATGACGTGGTCTGCTTGCCGTAGACCTCGGCGGTGCCGGTCTTGGCGTGCAGCGGGATCTTGTCCTGGGGCCAGCCGCCGAACTTCCAGGCGGCGGTACCGCGGGTGACGACGCCGGCGAGGGCGTCGTCCATGCCCTTGAGGGTCGCCTTGGTGATCGGGAGCTTGGCCTTGACCTGGGGCTTGATCTCCCTGACCGTCTTGCCGTCGGCGCTGATGATCGCCTTGCCGATGGTCGGGACGTACTCGGTGCCGCCGTTGGCGAGGGCCCCGTAGATCATGGCCTCCTGAACCGGCGTGAGGAGGGTGTCGCCCTGGCCGATGGAGTAGTTGATCGAGTCGCCCTCGCGCATCTTGTTGCCCTCGAGGCAGTTCTCGTAGGCGATCTTCTGGACGTAGCTGCCGTTCTTCTTGCCGGTCTTGCACCAGCTGTCCTTGTTGGCCTTCCAGAAGGCTTTCTTCCACTGGCGGTCGGGGACGCGGCCCGTGACCTCGTTGGGAAGGTCGATGCCGGTGGTCTTGCCGAGGCCGAACTGGTGGGCGGCCTTGTAGAAGTAGTCCTTGGGGGTCCCCTTCGGGTTGATGCCGCCGTCCTTCTTCCACTCCCGGTCGGCGAGGCCGTAGAAGACGGTGTCACAGGAGACTTCCAGCGCGCGGCCGAGAGAGATGGGGCCGAAGTTCTCCCCCTCGAAGTTCTTGAAAACCTGGCCGCCGACCGAGTAGGAGCTGGTGCAGGGGTAGCCGCCGTCCCACTTGTAACCGGCTTCGGCCGCGGCGGCCGTGGAGATCACCTTGAACGTCGAACCGGGCGCGGACTGCCCCTGAATGGCCCTGTTGAGCAGCGGGTAGTCGGAGCCCTTGCCGGTGAGCTTCTTGTAGTCCTTGGCGGAGATGCCGCCGACCCAGGCGTTCGGGTCGTACGACGGTGCGGACGCCATGGAGACGATCCGGCCGGTCTTGGCCTCCATGACGATGACCGCGCCGGAGTCGGCCTTGTAGTTCTCGCCGGTGATCTTGTCGAACTGCTGGCGGGCCGCCTTCATCGCCTCGTTCAGCTCGTACTCGGCGACGCCCTGCACGCGCGAGTCGATCGAGGTGACGACGCTCGCCCCGGTCTCGGCCTTGTCGCTCTTCGCGCGTCCGATGACGCGTCCGAGGTTGTCGACCTCGTAGCGGGTGACGCCGGCCTTGCCGCGCAGTTCCTTGTCGTAGGTGCGCTCGAGGCCGGAGCGGCCGACCTGGTCGGAGCGCAGATACGGCGACGTGGTGTCCTTGGCCTTCTCGATCTCGGCGTCGGTGACGGGCGAGAGGTAGCCGAGGACCTGCGCGGTGTTGGAGCCGCCCGGTCCCGCGTAGCGGCGTACGGCCTCGGGCTCGGCGGTGATGCCGGGGAAGTCCTCGGAGCGCTCGCGGATCTGGAGGGCCTGCTTGGGCGTGGCCTCGTCCGTGATCGGGATGGGCTGGTAGGGCGAGCCGTTCCAGCAGGGCTGCGGCGTCTTGGCGTCGCAGAGGCGGACCTTCTCCGTGACGTCCGCGGGCTTCATCCCGAGGACGTCGGCGAGCTTGGCCAGTACGGCCTTGCCGTCGTCGGGCATCTTCATCAGGTCCGTGCGGGACGCGGAGACGACGAGGCGGGTCTCGTTGTCGGCGATCGGCACACCGCGGGCGTCCAGGATCGAGCCGCGCACGGCGGGGCTGACGACCTGCTGGACATGGTTGCCGGAGGCCTCCTTGGCGTACTCGGCGCCGTTGCGGATCTGGAGGTACCAGAGGCGGCCGCCCAGGGTGAACAGGAGGGACAGGACCAGGATCTGGAGGATGACGAGCCGGATCTGGACGCGTGGGGTCCGCCCGGTCTCGGGAATGTTGGTCATGCGGCCTCCCCCTCAGTGCGTGTACGCGGTGGTGTGCGCGGCGGTCACAGGCGCTTGACCCCCTTGATGCGGCCGGCCCGCGCGGAGCGCGACCTGGCCGCCTTCAGGCGGAGTCCGCTGCGCTGGTTGCCGATGCGCAGGCCGGTGCCGGAGGAGAGCCAGCCGGCGGTGACGTCGGTGGCCTTGCCGGAGCCGGGCGTGGACTCGGCGAGCGGATCGTTGTCGGCGCGTCTGGCCAGGGCGATGATGAACGGGACGGTGAACGGCGCGAGGAGCAGATCGTAGAGCGCGGCCGTGAACAGCAGGCTGCCGATGCCCACATGGCGGGCGGCGGTGTCGCCGACGAGCGCGCCGACGCCCGCGTAGAGCAGCGTCGAGCCGATGGCCGCCGCGACGACCACGACCATCGGGCCGAAGGCGGACCTGAGCTGGCCGTTGTCCGGCTTGGCGAGGCCGACGAGGTAGCCGACGACGCACAGCACGAGGGCGTAGCGCCCGGCGGCGTGGTCGGCGGGCGGCGCGAGGTCGGCGAGCAGACCCGCGCCGAACCCGATGAACGCGCCGCCGACATGGCCGTACACGAGGGCGAGGCCGACGACGGTCAGGAGCACGAGGTCCGGCACGGCGCCGGGCAGTTGGAGACGGGCGAGTACGCACACCTGGACGACCAGGGCGACGACCACGAGGGTGGTCGAGAGCAGCAACCGGTTGAAACGCATGAAGTCCAGCTCCTACTGCTGTGTGCCGTCGGCGGCCGTCGGGTCACCGGACGGCGTGGCCGTCACGGTCACGGTGGGCGTGGGCCTGGGCTTCGCCGGCTTGGGCGGCAGCACCTCGTCGCGCGGATCGGTGCGCGGGGCCTGTACGACCACGCCGACGACGTCGAGCTTGGTGAATCCGACGTACGGCTGCACATAGACCGTCCGGGTCAGGTCACCACCGGCCGGATCGACGCGCACCACTCGCCCGACGGGCACCCCGGGCACGAACGGCTTGTCGGCCTGGGACCCGAAGGTCACCAGACGGTCGCCCTTCTTGACCTTGGCCTTGCCGTTGAGGAGCTGTACGCGCAGCGGCCGGTCGCCCTGTCCGGAGGTGAAGCCGAGCTCGTCGGTCCGCTCCATGCGGGTGCCGACGGTGAAGTCGGGGTCGTTGGCGAGCAGGACGGTCGCGGTGTTCGGTCCGACGGTCGTGACGCGCCCCACGAGTCCGTCCCCGTTCAGAACGGTCATGTCGCGCTTGAGACCGTCGCCGGCGCCGGCGTCGATGGTGACGGTCCAGGAGAACCCCTGGGCTGCTCCTATGGCGATGACCTGGGCCCC
The DNA here is from genome assembly GCF_056432625.1 of Streptomyces sp. NPDC045026. Classification (NCBI taxonomy): domain Bacteria; kingdom Bacillati; phylum Actinomycetota; class Actinomycetes; order Kitasatosporales; family Streptomycetaceae; genus Streptomyces; species Streptomyces sp. NPDC045026. The sequence continues at coordinate 110,509 of NZ_JBWKIS010000007.1, forward strand.
CTTGATGCCGTACTGGCCTGCGCCGGCGGTCTTCAGCATGGAGTCGAGCTGGCGGATCTTGCTGCGGTTGCGGTCGTCGCTGCCGAGCCTCACCTTCAAGGCGGCGTTCTCGCGCTCCAGTTCGCTGACGCGGCTGTGCCGCCCACCGGAGTCCTTGACGGCAGCTATGGCGTTGCCGATCGGGTCGACTGCGCTGGAGACGCCGTTCTCCACGGGGCCGAAGACCGTGGCGGCGGCCCGGCGGGCACCGTCGACCGGCGAGTCCTCCCCACCGCGGATGTCCACCGTGATCAGTGCGAACGCGATGGCGATCAGCAGCACCAGGAGCAGCCGGCTCTCTCGTGTGTCCCTCACGTGCGGCGGCCGTGCCTTCCTCAATCGGATTCTGCGGAAACCCTGAGGTTCTGCAGGTTATGGGGAATTCTTACGCCTTGCCTATATATCAACGATCCGCCGTACGAAGTGGCAGGCACTCGTACGGCGGACGTTTCGCGTCAGGTCATCTGCGCGGCGATGCGTCCAGCACCTGCTGGAGCGCCTCGAACTCCTCGACGCACTTGCCGGAGCCGAGCGCCACGCTGTCGAGGGGGTCCTCGGCGATGTGGATCGGCATGCCCGTCTCACGGCGCAACCGCTCGTCGAGGCCGCGCAGCAGGGCGCCGCCGCCGGTGAGGACGATGCCCCGGTCCATGACGTCGCCGGACAGCTCGGGCGGGCACTTGTCCAGTGTCGTCTTGACGGCGTCGACGATCGCGTTGACCGGTTCCTCGATCGCCTTGCGCACCTCGGCGGCCGAGATGACGACGGTCTTCGGGAGTCCGGACACGAGGTCGCGCCCGCGGATTTCGGTGTGTTCGTCGGAGTCGAGGTCGTACGCGGAGCCAATCGTGATCTTGATCTGCTCGGCAGTCCGCTCACCGAGGAGGAGCGAATACTCCTTCTTGATGTGCTGGATGATCGCGTTGTCCAGCTCGTCCCCGGCGACCCGGATGGACTGTGCTGTGACGATTCCGCCGAGCGAGATCACCGCGACCTCGGTGGTGCCGCCGCCGATGTCGACCACCATGTTCCCCGTGGCCTCGTGGACCGGGAGGCCGGAACCGATGGCCGCGGCCATGGGCTCCTCGATGATGTGCACCTGGCGGGCACCGGCCTGCGAGGAAGCCTCGATGACCGCGCGGCGCTCGACTCCGGTGATGCCGGAGGGCACACACACCACAACACGGGGACGAGCGAGGTAGCGCCGCTTGTGGATCTTCAGAATGAAGTAGCGGAGCATGCGCTCGGTGATCTCGAAGTCGGCGATCACGCCGTCCTTCAGCGGTCGCACGGCGACGATGTTGCCCGGAGTGCGGCCGATCATCTTCTTGGCTTCGGCACCGACGGCGAGGATGCCGCCGGTGTTGGTGTTGATCGCGACGACGGACGGCTCGTTGAGTACGATCCCGCGACCCCTGACGTACACCAGCGTGTTGGCGGTCCCGAGGTCGACAGCCATGTCACGGCCGATGAACGACATTGAGTTCCCCATCAGGATTCGTCTGGCCTTCCCAAGTGGAGCGTTTGATGGCTTGTTAGGTAGGCGAGGTGGGTGCGAGTGGCGTGGAGGCTTACATCGTAGTCTCGCCTGCACGAACACGGCGCGAGGGTCTTCGCCATTGTCAGCAGATGAATCCCCGCTCCGCTATTGGGGACGTGCCGACGGAGTGTCGCGTTCCCCCGATGGGGGCGCATATGCCAAAAGGCGGCCGAATTTCTCCGGCCGCCCCTGTTCAGCAGCGCTCCGCCACTGACGCGGCGTCAGAAAAAGAACTTTCCGGTCTCACGGACCGGACTACACCTGTCCAGGGAAGAAGATCTTCAGCTCCCGCTCGGCCGACTCCTCCGAGTCCGAGGCGTGGATCAGGTTCTCGCGCACGATGGTGCCGAAGTCGCCGCGGATGGACCCGGGAGCGGCGGCGATCGGGTCGGTCGGGCCGGCCAGCTGACGCACACCCTCGATGACCCGCTCGCCCTCGACGACGAGAGCCACGACGGGCCCGGACGCCATGAAGGCGACCAGCGGCTCGTAGAAGGGCTTGCCCTTGTGCTCGCCGTAGTGCTGCTCCAGCGTGTCCTGGTCCAGGTTCCGCAGCTCCAGCGCACTGATCGTCCAGCCGGCCTTGCGCTCGATCCGGCCGATGATCTCGCCGACGAGCCCGCGGCGGACGGCGTCGGGCTTGAGAAGGACAAGGGTGCGCTGAGTCATGGTGCGGCTCCAAAATCTTCGTGGGATGCCCGCACGATACCGGGCACGGCTACGCGGTGTTACCTCCGGCCTCGGCCTGGGCGGCCCACCGGGCCTTGGCCTCGTCGATCTTGCGCCCGAAGTGGACGGAGGCCCACCAGAGCCCGGCGAAGCAGAGCCCCAGGATGAACATCATCGGCACGACGAACCCGCTGGCGACGAGCGCCGCCTGAAGCACCCACCCCGCCTCGACGCCGCCGCGCCGCCCGAGCATCCCGCACAGCAGCACGGACAGCAGCATGGCGACACCGCACACGCCCCACACGACCCCGGCCGACAGATCGGGGTCCTTCATGGCGACGAGCCCGGCGAAGCCGATGATGAAGAACTCGCCGATCAGGGTCGACGAACACAGCATGCGCACAGCGGATCAGCCCTTCCCCAACAGCAGCCGGGCCTCGCCGACCGTGATCACGGACCCGGTGACGAGCACACCGCCGCCGGAGAACTCGCCCTCTTCCTCGGCCAGCGTGATGGCGGCCTCGAGAGCGTCGTCGAGGCGGGGCTCGACCTGCACACGCTCGTCCCCGAAGACCTCGACCGCGATGGCGGCCAGCTCGTCGGCGTCCATGGCGCGGTGGCTGGAGTTCTGGGTGACGACGACCTCGGCGAAGATCGGCTCGAAGGCCTCGAGCACCCCGCGCACGTTCTTGTCGCCGCTCGCCCCCACGACGCCCACCAGCCGGCTGAAGTCGAAGACCTCACTGATGGCCTCGGCGGTGACGCGGGCGCCGGCGGGGTTGTGCGCGGCGTCGAGCACCACGGTGGGCGAACGCCGCACGACCTCCAGCCGACCGGGGGACGTGGCACCGGCGAAGGCCTTGCGGACGGTGTCGATGTCGAGCAGCCGGGACTGCTCGGCCCCGATCCCGAAGAAGGCTTCCACGGCGGCCAGTGCGACAGCCGCGTTGTGCGCCTGGTGGGCACCGTGCAGCGGAAGGAAGATCCCGTCGTACTCCCCGCCGAGCCCGCGCAGGGTCAACAGCTGCCCGCCCACGGCGACCTGCCGGGAGACGACACCGAACTCGAGCCCTTCGCGGGCCACCGTCGCGTCCACCTCGACGGCCTTCTTCAGGAGCACCTGAGCGGCGTCGACCGGCTGCTGCGCCATGATCACCGTGGCGCCCTGCTTGATGATCCCGGCCTTCTCCTGGGCGATCTCACCAGGGGTGGAGCCCAGCCGGTCCGTGTGATCGAGATCGATGGGCGTCACCACGGCCACCGAAGCGTCGATCACATTGGTGGCGTCCCAGCTGCCTCCCATTCCGACCTCGACGACGGCGGCATCCACCGGAGCATCGGCGAAGGCGGCGTACGCCATCCCCGTGAGCACCTCGAAAAAGGAAAGCCGGAATTCCTCTTTCTGGTCGACCATCTCCACATACGGGGCAATGTCCCGATAGGTCTCGATGAACCGCTCGTAGTCGATCGGCGCGCCGTCGAGACTGATGCGCTCGGTGATCGACTGAACGTGCGGCGATGTATAACGCCCCGTACGCAACTCGAATGCGCCGAGAAGGGCCTCGATCATGCGGGCCGTGGACGTCTTGCCGTTCGTCCCCGTGATGTGGATCGAGGGATAGGCGCGCTGCGGCTCACCGAGCACGTCCATCAGAGCCGCGATACGCGAGACGGACGGCTCCAGCTTGGTCTCGCCCCACCGCCCCGCGAGCTCGGTCTCGACCTCTCGCAGGGCCTCGGCGACCTCGGGGTCCTGCGGCCGGGCGGGCACGCCGTCCCCCTGCGGAACACCCCCCTGCGTCCGGAGGGTACGGCTGCCGGCCTCGATCAGTGCCAGATCGGGGTCACGCTCGGTCTCGGCGTCCACGATGTCGTCGAAGCCGTCGGATTCGCCGCTGTCGCGCGGGGGGAGCTCACTCACACGAGCCAGTCTACGGAGAACCACCGACAGACCCCGGTCCGCACCCCACCCGACAGGTCAGGGACTTTCGGCCCGCCCGTTTCAGGACCTTGGTCCATCCGGACCACAGCATCACCCTGCAAACTTGGCGATCATGGACATAGGGATCGATCTCGGCACCGCCAACACTCTTCTCTACGTACGCGGCAAGGGGATCGTGCTCAATGAGCCATCAGTAGTAGCGGTGAAACAGAACAAGACGACCGTCGCCGTAGGCGCGGAAGCCAAGGAGACGATCGGCCGGACCCCCGGCTCCATCACCGCGATCCGCCCGCTGCGCGACGGCGTGATCAGCGACTACGAGGCGGCGGAGGAGATGCTCCGCCACTTCGTGCGCAAGGCCGTCCCGGGCCGCCGCCCCAGGACCCGCATGGTCATCTGCGTGCCCGGCGGGGTCACGCCGGTGGAGCGCCGGGCGATCGTCCACGCGGCACAACGAGTCGGAGCCCGAGCCGTCCACGTCATCGAAGAGCCCATGGCCGCTGCGATCGGCGCGGGCCTCCCGGTGGCCGAGGCGCGCGGCTCCATGGTGGTGGACATCGGCGGCGGCACCACGGAGGTGGCGGTGATCTCGCTGGGCGGCATAGTCACCGCACAGTCCCTGCGCGTCGGGGGCGACCGCATGGACGAGGTGATCACGGACCACGTGCGCAGGGAACACGGCCTGCTGATCGGCGAACGCACCGCGGAGGCCGTCAAACTGGCCATAGGCTCCGCGGCCCCCGCCGAAGAACTCTCCGAAACGGGCACCTTCACGGTACGGGGCCGCCAGAGACTCGCAGGCCTCCCCCACACCGCCACCCTCACCACGCGGGAGATCCGGGAAGCCCTCAACTCCCCCGTCGAGGCGATCATTTCGGCGCTCAGGGCAACCCTCGAGGAGTGCCCGCCGGAGCTCTCCGGTGATGTCATGGAGCACGGCATAGTGCTGACGGGCGGCGGCGCGCTGCTCCCCGGCCTGGACGTACGCATGTCGGAGGCGACCGGCATCCCGGTCTTCGCGGCAGAGGCCCCCCTGGACAGCGTGGCGCTGGGCTGCGGCAAGTGCGTGGAGGACTTCGACTCGCTCCAGCGCCTGCTGAAAGCGGCGTAAGTGGCCTGAACGGAAGGGTGGGTGGGGGCCGGAAAGGCTGACCCGAACCGGGGACGCAGGCAGACCTCCCGGCGCGGTGCGCCCCCACCCCCGTACGGAGAAGGTCCAATCGGACCATGTGGTACGCACACAACCCCGGCCGCCGCGCCTGCCAACTCCTGGGCGACGGCGCCGCCCTGCTGTGGACGGCGCTGTGGGCAGCGGCGGCGCTGGCCGCGCACCGGCTCGTGCAGCCGTCCTCCCCGCCGGCCGCGCACCGCCCCCGAATCCCGCTCCTGGGCAGCTCGGTGGACGGAGCGCTGCGGGGCGTGGCCCACGCGGGCAACAGGATCGTGAGCGCGGCACCGGCCCCGCAGGAACCCGCGGCCGCACAGGCCCTGGCGGTCCTGGGTGCGATGGCGCTCTTCGTGATCCCGGTGGGCCTGATGCTCACGGTCTGGCTGCCCCGCCGCATCCGGTGGACGCGCCAGGCGGCGGCAGCGCAGGACCTGGCGGCGACGGAGGACGGCCGCGAACTACTGGCGCTGAGGGCGCTGTTGCGCCCCTTGGACGAACTGGCGGCGACGGCGGCACTGCTCCCCGCCCAGCCCGACGGAACCCCGGACCCGGACCCGGACCAGGACCAGGACCAGGAACTTGAGCTGGACCCGGACCTGGACGTACCCCCCGAGACCGGCCCGGGTTCCCTCGCGAAGGGCTGGCGAGAGGCGGACCCGGTGGTGCTGGACGCGTTGGCGGACGCGGAGCTGCAACGCCTTGGGCTGCGCGCGTAGAAGCCCCGAGAGGACCGCGAAGGCCCCCCGGAACCCACAGGATTCCGGGGGGCCTTCACCACGAACTCAGCCCTGAGGCAGCCGCTCCAGCTGCTGCTGGATCCGGGCGATGTCCTCGTCCGCCTTGGCGAGCCGCCCGCGGATCTTGTCGACGACGGCGTCCGGCGCCTTCGCGAGGAACCCCTCGTTGCCGAGCTTGCCCGTGGCCTGGGCCTTCTCCTTCTCGGCTGCGGCCAGATCCTTGGCGAGCCGCTTCCGCTCGGCCGCCACATCGATCGTGCCGGACAGGTCGAGCGCGACCTGCGCACCGGCGACCGGCAGCGTCGCGGTGGCCGAGAACGCGTCGCCCTCGGGCTGCAGCCGCAGAAGCTGCCGGATGGCGGCCTCGTGCGGGGCGAGCGCGGTCCCGTCGAGGTCGAGCCGGGCCGGCACGCGCTGACCGGGCTGCAGGCCCTGGTCGGCACGGAAGCGCCGGACCTCGGTGATGACCTGCTGGAGCGTCTCGATCTCGCTCTCGGCGGCGGCGTCACGGAAGCCGCTGTCCTTGGGCCACTCGGCGATCACGAGCGTCTCGCCACCGGTCAGCGTCGTCCAGAGCGTCTCGGTGACGAACGGGACGATCGGGTGCAGCAGACGCAGCGTCACGTCGAGGACCTCGCCGAGCACGCGGCCGGAGACCTTCGCCTGCTCGCCGCCCTCGAAGAACGTCGTCTTCGACAGCTCGACGTACCAGTCGAAGACCTCGTCCCACGCGAAGTGGTAGAGGGCGTCGGAGAGCTTGGCGAACTGGAAGTCGTCGTAGAAGGCGTCGACTTCGGCGACGGTCTTGTTGAGGCGGGACAGGATCCAGCGGTCCGTCGCCGTCATCGCCTCGGGCGCCGGCAGCGGTCCCTCGACGGTCGCGCCGTTCATCAGCGCGAAGCGCGTCGCGTTCCAGATCTTGTTGGCGAAGTTACGGGAGGCCTTGACCCAGTCCTCGCCGATCGGCACGTCGGCACCCGGGTTGGCGCCGGTGGCCAGGGTGAAGCGAACGGCGTCGGAGCCGTACGCGTCCATCCAGTCGATCGGGTCCACGGCGTTCGGGTTCGACTTCGACATCTTCTTGCCGAACTCGTCGCGGACCAGGCCGGTGAGGGCGACGGTCTTGAACGGGACCTGGTCCTCCATGGCGTACAGGCCGAACATCATCATCCGGACGACCCAGAAGAAGATGATGTCGTGGCCGGTCAGCAGGACGTCGGTCGAATAGAACTTCTCCAGGTCCGGGGTCTTCTCCGGCCAGCCGAGCGTGGAGAACGGCCACAGGCCGGACGAGAACCAGGTGTCGAGGACGTCCTCGTCCTGGGTCCAGCCCTCGGCCTCCGTGCCGGGGACCTGGTCGTCGGGGCCGACGCACACGACTTCGCCGTTCGGCCCGTACCAGACGGGGATCCGGTGGCCCCACCACAACTGGCGTGAGATGCACCAGTCGTTGAGGTTGTCGACCCAGTCGAAGTACCGCTTCTCCATGTCCTTCGGGTGGAGCGCGACGCGCCCGTCGCGGACCGCGTCACCAGCGGCCTGGGCGAGGGTGTCGACCTTGACCCACCACTGGAGCGACAGGCGCGGCTCGACGGTGGTCTTGCAGCGCGAGCAGTGGCCCACGGAGTGGACGTACGGGCGCTTCTCGGCGACGACGCGGCCCTGTTCGCGCAGGGCGGCGACGATCGCGGAACGGGCCTCGAAGCGGTCGAGGCCCTGGAAGGGGCCGTGCACGGTGATGACACCGCGCTCGTCCATGATCGTCATGGACTCCAGGTCGTGGCGCTGGCCGATCGCGAAGTCGTTCGGGTCGTGGGCGGGCGTCACCTTGACGGCGCCGGTGCCGAACTCGGGGTCGACGTGCGTGTCGGCGACGACCGGGATGGTCCGGTCGGTGAGCGGCAGCTTGATGCGCTTGCCGATCAGGTGCGCGTACCGCTCGTCGTCGGGGTGCACGGCGACTGCGGTGTCACCGAGCATGGTCTCGACGCGGGTCGTGGCGACGACCACGGTCTCGTCGCCCTCGCCGTACTTGAGCGAGACGAGCTCGCCGTCGTCGTCCTGGTAGTCGACCTCGATGTCCGAGATCGCCGTCAGACAGCGCGGGCACCAGTTGATGATGCGCTCGGCGCGGTAGATGAGCCCGTCGTCGTACAGGTTCTTGAAGATGGTCTGGACGGCCTTCGACAGGCCCTCGTCCATCGTGAAGCGCTCACGCGACCAGTCGAGGCCCGCGCCGAGGCGGCGCAGCTGGCCGAGGATGCGGCCGCCGTACTCGTCCTTCCACTGCCACACGCGGTCGGTGAACGCCTCACGGCCGAGGTCCTGGCGGGACTTGCCCTCCTCGGCGAGCTGCTGCTCGACCTTGTTCTGGGTCGCGATGCCCGCGTGGTCCATGCCGGGCAGCCACAGCGTCTCGTAGCCCTGCATGCGCTTGCGGCGCGTGAGGGCGTCCATGAGCGTGACCTGGAAGGCGTGGCCCAGGTGGAGCGCACCCGTGACGTTCGGCGGGGGGATGACGATCGTGTACGGCTCCTTCTCGCTGTTCGCGTCAGCGGTGAAGTAACCCCGGTCCACCCAGCGCTCGTACAGCGCCCCCTCTACCTCGGCCGGCGCGTACTGGGTCGGCAGTTCGGTGGTGGGCGCTGGATTCTGCTGCTGAGTGTTCTCGGTCACGGGCCCAGTTTAGAGGCGCGGGAGGGGTGCCCCGAAACCGGATTCCCGTGCGACGGCGGTGCCGGCCCCGCCCACTGGAACAACCTTTCAACAACATGGCACCGATCCGCCCCCGGGTTCCCCACACACGGCCACCTTCCGCCAGGATGTTCGGAACGCGTAAGCATCGGGAGGGAACCCCAGAAATGAGTTACAACCAGCCGGGCCCGTACGGCGGGCAGCAGCCTCAGCAGCCCGGACCCTACGGCCAGCCGCAGCCGGGCCCCTACGGGCAGCAGCCCCCGGCCGCGCCCCAGCCCGGCTACGGGTACCCGCAGCAGGCCCCGCAGGGCGTGCCGCCGCAGCAGCCCCAGTACGGCCAGCCGGGCGGCTACAGCCAGCCCCAGCAGCCGGGCCCCTACGGGCAGCAGCCCCAGGCCCCCTACGGCCAGGTCCCGCCGCCCCCCGGTCCGCCCCAGGGCGGCAAGAAGAAGACGGGCCTGATCATCGGCGCGGTGGCCGTGGTCGCGGCGATCGGCGTGGCCGCGTACTTCGTGTTCGGCGGTGGCGGCTCCTCCGTCGCGGACGACGGCCCCCACAAGCTGACGACGCCGGCGACGGTGCTCGGTGAGTACAAGAAGTCGGCGAGCAGCGAAGACTCCAGCGACGAGGACGTCAAGGACGCCGAGAAGAACGGCGTCAAGAACGCCCAGGGCGTCGGCGCGGACTACGAGGCCGGCGACGCCAAGACGAACCCGCTCGCGGCCAAGTACCTGAAGTTCATGGGCGTGTACGGCGAGATCTCCGACCCGGAGAAGGTCGTCGACGGGATGTTCGCCCAGATGAAGAAGAAGTCTTCGGCGGACAACTCCGACACCGGTCAGCTGGTCGGCGACCCGCAGACCTTCGACTCCGACGGCGCAGTGATGAAGTGCCAGGAGACCAAGATCAAGAACGACGCACCCAGCAGCGGCGAGACTCCCTCCGGTCCCAAGGAGATGTCGATTCCGGTCTGCATCTGGGGTGACCACAGCACGCTCGGCGTCGTCATGCCGATCGAGCTGGCGGCGGCCATGTCGGGCAAGAGCGCGGATCTGCAGAGCGCCGCCGACACGGCGACCAAGCTCCGCGGCGAGGTCCGCGTCAAGTCCTGACCTCGCACCGCACCTGAGACACAGCACCTAGGCACAGCACCTGAGAACCGCATGAAAGAAGGGCCCCGGTCACCGACCGGGGCCCTTCCCATGTCTCGCGTATGCGCTACGCCGACTTCTGCTCGCCGCTGCCCGAGCCGCGGACGTCCCGCGGGATCAGCGTCGGGTTCACGTTCGAGAGGACGGCCTCTGCCGTGATGACGACCCGGGCCACGTCCTTGCGGGAGGGGACCTCGTACATCACGGACTGGAGGACTTCCTCCATGATCGCGCGCAGGCCGCGCGCGCCGGTGCGGCGCAGGATGGCCTGGTCGGCGATGGCCTCCAGGGCCTCGCGCTCGAAGTCCAGCTCCACGCCGTCGAGTTCGAAGAGGCGCTGGTACTGCTTCACGAGGGCGTTGCGCGGCTCCAGGAGGATCTGGAGGAGCGCCTCGCGGTCCAGGTTGTGGACCGAGGTGATGACGGGGAGACGGCCGATGAACTCGGGGATCATCCCGAACTTCACCAGGTCCTCCGGCATGACCTCCTGGAACTGGTCCTTCTCCTCCAGCTCGCGCTTGGAGTGGATCGTCGCGCCGAAGCCGATGCCCTTGGCACCCGCCCGCGACTCGATGATCTTCTCCAGGCCGGCGAACGCGCCGCCCACGATGAACAGAACGTTCGTCGTGTCGATCTGGATGAACTCCTGATGGGGGTGCTTGCGGCCGCCCTGGGGCGGGACGGAAGCCGTGGTCCCTTCGAGGATCTTGAGCAGGGCCTGCTGGACGCCCTCACCGGACACATCGCGCGTGATCGACGGGTTCTCGCTCTTGCGGGCGACCTTGTCGATCTCGTCGATGTAGATGATCCCGGTCTCGGCCTTCTTGACGTCGTAGTCGGCCGCCTGGATCAGCTTCAGGAGGATGTTCTCGACGTCCTCGCCCACATAGCCGGCCTCCGTGAGCGCCGTCGCGTCGGCGATGGCGAACGGAACGTTCAGCATGCGGGCCAGGGTCTGGGCCAGGAGGGTCTTGCCCGAGCCCGTGGGGCCCAGGAGCAGGATGTTGGACTTCGACAGCTCGATCGCGTCGTCGCGTCCCTGGGCTCCGCCGTTCTCACCGGCCTGGACCCGCTTGTAATGGTTGTACACAGCGACCGAGAGGGCTTTCTTCGCGGCCTCCTGGCCGACGACATAGCCCTCGAGGAACTCGTAGATCTCGCGAGGCTTGGGAAGTTCTTCCCAGCGGACCTCGCTCGTCTCCGCGAGCTCTTCCTCGATGATCTCGTTGCAGAGGTCGATGCACTCGTCGCAGATGTACACACCGGGGCCTGCGATGAGCTTCTTGACCTGCTTCTGGCTCTTTCCGCAGAACGAGCACTTGAGCAGATCGCCGCCGTCACCGATGCGTGCCACGAGGTGCTTCCCCTTCGCCTGGGAGACGCTCGCGTAAGCGACTCCTGGTGCCTGTATCCGACGGTACCTTGCCGGGCCCCCCATTCGGGCCCCCCTTGGCACGGTTCACTTTGACGTGAACCGTGCCAAGGAGCGGCAGACGATACAGCGGTACGTCACGCGATAGCGTCGCTGTTCATCTTCCGGGTGGAGATGATCTGGTCGATCAGGCCGTACGCCAGGGCGTCCTCGGCCGTAAGGATCTTGTCGCGCTCGATGTCGTCGCGGATCTTCTCGATCGGCGTCGTGGAGTGCTTGGCCAGCATCTCCTCGAGCTGCTCACGCATCCGGAGGATCTCGTTGGCGGCGATCTCCAGGTCGGAGAGCTGCTCACGGCCCGTGCCACCGGAGGGCTGGTGGATCAGGACGCGGGCGTTCGGCAGCGCCATGCGCTTGCCCGGCGTACCGGCGGCGAGGAGCACGGCGGCCGCGGAGGACGCCTGGCCCATGCAGACCGTCTGGATGTCCGGCTTCACGAACTGCATCGTGTCGTAGATGGCCGTGAGGGCCGTGAACGAGCCGCCGGGGCTGTTGATGTAGATGGAGATGTCACGGTCCGGGTCCATCGACTCCAGGCACAGGAGCTGCGCCATGACGTCGTTGGCGGACGCGTCGTCGATCTGCACGCCGAGGAAGATCACGCGCTCCTCGAAGAGCTTCGCGTACGGGTCGTACTCACGCACGCCCTGCGAGGTGCGCTCGACGAAGCGCGGGATGACGTAGCGGTTGTCGACCTGCGGGCCGGTGTACAGACCGCTGCCGGGGATGTTGTTCATGGTCGGTGTTCCGTCCTGGTGAGGTGGGCTGGGTTGACCGCGTAACCGGGGTTTCAGGCCCCGGTGCCGCCGCCGCCCGGAACACCCGTAGCGGCACTGATGATCTCGTCGATGAGGCCGTACGCCTTGGCCTCTTCGGCGGTGTACCAGCGGTCGCGGTCACCGTCACGGATGATCGTCTCGACGGTCTGCCCGGAGTGCCGGGCCGTGATCTCCGCCATGCGCTTCTTCGTACGCAGCAGGTACTCGGCCTGGATCTTGACGTCCGAAGCCGTACCGCCGATGCCGGCGGAACCCTGGTGCATCAGGATGTCCGTGTTCGGAAGCGCGAAGCGCTTGCCCGGGGTGCCGCCGGTCAGCAGGAACTGGCCCATAGAGGCGGCCATGCCCATGCCGATGGTGACGACGTCGTTCTGGATGTACTGCATGGTGTCGTAGACCGCCATGCCGGCCGTCACAGAACCGCCGGGGCTGTTGATGTAGAGGTAGATGTCCTTGTCCTGGTCGGCAGCGGCCAGGAGGAGCATCTGGGCAGTGATCTTGTTGGCGATCTCGTCGTCGACCTGCTGGCCCAGGAAGATGATGCGGTCGTTGAGCAGTCGGCTGTAGACCTGGTCGCCGAGGCCACCACCGAGGGACGGCTCACCGGCGGCGGAAGGCATCAGATTCGTCACGTATCCACCTGCTCGTCTCTGACGGCAACGCGCCGTCTCGCGTCTTATCCGGAGGGCCGGGGAGCCGCACCTGCGCACCGCCGTTCGGCGGCGGCACGGGGACTCATCTGCCCTCGTATTCATGGACCCTAACGCGCGGGTCCCTTCGGTGAATCCCGCAAGGGGAACTGTTCGCTGTGAGCGCATGTCGCGCCCTGCCCCGCAGCTACGACTGGGCCCCGGGACGATGTCGTCCCGGGGCCCAGCTGCGTAGATGAGATCAGACCGAGGCTCAGGCCTCGTTCTTCTCCTCGGCGTCGGCGGATGCCTCCGCCTCGACGGTCTCGCCGGCGGCAGCCGACTCGTCCTCGTCGTCCTCGAGGTCGACGATCTCGCCGTTCGTGTCCTTGACCGTGGCGGCCTCGACGACGACCGCGAGGGCCTTGCCGCGGGCGACCTCGCCGACCAGCATCGGGACCTGGCCGCCTTCGACGACGGCCTGGGCGAACTGGTCGGGGGACATGCCGGAGGACTGCGCGCGCCGCATGAGGTGCTCGGTGAGCTCCTCCTGGTTGACGTTCAGCTTCTCCTTGTTGACGAGCTCGTCGAGGACGAACTGCGTCTTGATGCCCTTGACGGCCTGCTCGGCGGTCTCGGCGTCGAACTCCTCGGCCGTCTTGCCCTGGATCTCGAGGTACTTCGCGAGGTCGAGGCCCATCTGGCCGAGCTGGTGGTGCTCGAGGTTGTGCTTGCGGGTCTGGACCTCGTCCGCGAGCAGCTTCTCGGGAACGGGGACCTCGACCAGCTCGAGCAGCTTCTCCAGGACGCGCTCCTGGGCCTGCGTGGCCTGGTCGTACTGCTTCATGTTCTCGAGGCGCTTGCGGCTGTCGGCCTTGAGCTCGTCGAGGGTGTCGAACTCGGAGGCGAGCTGCGCGAACTCGTCGTCCAGGGACGGCAGTTCACGAGCGGCGACCTGGGTCACCTTGACGGCGACCTCGGCCTCCTTGCCCTCGGCGGAGCCGCCCTTGAGCTCGGAGGTGAAGGTGGCCTCGCCACCGGCCTCCAGGCCCTTCACGGCCTCGTCGATGCCCTCGAGGAGCTCGCCGGAGCCGATCGTGTACGAGACGCCGGACGCGATGCCGTCCTCGAGCACCTCGCCGTCGACCTTGGCCTCGAGGTCGATCGTGACGACGTCGCCGTCCTCGGCGGCCCGCTCGACCGGGGAGGTGGAGGCGAAGCGCTCACGGAGCTGCTCCACCGACTTGTCCACGTCCTCGTCGGAGACCTCGATGGCGTCGACCTCGACCTCGATGCCGGAGTAGTCCGGAATCACGATCTCGGGACGGATGTCGACCTCGGCGGTGAAGTTCAGCGTCTCGCCGTCCTTCAGCTCCGTGATGTCGACCTCGGGCTGGCCGAGCACGTTGAGCTCGGCCTCGTTGACCGCTTCGGTGTAGAACTTCGGGAGCGCGTCGTTGACCGCCTCCTCCAGGACCGCACCGCGGCCGAACCGCTGGTCGATGACTCGGGCCGGGATCTTGCCCTTGCGGAAGCCCTTCACCGTGACCTGCTGGTTGATCTTCTTGTACGCCGCGTCGAGGCTGTCCTTGAGCTCCTCGAAGGGCACCTCAATGCTGAGCCGAACCCGGGTCGGGTTCAGGGTCTCCACGGCGCTCTTCACGGTTCGGTCTCCTTGGGGGCTGACTTCTGGGTTCCTGCCCGGTTAAGAGACACACGGGCACGCAGCTTGCATAGTAACGGCAAGCCGGAGCCGACCCACAACGCGATCTTGAGGAGACGTTTAACTGCTTGAGACGCTGCTGTTGCGACGCTGGTCGGGGTGGCGGGATTTGAACCCACGGCCTTCCGCTCCCAAAGCGGACGCGCTACCAAGCTGCGCCACACCCCGTCGGTGCGACACGTAGGGTACATGCACGCGGCCGGTGCGGCTCCCGCATTACGAGCGGCGTGAATGCGGTGTGCGGCGAGGGGCTCCGACCCGCTACGATGCTTCCCGTTGCCGCGGTCACCGACCTGCGGTGCGAACTGTGCGGGCGTAGCTCAATGGTAGAGCCCTAGTCTTCCAAACTAGCTACGCGGGTTCGATTCCCGTCGCCCGCTCTTGTGACCCCGGGCCCGGTTCTCACGAACCGGGCCCGGGGTTTTTCACGTCCAGAGCCGGACGGTCTCTCGAGCGGTCAGAACTGGATCGAGTTGATCGTGTCCGCTATCGAGTTCAGGAATCTCTGGATGTCGTCGGCCATTCCGGTCGAGGCCAGGAAGAACCCGAACAGGACCGCCACTACGGCAGGCCCGGCCTTGATCGACCCTCCCCGGATCAGCACCACGAGAATGATCGCCAACAGCAGTACGACTGACAGCGAAATGGCCACACTGATCACACCCTAGGTCGGTCCGCTCTCCCGGCCCGGGGGGTACGACCCCGCACACCCCCGCCAGGACCATCGTGCCACCAACACGGCCCCCGTATGCGGCTGGTGACGCATCGTCGGCCACTCCCGCGCGACGGCCCGCCGGCCGCACGCCCTTGGGGCACATGATCGGCGCGCGTTCCCCGGGCAATTTCACGGGTTCCCGTGGCCGGCAATTCGGCCTGATCGTTTCCATGCACACACAGCATGTCCACATGGTGAGCACGCGAGGTCACGCATGTGTTGTTCGCTGTGAATTCGAATTGTCGCGGGGGCCACACCCGGGGCGGTCGAGTGCGGCCGATATGCACTATTTAATCAGGATGAGAGTGGTCATAACGGACTCATCTGGATGCCTCCCGAAGTCTTGCCGGAAGACCTGCGAAAACTTCGCCATCGCTATGCCGACTTCTCCGAATCGGGGGTACACGCGCGGTAAGGAGGATTTGACGTGAGGGTTTTACGAAATACAGCGGGCGCCGCTAAGGTGCCTCAGATGTTCCGCGCTGCCCCCACCCGAGCCCCGCTCCCTGCGGCACAGACGGCCCCCGCCCATCAGCCACCGAACACGGCAGCCGCTTCCCCCACACCGGCCGCCAAGCCCGCGAAACAGCGGGACGCGTTCTTCGACAACGCCAAGTACCTGGCCATCGTGCTCGTCGCGATGGGCCACTCCTGGGAACCGCTGACGGATCACAGCCGCGTCGCCGAGGCGCTGTACATGATCGTCTACACGTTCCACATGCCGGCGTTCATCGTCATCTCCGGCTACTTCTCCCGCAGTTTCGACATGCGGCCCGACCGGCTCCGGCGGCTCATCACCGGGGTCGCCGTGCCGTACGTGATCTTCGAGGTCGCGTACACCTTCTTCAAGCGCTGGGCGGACGACGATCCGACACAGCCGATCAGTCTGCTCGATCCCTGGTTCCTGACCTGGTTCCTGATCGCACTGTTCATCTGGCGGCTCACCACCCCGCTGTGGAAGATCGTCCGCTGGCCGGTGCCGCTCGCGGTCGCGATCGCCGTACTCGCCTCCGTCTCCCCCGACATCGGCGACGACCTCGACCTCCAGCGCGTCCTGCAGTTCCTCCCCTTCTTCGTCCTCGGCCTGTTCATGAAGCCCGAGCACTTCCAGCTGGTGCGCCGCCGCGAGGTGCGGATCCTGTCCGTGCCGATCTTCGCGGCCGCGCTGGTCCTCGCGTACTGGGCCGCTCCGCGGATGACGTCGGCGTGGTTCTACCACCGCGACAGCGCGCAGGAGCTGGGTGCTCCGTGGTGGGCCGGTGTAGTGATGACCTTCGCGCTCTTCGGCTGCTCGGTCGTGCTCACCGCGTGCTTCTTCGCCTGGGTGCCGCGGCGGAAGATGTGGTTCACCGTGCTGGGCGCGGGGACGCTGTACGGCTACCTGCTGCACGGCTTCATCGCGAAGGGCTCGCGGTTCTGGGGCTGGTTCGACGACTACGCCTGGCTGCACAAGCCGCTGGGCGAGGTGTTCGTGACGGTCGTCGCGGCCTCCCTGATCACGGTCCTGTGCACTCCCCCGGTCCAGCGGATGTTCCGGTTCGCGATGGAGCCGAAGATGGAGTGGGCGTTCAAGAAGGACGCGGCCGAGGTGGCGCGGAATCGTGGGCGGGCCCGCGTTTGAGGGTGGCGCGGGGGCTTGTCGCGCAGTTCCCCGCGCCCCTCATAGGGGCGCGTTCACAGGGGCGCGTCGTCTACGGGGTTTCGTTGATGCCCAGTAGCGATCTCATCCCTGCGTACTTCCTTGTCAGGCGCTCTCTCGTCGGCGCGTCCAGGACCGCCAGGCGGGTGGGGTTCGCGTTGTGGGCCAGGTCCGACTCCTTCACCAGCAGCGCGCCCGGAGTGGCCAGAATTCGTTGCGCGTAGGCCTCTTGAGGCTCTCCGGGGCGCTTGGTGAGGGCGAGGACGACGGCCTTCGTGCGGTCCGTGAGGTCCGCCGCGGCCAGCCACCGGGGCGAGAGCGCGTCGTCCTCGATCGCGTCGTGCAGCCAGGCCGCCGCGATCTGCTCGTCGTCGCCGCCCCGGGCGCGTACACCTTCGGCGACCGCCTCCAGGTGCTCCGCGTAGGGGCGTCCGGCCTTGTCCGTCTGGTTGGCGTGGGCCCTGCGTGCCAGGGCCTCCACCTCGGCGAGGGTCAGCATGCGGCCGACCCTACGGGCTGCGCGGGGGCGCCCGGGTGCACGGGTGTACGGGCGGGGGCCGTCAGGGCCGTCATGCGGGCGGCGATCGTCTGCACGGACCCGCCGTTCAGCTGATCCACGATCCGGCCGTCGGCGAGGAACAGGACGCGGTCGGCATGGGCCGCGGCGGCCGGGTCGTGGGTGACCATGACGACGGTGGCGCCCATGCGGTCGACGGCGGTGCGCAGAAGCCCCAGGATGTCGGCGGCCGTTGTCGTGTCCAGGGCTCCGGTCGGCTCGTCCGCGAAGACGACGTCGGGGCGGGTGATCAGGGCGCGGGCGATGGCGACGCGCTGCTGCTGGCCGCCGGAGAGTTGGCCAGGACGCCACCCGCCCTTGTCGCCGAGGCCGACCTGGGCGAGGACCTCGGCGGTTCGGCGCCGGTCGGGGCGGTGCCCCGCGAGGCGCATGGGCAGGACGACGTTCTGCTCGACGGTGAGCGAGGGCAGCAGGTTGAACGCCTGGAAGACGAAGCCGAGTCGGGTGCGGCGCAGGGCGGTGAGCTTGTTCTCGCCCATGCCGGTGATGAGGGTGCCGCCGAGGTGGACGGTGCCGTCGGTGGGGCTGTCGAGGCCGGCCGCGCACTGGAGGAACGTGGACTTGCCGGAGCCGGAGGGGCCCATGACGGCGGTGAAGGTGCCGCAGGGCAGGGCGAGGTCGATGCCGCGCAGGGCGTGCACGGCGCCGCCGCCGCGGCCGTACCGACGGCGGACTCCGCGCAGCTCGACGGCCCACCTGTCGTCACGCGGCACCTCGTCGTGCCGCTTCTTGCCCAGGCCCATGGTCGCCCTCTCGTACGGTGCCGGATCCGATGTCCCGAACGTACGGATCGAGGGCCTGGGCCGGCCATGAGGGCCGCTGGCGAAACGGGGGTGGGGAGAACCCCACCCCGGCCGCGAAATGGTTTGGTAAGCTAACTATTGACGCGTTCTTGACCTTCTCTTGACCCAAGCGGGTCATCCGACCAAGCCAAGAAACGAAAGAGGAGCGGGCCCATCGGACACGCAGACACGTTGATAGCCATGGGCGGCGCCTTTCTCGCCGCCGCCGTCCTCGCCCGCCTCGGCGGACGCATCGGACTTCCCACCATTCCCCTGTTCATCCTGGCCGGGATCCTCCTCGGCCCGCACACACCCGGCATCGTGCTGGTCGCCGACCCGCACGACCTGGAGATGCTCTCCGCGCTCGGCCTGGTCCTGCTGCTCTTCTACCTCGGCCTCGAATTCCATCTGGACGACCTCAAGACCGGCGGCCGCAAGATGGCCGCCGCCGGCGGGACGTACCTCGCGCTGAACGTCGGCGCGGGCCTCGGCTTCGGATTCGCCCTCGGCTGGGGCACCTCCGAGGCTCTGGTCCTCGCCGGGGTCCTCGGCATCTCCTCGTCGGCGATCGTCACGAAGGTGCTGGTCGACACCGGCCGCCTCGGCAATCCGGAGACCAGGCCGATCCTCGGGATCATCGTCGTCGAGGACATCTTCCTGGCCCTCTACCTGGCCGCGCTCCAGCCCATCCTGTCCGGCGCGGACAGCCTGGCGTCGGCGGTCATGGACGGCGGCAAGGCGTTCGGCTTCCTCCTGCTGCTCGCCCTCGCGGCACGCTTCGGCACCCGCATCGTGGGCCACCTCTTCAACACGAAGGACGACGAGCTCCTCGTCATCTCGTTCCTCGGCGCGGCGGTGTTCGTCGCCGGGGTCTCCGAGTGGTTCGGGGTCGCGGACGCGATCGGCGCGTTCATGGTCGGCCTGATGCTCGGCTCCACCACATCGGGCGAGCGCATCCGCAAGCTCGTGCACCCCCTGCGGGACGCGTTCGGCGCGATCTTCTTCTTCGCGTTCGGCCTCTCCATCGACCCGGGCGACCTGCCGACGGTGCTGTGGCCGGTCCTCGCCGCCGTCGCCGTGACGCTGGTGATGAACGTGCTGGCGGGACTCGGCGCGGCGCGCGTGTACGGGTTCGGGCCCGGCCCCGCCGCGAACATCTCGACGGCGCTGCTCGCCCGGGGCGAGTTCGCCCTGATCCTCGCGACGATGGCGGCGGCCGCGGGGCTCGACTCCCGCCTCTCCCCCTTCATCGCGGGGTACGTGCTGGTGCTCGCCGTGCTGGGGCCGTTGGCGGCCGGGCAGTCGCGGTGGCTGGCCCGGATCCTGCCGGGCGGGCGGGCCCCGGATCCGGCTGCGGCCCCGGATCCGGCTGCGGCCCCGAATTCGGCTTCGGCTTCGGCTTCGGCTTCGGCTTCGGCTTCGGCTTCGGCTTCGGGGGAGGAACGGATCGGCGCGGGCAGGTGAGCGGTGAGCCGCGGTGCGGGGTCACTCCCCGGACCGCGGCCACCCGGCGGCCGGTCCGACGATCGGGGGTTCCTCGGGCGGCTCGGCACGGGGCGGGGCCACCGCGGCGGGCGCACCATCCGGAAAGGCGGGCGCACCATCCGAAATGGCGGGCGCACCATCCGGAAAACAGTGGGCCTGTGCCTCCCGCAGCGCCGGGAAGTCATCCAGCGCCCGCGAGAACAGCAGCGCGTACTCCTCGCCGTACGTCCCCGCTGCCGCCCAGAGGGAGTCCAGTGCCGCCCGCAGCGGATCCGGGTCGGCCGCGGCGTACAACGCCGGGGTCGCCACCGCCTGTTGCAGCAGCCGCGGAACGCTGCCGTGCACCAGTGCCGCGACCCGCACCATGGTGTGCTCGATCGCGGGATCGCTCAACAGCCTTTCGACGACGCCCTGTTGAGACGGGAGCGGAGCCTCCCCCTCCCCTTCCACCGCCCTCATCAGTTCCACGAGCCAGTCGACCCGGTCGAGGCCCGCCCGCACGAAGGCGCGGCGCATCGCCCAGTGCGCCACGCTCCGCTGCGTCGCCGCGTCCACCGCGTCGACGGCGTGCACGAGCGCGGGCGCGACCTGACTGATCCCCGCGATGTCGCCGCCCACGGCGCGCAGCTGCGGGGTGGGCAGGCGGCCACCCCATTCCCGCTTCTCGTACGCGATCTCCCGGTCCCGACGCTCGCGCTCCTCGCGCTCCCTGGCCTCCCGCTCGGCCGCGGCCCGCTCCTCGGGGGCCGGCGGCGGGGGCAGGCTCCGGGCGAAGTCGTGCCAGTAGGCCGCGTCCTGGGACGTCTGCCTCAGGAGGCGGTCGGGGGCGTGCGGTGCCGGCCAGAACTGGAGCAGATGACGTTCGAGGGATCCGGCCAGGTCCAGGTCGACGGTCTCGGCGTTCCGGGACTCGTCGAGGCCGCTGCCGCAGTAGCGCACCCGGTGGCAGACCCGGTCCAGGCCGAGCGGAAAGGAACCATCGCCTCCCCACAGGTCCAGCGACACGTCGTCGCCGACGGGCGTGAAGGAGACCTCGACGATCTCCTCCCACGCGTCGTACGACCCGTCGAGTGCCGGTGCCGACTCGTGGACCTCGACGGTGAACGGGATGTGGCCCGTGTGCAGGCCGGTGGACAGGTACAGGAACCCCGGCAGTGCGGCTCCGGCGAGGCCCTGCGTCTGGCCCGCCATGGTCTCGTGCGGTCCGCCGCCGGAATCCCGGCCAGGGTCACTGACGACGTACAACTGGCCGTAGCTGACCGAGAGGCGCTCGCTCAGCACGGTCCGCACGGCTCACGCGTCCCGGCAGATCACGAGCAGCGCCCGGTCGTCGTTGACGTCCTTGGCCACCGCTTCGATGAGGTGCCAGGCCGCGCCGTGGAAGCCGCCGGAGACATAGCGGTCCGCCTCGCCGGTGAGGCGGTCGATGCCCTCGGTGATGTCGCGGTCGGACGTCTCGACCAGGCCGTCCGTGAAGAGCATCAGGACGTCGCCGGGCCTCAGGGAGCCCTTTATGGAGTCGAACTGGGCGCCGTCGTAGACGCCGAGGAGCGGGCCCTCGGCGGCCTTCTCCTCCCAGCGGCCGCTGCCCGCGCTGAGCTGGAGGCCCGGCGGGTGCCCCGCGGAGAAGAGTTCGTAGTCACCCGACTCCAGGTCGAGGACGAGGTGGATGGAGGTGGCGAAGCCCTCGTCCCAGTCCTGGCGGAGCAGATAGCCGTTGGCTGCGGTCAGGAAGGCGTGCGGCGGCAGGGAGCCCAGGAGTCCGCCGAAGGCTCCGGACAGGAGCAGCGCCCTCGACCCCGCGTCCATGCCCTTGCCCGAGACGTCGGTGAGGACGGCCTCCAGCGTGCGGCCGCCGTTCGTGCGGGCCGCGACGACGAAGTCGCCGGAGAAGGACTGGCCGCCGGCCGGGCGCAGCGCCATCTCGCGGTGCCACCCCTGGGGCAGCTGCGGCAGCTTGCTCTGTACGCGGATGCGTTCGCGCAGGTCGAACAGCATCGTGCCGCCGCGCCGCCAGGGCACGCCGACCCGGCTGCGGAACTGGGCGATGAGCAGACCGAAGAAACCGCAGGCGGCCACGACAAGGACGGTGCCGGGGGTGACCCGGGCGGCGCCCTCCGCGTACGGGCCGAGCCTGACCGATTCCACGATGAGGGCCGCCGCGGCGGCCGCGTACAGGCCGAGGAGGCTGGCCGGGCGCAGCAGCAGGCCGCCCGCCACGATCGGCAGGACGAGCGCCGTCGGGGAACACCAGACCGGGTTGAGGAGGGTGCCGCAGGCGATGACCGGGACCGTGAGGAGCAGGCCCACCAGCGCGACCCAGTCGGAACCGTCGCCCCGGAAGTAGTCGACACCCGATTTGCGCAGGCCGATGCGGGCCCGGTGCAGTCTCATCTTCATCCGGGCCGGAAACGTCTCGGCTTGCGCGCGTCGTCCTGCCATTGCTCGTGGACCTTATCCATCGGGCCAGGGGCTTCGCACGGGAGGTCCCACTTGTCCCTCTTCCCGGCGGCCCCGGGCGGTTCCCGGGGCGCCTTCCCGGGCGGGGAAATTCTCTCGCTTCGCCCACGGTGTCCTGGTAGGGATGGCTTATGACGATGGACGTACGGGTGCTGCGCCAGGACGAGTGGAACGAGTGGTACGCGAAGCTGGAGCTGGCCTTCGGTGGCGTCCCCGAAGCGCCTGAGGAGCGCGCGCTCTACAACGACCTCACCGAGTTCGACCGGTCCATCGGCGTGTGGGACGGCGAGCGTTGCGTGGGGACGGCGGGGGCCTTCTCGTTCCGGGTGACGGTGCCGGGCGGGGCACAGGTGCCGGCGGCGGGCGTCACGATGGTGTCCGTCGCAGCGACGGACCGACGGCGCGGGGTCCTGACGTCGATGATGCGGCGCCAGCTCGACGACGTACGGTCCTGGGGTGAGCCGCTCGCCGTGCTCACCGCGTCCGAGCCCGCCATCTACGGCCGGTTCGGGTACGGGATCGCGACGCGGCAGGCGAGCGTGGAGATCGACTCGACGCGGGTGCGGATCAACGCACCGGCGGGCACGGACGACGTACGGCTGCGTTTCGTCGACGTCGCCGAGGCCGCCGCCCGGTGCGAGGCCGTGTACGTGCGGACGATCGGCACCCGGCCCGGCATGTTCGCCCGCAGGCCGGGCTGGGAGCGGCTGCCGCTGCTCGACCCGCCGTCGGAGCGCGAGGGCGCGTCGCCGATGCAGTGCGTGCTGGCCGAGCGGGACGGGGAGACGGTCGGCTACGTCCGGTTCCACAACAAGCCCGAGTGGGACGCGGCCGGCCCCAAGGGCCGGATCACGCTGCGGCACATCGACGCGCTCGACCCGGCGGCGTACGCGGCGCTGTGGCGCTTCCTCCTGGACATCGACCTGACGTCGACCGTCGAGGCACGCAACCGGCCGGTGGACGATCCGCTGTTCTCCCTGGTCAGCGACATCCGGCGGTGCCAGGTGCAACTGCGGGACTCGATGCACGTACGGCTCGTGGACGTCGGTCTCGCGCTGGAGGCCCGCACGTACCAGGCGCCGGTCGACATCGTGCTGGACGTGACGGACGAGTTCTGTCCGTGGAACGCGGGGCGGTGGCGGCTGACCGGGGACGCGAAGGGGGCGTCCTGCAAGCGCACGGGGGACGGCGAGGAACCAGCCGATCTCGCCCTGTCCGTACGGGAGTTGGCGGCCGTCTACCTCGGTGACACGTCGCCGACGGCGCTGGCGGCGGCCGGCCGGGTGCGGGAGCTGCGGCCGGGTGCGGTCGCCGAGGCGGCGCTCGCGTTCGGTTCGACGGTGGCGCCGTGGCTGCCGCACGGGTTCTGATCGGGTTCCGAACGGGTTCCGAAGGACGGCAGGGTGCGGGCGGCGGTCAGCGCGGTGGCTGGCACCTCGGGCACCAGAAGAGGTTGCGGGCCGCGAGGGAGGCCGTGCGGATCTCCGTGCCGCACAGGTGGCAGGGCATCGTGGCCCGCCGGTAGACGTACACCTCGCCGCCGTGGTCGTCCACGCGCGGCGGACGCCCCATCGCCTCGGGGGTGTGCTCCGGGCGGACGGTGTCGATGCGGTTGTGCCGGACGCCCTCGCGCATCAGCGCCACCAGGTCCGTCCAGATCGCCGTCCACTCGTCGGGCGTGAGGTCCTTGCCCGGGGTGTACGGGTCGATGCCGTGCCGGAAGAGGACCTCGGCGCGGTAGACGTTGCCGACGCCCCCGATGACCTTCTGGTCCATGAGGAGCGCGGCGACGGTGGTGCGGCTGCGGGAGATACGGCGCCAGGCGCGGTCCGGGTCGTCGCCGTTCCTGAGCGGGTCGGGGCCGAGGCGGTCGTGTATCGCCTGCTTCTCGGCGTCCGTGATCAGGGCGCAGGTCGTGGGGCCGCGCAGGTCGGAGTAGTACGTGTCGCTCAGCAGCCGCAGCCGGACGGTGTCCGTGGGCGGCGGGGCGGGGGTCTCCCCGATGGCGTATTTGCCGAAGAGGCCCAGGTGGATGTGGATCCAGCCGGTGTCCGCGAAGCCCAGGAAGAGGTGTTTGCCGTGGGCCTCCGTGGTGTCCAGGACCTGGCCGTCCAGGAGGGCGGCGCTGTCGGAGAACTTTCCCTGGGGGCTTCTCACCGTGACCGGGCGGCCGGTGAAGCGGTCCGCGTGGTCCTGGGCCAGGCGGTGGATGGTGTGGCCCTCAGGCACGGCTTTCTTTCTTCTGGGATGGGTGGGGGCGGGCGTCGGGGGTTTCCTCCCCCGGCCCGCCCCTTCCCGAAAGACCGGGGCTGAATCAGCCCTGCGGGTGGTGGGCCGGAATCGCGGGGAGTTCGCCCGTCTCCTCGTAGCGCGACAGCATCTCGATGCGGCGCGTGTGGCGCTCCTCGCCCGAGTACGGGGTGGAGAGGAAGATCTCGACGAACTTCGTCGCCTCTTCCTGCGTGTGCATGCGGCCGCCGATGGAGACCACGTTCGCGTCGTTGTGCTCACGGCCGAGGGCGGCGGTCTGCTCGCTCCAGGCGAGGGCCGCACGGACGCCCTTCACCTTGTTCGCGGCGATCTGCTCGCCGTTGCCGGAGCCGCCGATCACGATGCCGAGGGCGTCCGGGTCCGCCGCCGTGCGCTCCGCGGCACGGAGGCAGAACGGAGGGTAGTCGTCCTGGGCGTCATAGATGTGGGGCCCGCAGTCGACGGGCTCGTGGCCGTGAGCCTTGAGCCATTCGACGAGGTGGTTCTTGAGTTCGTAGCCGGCATGATCCGAGCCGAGGTACACGCGCATGGGTCCGAGTGTGGCACGTCCCACCCGGACACGGCGCGGTCGGGTCGTTGTCGCCGTTCGTTTACGGGCAAACGTCTCGGAGTCGAAAATCACGATACGGAGTCAGGTCTTCCGTCCGGTACGTCCCTGGGTTTGAATGCGTGGGCTCGTGACCCGAGACTTAAGGATTCGTCCATGACCTCGCAACCCTCCCTTGCGAAGGCCGACCAGGCGCCCCACAATCCTGGAGATTCACAGCCCGAGAACGGTTCGACCGGCACCAACGGTCCCGACGGGCTCAAGGCCGGCCTCAAGAACCGGCACCTTTCGATGATCGCCATCGGCGGTGTCATCGGCGCCGGACTCTTCGTCGGCTCCGGTTCCGGCATCGCCGCCGCCGGTCCCGCCATCCTCATCTCGTACGCGCTCGTCGGCCTGATGGTCGTCCTCGTGATGCGGATGCTCGGCGAGATGGCCGCGGCCCGGCCGACCTCCGGCTCCTTCTCCGCGTACGCGGACCGGGCGCTCGGCCGCTGGGCGGGCTTCTCCATCGGCTGGCTCTACTGGTTCTTCTGGGTCGTGGTCCTCGCCGTCGAGGCGACCGCCGGCGCCAAGATCCTCAACGGCTGGGTGCCCGGTGTCCCGCAGTGGGGCTGGGCCCTGATCGTGATGATCGTGCTCACCGCGGCGAACCTGGTCTCGGTCGGCTCCTACGGAGAGTTCGAGTTCTGGTTCGCGGGGATCAAGGTCGTCGCGATCGGCGCGTTCGTCGCCATCGGCGTGCTCGCCGTGTTCGGAGTGCTGCCGGGCTCGGACAACCCGGGTGACGGGGTCGCACACCTCACGGATGCCGGCGGGTTCATGCCCAACGGCGCCGGGTCGATCCTCACCGGCGTCCTCATGGTCGTCTTCTCCTTCATGGGCAGCGAGATCGTCACGCTGGCGGCCGGTGAGTCGGAGGACCCGCAGAAGGCCGTCACCAAGGCCACGAACAGCGTCATCTGGCGCATCGGCATCTTCTACCTGGGCTCGATATTCGTCGTTCTGACGCTGCTGCCCTGGAACGACAAGTCGATCGTCGAGGACGGCTCGTACGTCGCCGCCCTGAACTCCATCGGCATCCCGCACGCCGGTGAGGTCATGAACGTCATCGTGCTGACGGCCGTGCTGTCCTGCCTGAACTCCGGGCTCTACACCGCCTCCCGCATGGCCTTCTCGCTCGGTCAGCGCGGCGACGCCCCCAAGGCGTTCGCCCGCACCACCAGGCGTGGTGTGCCGCAGGCCGCGATTCTCGGCTCCGTCGTCTTCGGCTTCCTCGCCGTCTGGTTCAACTACCAGTGGCCGGACACCGTCTTCAACTTCCTCCTGAACTCCTCCGGCGCCGTCGCCCTCTTCGTCTGGCTCGTCATCTGCTTCACGCAGCTGAAGATGCGCGGCATCATCCTGCGCGAGGAGCCGGAGAAGCTCGTCGTGAAGATGTGGCTCTTCCCGTATCTGACGTGGGCCACGATCGCCGGCATCTCGTTCGTGCTCGTCTACATGCTCACCGACGACGCGGGCCGCGAGCAGGTCGTCCTGTCGCTGCTCGTGGCGGCCCTGGTGGTCGGTATCGCGCTGGTGCGCGAGCAGGTGCAGAAGCGGAAGAAGATCTCCGCCTGACCGTTCCCGGACGGTTTCGCCCAGCGGCCCGACATCGCCTTCGCGGCAACCTCCGCGGATGATGTCGAGGCCGCTGTCGCGTATGTGGACCGGGTGCGGTTACGCGGGCTGGGTGCGGAGGGGCTTGTACGACGCACAAACGCGGAAGAGGTTCGCCGGTATAAGGGCCGCATGCGACCCGGCGAACCTCTTCCGGAGGAACTACAGCGGGCGCCGAGCGCCCGTTGCGCGAACTACTTGTCGGCGAACTTCCAGGCGGTGGGCAGCACGCCCATCGCCAGGGCCGCCTTCACCGCGTCGCCGATGAGGAACGGCGTGAGGCCCGCGGCGACCGCCTGCGTGAAGGTCATGCCGGTGGCGGCGGCGAGGTAGGGCACGCCGACCGCGTAGATGATCGCGGAGCCGAGGACCATCGTGCCCGCGGTGCGCAGGACCGAGCGGTCGCCGCCGCACCGCGCGAGCGCGCCCACGACGGTGGAGGCGAGCAGCATGCCGACGACGTAGCCGAAGGAGGCGCCGCCCGCACCGGAGGTGCCCTGCGCGAACCACGGCATGCCGGCCATGCCGACGAGCGCGTACACGGCGAGGGAGAGGAAGCCGCGGCGGGCGCCGAGCGCGGTGCCGACGAGGAGCGCGGCGAAGGTCTGCCCGGTGACCGGGACCGGCGAGCCGGGCACGGGCACGGCGATCTGGGCCGCGATGCCGGTGAGGGCGGCGCCGCCGAGCACGAGCGCGATGTCGCGGGTGCGCGAAGCGGGGAGCAGGTCGGCCAGGACCTTGCCGGGGCGGGTGGAGACGGCAGCCGTACTCATCGGGACTCCGCGGGGGTGAGGGCAGGTTGGGACACCGTGACGCTATCCCAGGGGCCGATCCCCGATCACGGTCACTGCTCGACAAAGGGGGACGGCGGGTGTTGGTGGGCTCCTCACAAAGGGCGTCACTCATGCGCGACTTGGCGTGATGCTCGTCACTGAGGCCAGCGCCGAAACGGCCCGTTTTGCTCCCGGGGGCGGCCGCCGGGGAGACTGTAGGTTCCTGCCAAACCCGCGCGAGCCCCGAAAGCAGTCTGAACCGCCGATGCACGACCAGCTCCCGTCCGAACCTGAACCGCTCGGAGGCGGACTCAAGCAGCGGCATCTGACGATGCTGGGCCTCGGCGGCGTCATCGGGGCGGGCCTCTTCGTCGGCTCGGGCGCCGGGATCGCCGTCGCGGGGCCCGGCATCGTCGTCTCGTATCTGATAGCGGGCGCGCTCGCGATGTGCGTGATGCGGATGCTGGGCGAGATGTCGGCCGCGATGCCGGCGTCGGGTTCGTTCTCCGTGCACGCGGAGCGGGCGCTCGGCCGCTGGGCCGGGTTCAGTGTCGGCTGGCTCTACTGGTTCCTGCTCGTCGTCGTCCTCGCCGTGGAGGCGACGGGCGCGGCGCAGATCGCGAACGGCTGGGCGCCGGGCGTGCCCCAGTGGGCGTGGGTACTGGTGTTCATGCTGGTCTTCACCGGGGCGAACCTGGCGGCCGTGAAGAACTTCGGCGAGTTCGAGTTCTGGTTCGCCGCCCTGAAGGTGTTCGCGATCGTCGCCTTCCTGGTCCTCGGCACGCTCGCGGTCTTCGGGCTGCTGCCGGACACAGATCCGGTCGGCTTCACGAACCTCACCGGGCAGGACGGCGGCTTCCTGCCGCACGGCTGGCAGGGCGTCATCTCCGGTGTGCTCGCCGTCGTGTTCGCGTTCGGCGGCCTGGAGGTCGTCACCATCGCGGCCGCCGAGTCCGACGACCCGGTGCGCGCGGTGTCGCGGGCGGTGCGCAGCGCGGTCTTCCGCATCCTGTTCTTCTATGTCGGCTCGATGCTGGTCATCGTGACGGTGCTGCCGTGGACGGCGCAGAAGGCGGGCATCAGCCCGTACGTCACCGTCCTCGACGCGATCGGGGTGCCGGGCGCCGGCCAGATCATGAACATCGTGGTGTTCGTGGCGCTGCTCTCGGCGCTGAACGCGAACCTCTACGGCTCGTCCCGCATGGTCTTCTCGCTGGCCGAGCGCGGTGAGGCACCCCGCGCGCTGCTGAAGGTCAGCGGCGGGGGCGTGCCGCGCCGGGCCGTGCTCGCCTCGGTCGCGTTCGGCTTCGTGTCGGTGCTGCTCAATCTGAAGTGGCCGGACTCGGTGTTCCTCTACATGCTCAACTCGGTCGGCGCGGTGCTGCTGTTCGTGTGGGCGCTGATCGCGGCGTCGCAGCTGCGTCTGCGGCGGCTCGTCGAACGAGAGGCGCCCGAGCGGCTCGTGCTGCGGATGTGGGGGTTCCCGTGGCTGACGTGGGTGACGCTCGCCGCGATGGCGGCGGTCATCGGCCTGATGCTGACCGACGAAACGGCCCGGCCGCAGCTGCTGTGGTCGACCGGCGCGACCGCACTCGTCGTGGCCGTCGCGGGAGTGCGGGAACTGCGCGCGCGGCGTTCCTGAACCTTCACGATGTGTGAGCGTCGTGTCCGTATACCGGTCACGTGTTCCCTGTGGGCGGTGTCGCTGCTCAGACTGTGGGCCTTTCCCCGTCTCAGCTAATGAACAGGGCACATCCATGTCTCGGACGTCCGCGCAGTCGCCGGTCGACGCGCAGCCGATCGATCAGTCGCCGGCCGAGCCGTCGCTGTCGGGCGGTCTCAAGCAGCGCCATCTCTCCATGATCGCGCTCGGCGGAGTGATCGGCGCCGGCCTCTTCGTGGGCTCCGGAACCGCCATCGCGGCCGCCGGCCCGTCGATCATCCTGGCCTACGCGATCTCGGGCGCGCTCGTGATGCTCGTGATGCGCATGCTCGGCGAGATGGCCGCCGCGTATCCCGCCTCCGGCTCGTTCTCCGTGCACGCGGAGCGGGGCATCGGCCCGTGGGCCGGGTTCACCTCGGGCTGGTCGTTCTGGTTCCTGCTGTGCGTGGCGGTGGGTCTTGAGGGCATCGGCGCGGCGCAGATCATGCACGGCTGGGTCCCCGGTGTGCCGGAGTGGGCCTGGGTCGCGCTGTTCATGCTCGTGTTCACCGCCACGAACGTCTCGGCCGTGAAGAACTTCGGTGAGTTCGAGTTCTGGTTCGCGACGCTCAAGGTCGCGGCGATCGTCGCGTTCCTGGTCATCGGCGTGCTGGCGATCACCGGCCTGCTGCCGGGCACCGACGCGCCGGGCACCGAGAACCTGTCCGGGCACGGCGGCTTCATGCCCAACGGCACCGAGGGACTCATCGCCGGACTGCTCGCCTCCGTCTTCGCCTACGGCGGTCTGGAGACGGTGACCATCGCCGCGGCGGAGTCCGAGCACCCGGTGCAGGGCGTCGCGAAGGCGGTCCGTACGGCGATGTGGCGCATCGCGCTCTTCTACGTCGGCTCGATGGTCGTGGTCGTCGCGCTCATCCCGTGGTCCGCCAAGGCACTGGTCGACCCGGACAAGGGGTCCTACGTCGCCACGCTGGAGTACCTGGATCTGCCGGCCGCCGGTCTCATCATGAAGATCGTCGTCTTCATCGCCCTGCTCTCGGCGATGAACGCCAACATCTACGGCGCCTCGCGCATGGCCGGTTCGCTGGTCGCCCGCGGCCAGGGCCCCAGGATCATCGGCAAGATCCAGGGCGGGGTGCCGCGCGTCGCCGTCCTGCTGTCCACGGTCTTCGGCTTCGTCTGCGTCCTGCTCAGCTACTGGCGGCCCGACGACATCTTCCAGTGGCTGCTGAAGACGATCGGCGCCATCATCCTCGTCGTCTGGTTCTTCATCGCCGCCTCACAGCTGCGACTGCGCCGCAGGCTGGAGCGGGAGGCACCGGAGCGGCTCGTCGTGAAGATGTGGGCCTTCCCCTACCTGACCTGGGTGGCCCTCGCCGGCATGGCCGTCATCTTCGTCCTCATGGCGCGCGAGGAGGGCACCCGCGAGCAGCTCTACTACGCGGGCGGCCTGACCGTGATCCTGGCGGCCGTGGGTTACACCCGCCAGAAGCTCGCCGAGAAGAACGGGAAGAAGGAGTAGCGCTCCCCCGCACCGAAGCAACGCGAAGGACCCCCGGGCCATTTGGCCGGGGGGTCCTTCGCGTTGCACCACCCACTACTGCTGTTAGCCTGCACTTGCACATCACTTGCAATAAGCTCGCAGTACGCAGTCGGAGGGCTCGGACATGGCCATTTACACGCTTCCTGAACTTCCGTACGACTACGCGGCGCTCGAACCGGTCATCAATCCGCAGATCATCGAGCTCCACCACGACAAGCACCACGCGGCATACGTGAAGGGGGCGAACGACACCCTGGAGCAGCTGGAGGAGGCCCGCGACAAGGAGTCGTGGGGCGCCATCAACGGCCTGGAGAAGAACCTCGCGTTCCATCTCTCGGGCCACATCCTGCACAGCATCTACTGGCACAACATGACCGGCGACGGCGGCGGCGAGCCGCTGGCCGCGGACGGCGTGGGCGACCTCGCGGACGCCATCACCGCCTCCTTCGGCTCCTTCGCCGGGTTCAGGGCCCAGCTGACCAAGGCCGCCGCCACGACGCAGGGCTCCGGCTGGGGCGTCCTCGCGTACGAGCCGGTGAGCGGGCGCCTGGTCGTCGAGCAGATCTACGACCACCAGGGCAACGTCGGCCAGGGCTCGGTCCCGATCCTGGTCTTTGACGCCTGGGAGCACGCCTTCTATCTCCAGTACAAGAACCAGAAGGTCGACTTCATCGAGGCCATGTGGCGCGTCGTCAACTGGCAGGACGTCGCCAAGCGGTACGCGGCCGCGAAGGACCGGGCGTTCAACCTGCTGGTCGCCCCCTGAGCACCTGAGCACCTGAGCCGTTGAAGCGTCCCGCCTCGTGATCGTCTTCTCAGCCTTCGCGACGGCGGGCGGAAAAAGGAAGGACCCCCGCGAGGACATGACTCGCGGGGGTCTTTCGGTTCACGTGCTTCCGGGGCACCGTAGGCCCATGACGGACCCCTCCAAACGCTGCCAGAACTGCCACGACGAGCTTCAGCTCTTCCGCCGGCTCGAGCCCGAGGAACTCAAGTACGTCGCCACCTGGGCCAAGAAGGGTGAGGCGAACAACTACCGGCGCTGCACCAACGGCACGTGCCGACGCGTGCAGCACCACTTCCGGTACTGGCACGGCGACACCCTCCCCGACACGTTCGCCTAGTCGAAGACCGGCCCCTGCGTCCGCGTGCGCTTGATCTCGTAGAAGCCGGGGACCGAAGCGACCAGGAGCGTGCCGTCCCAGAGCCTCGCGGCCTCCTCGCCCTTGGGGGCCGGGGTGACGACCGGGCCGAAGAACGCGATCTGCTCGCCGTCCGCGCCGGGTACGGCGATGACGGGCGTGCCGACGTCCTGGCCGACCTTGTCGATGCCCTCCTTGTGGGAGGCGCGCAGCTCGGGCTCGTACTTCGTGCCGTCCCAGTGGTCGAGGAGGGAGGCGGGCAGGCCGACCTCCTCCAGGGCTGCGGCGACGGCCTCCTTCGTGGGGCCCTCGCCGCCGTTGTGGATGCGCGTGCCGAGCGCGGTGTAGAGGTCGCCGAGGACCTCCGCGCCGTGCTCCTCCTGCGCGGCGATGACGACGCGGACCGGTCCCCAGGCCTTCGTCTCCAGGAGCTCGCGGTACTCGTCGGGCAGGTCGTCGAGCTTGTCCTCGTTCAGCACGGCGAGGCTCATCAGGTGCCACCTGACCTCGATGTCGCGGACCTTCTCCACTTCGAGGACCCACCGTGAGGTCATCCAGGCCCAGGGACACAGGGGGTCGAACCAGAAGTCGACGGGGGTCTTCTCGGACATGGTTCTCCTCGTGTAATCCGTGTCGTTGACTCCCCTCGGCAACGTCCCGCACGCGCGTGCCATTCCCGCTGTCCGCCGTCAGGAGCACATGGCAGGATCGGTCCTGATCGCACCACAAGTGCAGCCAGTCGAGTCACAAGGGAGTGCCACCCGTGCCCGGAGAGAATCTTTCCCGCGACGAGGCCCGCGAGCGGGCGGGTCTGCTGTCCGTCGACGGGTACGAGGTCCAGCTCGATCTGCGGTCCGCGATCGGCGAGACCGAGGGCGAGGGTCCCCGGACGTTCCGCTCGGTGACCACGATCCGGTTCCGGGCCACCGAGCCCGGCGCCGCCACCTTCGTGGACCTCATCGCGCCCTCCGTGAACGCGGTGACGCTCAACGGCGAGGACCTCGACACGGCGGCCGTCTTCGACGGGACGCGGATCGCGCTCGACGGCCTGGCCGCCGAGAACGAGCTGGTGGTCGACGCCCAGTGCGCCTACAGCCGCACCGGCGAGGGCATGCACCGCTTCGTCGACCCCGAGGACGGCGAGGTCTACCTCTACACGCAGTACGAGCCCGCCGACTCGCGGCGCGTGTACGCCAACTTCGAGCAGCCCGACCTCAAGGCGCCCTACCGCTTCAGCGTGCAGGCGCCCGAGGGGTGGACGGTCTGGTCGAACGGCGCGGGTGAACTCGTGGACGGCGTGTGGCAGTTCGCCGAGACCAAGCCCATCTCGACGTACATCACGGCGATCGTCGCGGGCCCGTACCACTATGTGACGGAGTCCTACGAGCGGGTCTTCGAGGACGGTACGAAGCTGGAGATCCCGCTCGGCGCGCTGTGCCGCAAGGGGCTCGCCCCGCACTTCGACGCGGACGACGTGTTCCTGGTGACGAAGCAGGGGCTCGACTTCTTCCACGACCACTTCGACTACCCGTACCCCTTCGGGAAGTACGACCAGGCGTTCGTGCCGGAGTACAACCTCGGCGCGATGGAGAACCCGGGCTGTGTCACGTTCCGCGAGGAGTTCATCTTCCGCGGGAAGGTGACGCAGGCGTCGTACGAGCGGCGCGCGAACGTCATCCTGCACGAGATGGCGCACATGTGGTTCGGCGACCTCGTCACCATGCAGTGGTGGGACGACCTGTGGCTCAAGGAGTCCTTCGCGGACTTCATGGGGACGTTCTCGATGGTCGAGGCGACGCGCTTCACCAACGGCTGGATCACCTTCGCCAACAACCGCAAGGCGTGGGCGTACCGCGCCGACCAGCTGCCCTCCACGCACCCGGTCACGGCCGACATCCGTGACCTGGAGGACGCCAAGCTCAACTTCGACGGGATCACGTACGCGAAGGGCGCGAGCGTCCTGAAGCAGCTCGTCGCCTACGTGGGGCGCGAGGCGTTCCTCGAAGGCGCGCGGCGCTACTTCAAGCGGAACGCGTACGGGAACACGCAGCTCGGTGATCTGCTGTCCGTCCTGGAGGAGACCAGCGGGCGCGACATGGTCGGCTGGTCGCGGGCGTGGCTGCAGACGGCGGGCGTCAACTCCCTCACCCCGCAGGTGACGTTGAGCGCCGACGGGCGCGTCACCGAGCTGGCCGTCCTCCAGGAGGCCGCCGAGTCCCACCCCACGCTGCGGCCGCACCGCGTCGCCGTGGGCCTCTACCGGCGCGACGGCGCGGGCGGGGCGCTCGTGCGGTACGCGCGCGCCGAGGTCGACGTGGACGGACCGCGGACCGTGGTGGACGAGCTGACCGGCGCGGAGGCGCCCGAGCTGGTCCTCGTCAACGACGACGACCTCACGTACTGCAAGATCCGCTTCGACGAGAACTCCCTGGCCGCCCTGCGCGAGCACCTCGGTGACATCGAGGACCCGCTGGCGCGTGCGCTGTGCTGGTCCGCGCTGTGGAGCCTGACGCGGGACGGGCTCATGCCCGCGCGTGACTTCATCGGCCTCGTGCTGCGGTTCGCCGGTCGCGAGAGCGACATCGGCGTCCTCCAGATGCTGCACACCTGGGCGAACTCGGCGGTCACGCACTACGCGGCGCCCGAGTGGCGCGCCGAGGGCAGCCGGCAGCTCGCCGAGGGCGCCCTGCGGGAGCTGCGGTTCGCCGAGCCGGCCAGCCAGAACCAGCTGACGTGGGCGCGGTTCTTCGCCTCCGTCGCGTCCACCGAGGCCGACCTCCAGCTGCTGCGCGGCCTGCTCGACGGGACGGCGAAGATCGACGGGCTCGATGTCGACCAGGAGCTGCGCTGGTCGTTCGTGAACGCGCTCGCCGCCACTGGCGCGGCCGACGAGTCGGTGATCGACGCGGAGCTGGCGCGCGACGACACCGCGTCCGGCAGGCGGCACCAGGTGCGCTGCCTCGCGGCGCGCCCGTCCGCCGCGGTGAAGGCGCAGGCCTGGGCGCAGGTCGTCGAGTCGGACGCGCTGTCGAACGCACTGGTCGAGGCGACGATCGCGGGCTTCCAGCAGCCGGCGCAGCGCGAGCTGACCGCGCCGTACGCACAGCGGTACTTCGCGGCGATCGAGCGCGTCTGGGCGGAGCGGTCCATCCAGATCGGCATGGACGTGGTGAAGGGCCTGTTCCCCTCGCTCCAGGACTCGCAGGGCACGCTCGACGCGACCGACGCGTGGCTGGCCGCGCACGAGGACGCGGCGCCCGCGCTGCGCCGTCTCGTCCTGGAGGCCCGCGACGACCTGGCCCGCGCTCTGCGCGCGCAGGTGTGCGACGCGACTGCCGGGATGTAGTCCTTCGGAGCACAACTCGGCGGCTGCGGCCGGGAGTTACCGAACGCGGGTACTTCCGGCCGTAACCCGCCGCCCCGCCTGCCCTTCTCGGCAGTCGAACGCCCGTACTTTAGGGCAGGCTTGTCCCTCTTTGTCGACGGGCGTGTAACAGCGGTTAGAGGCCCGGCCGGTGCCGGGAATGGCCGGGTCATGAACCACAACACCCCGCTGTCCCCCCGCCCCCTCCAGCACCTCGACGACTGCCGGCAGCGCGTGCTGAGCGCCGCCCAGCTCAAGGCGCACGGGGTCAACTCCGCGGCCCTGAACGAGCAGTGCAGGCCGGGCGGCTCCTGGCAGCAGCTCCTGCCCGGCGTGTTCCTGCTCCACCCCGGCCCGCCCACCGCCGACGAACGGCTGCACGCGGTCCTCCTGTACGCGGGCCGACCCCAGACCCGTACCGCTGTCGCCGTGCCCACGCAGACCACCCCCAACGAGCCGCACCCCCCGCAGGCCGCGCCGCAGGCCCCCTACGCCAACGCGATGATCACGGGCCTCGCCGCGCTCGCCCTGCACCGCTTCGTGTCCGTTCCCCCGCTGCTCTCCCTCGACCGGATCGACGTCATGGTGCCGCGCACCCGGCGGCTGCGCTCGACCGGGTTCGCCCGGCTCGTGCGCAGTCACGGGATGCCCGCGCCGCAGCGGATCGCGGGGGTGCCGGTGGCGCCGGTGCCGCGCGCCCTCGCGGACGCGGTCGCCCAGCTCGCCGACGCGGGGGCGGTGCGGCGCCTGCTCACCGAGGCCGTCCGCGGCGGACACTGCGAACCAGCCGCCGTGGTACGGGAGTTGAACCAGGCCCGGCTGCTCACCCGCCCGCACGTCATCGACGCCGTGGACTCGCTGCTCGCCGAGGGGCGCGCCATCGCCGAGGAACGTCTGTACGAGATGGTGCGCGAGTACGGCCTGACCGACCCGCTGTGGAACGTGGACCTGCGCCTGCCCGGCGGCCCGCACCTCGGCGGCATCGACGCGTACTGGCCCGACCAGGCCGTCGCCGTGGAGCTGGACACCCGGGCACCCCGGCAGGATCTGCGCCCCGAGCTCCAGGAGGAGAGCGACGGCCTGGAGTGGTCCGAGTACGCCCGCAAGCGCGAGCACCTGGAGCGCCTCGGGATCACCGTCGTCCACATCACGCCGCGCAAGCTGCGCGAGTCCCTCGAACAGCAGGCGACGGTCGTACGGACCGCGCTGATGGCGTCCGTGGACCGCGAACCGGCGGCGTACGTGATGGTGCTGCCGCGCTGAACTCCGGCGGCCAACGGCCGCTCAACCGGTCGGCCGTATCGGCTACTTCGGGCAGAACTCGGCCTCGATGACGGACTGGCTGTCGCCCGTCCAGTCGCCGTTGAAGTTGAACGAGAGGGTGTGGCGGCCGTCGCGTGTGGTCACGGCATCCGAGCTGGAGCCGTGGATGCCGCCGCTGTGGCCCCAGATCTCCTTGCCACAGCTCAGCTTCTGCCGCATGAGGGCGAGACCGTAGCCGACCTCGGGCTCGCCCTTCCCCGTGGGCACGGGGACCGTCTTCTTCATCTCGGCGAGCTGCGCGGCGGGCAGCAGCCGACCGCCGAGGAGCGCCGAGTAGAAGCGGTTCAGGTCCGCCGAGTCGGAGATCATCTCTCCGGCCGACGAGGCGAGGCTCGGATTGAGCTCGGTGACGTCGTACGTCTTCTTGTCCGGGTCGTCGGGGAACTTGGAGTAGGCGCGGCTCGCCGGGCGCGGCACGGTGACGGTGGTGCCGGGCAGGCTGGTGGCGCGCAGGTGGAGGGGCTCGATGATGCGGTGGCGGATCTCGTCGGCGTAGGAGTGGCCGGTGACCTCCTTCACGATCATGCCGGCCAGCACGTAGTTGGTGTTGGAGTAGTTCCAGGACGTGCCGGGCGCGAAGTCGGGCTTGTGGGCCATGGCTACGGACACGAGCTCGCCGGGTGTCCAGGTGTCGTAGCGGTGCTTCAGGAAGCCGTCGCGGCTGAAGACGGTCTGCTGAAAGCCCTTGTCCTCCGTGACGTTGTAGATCCCGCTTGTGTGGTTGAGCAGCTGGCGGACGGTGATCTTCCGGCCGTCGTGGCCGTGTCCGGTGACGACGCCGGGCAGCCACTGGTCGACGGTGTCGTCCAGGCTCAGCCTGCCCTCGGCCTCCAGCTGGAGGAGGACCGTCGCGACGAACGTCTTGGTGATGCTGCCGACGCGATAGCGGTCCTGGTCACCGCGCGGGGTGTCCGTCCGCAGGTCGCCGAGGCCCGAAGTGCCCTTCCAGGTCCCGTACTTGTCCGTCGCCTGCCCCGTCACCCCGGGCACGCCCGCCGCGACGGCGGCGTCCATGGCCCGCTGCGTCGCCCGGTGTCCGTCTCCGTTTGCGCCCCGCGCGTCGGCGAGAGCAGGGGTCGCGAGCGCCCCCGCCGTCACCGACGCCATGACGGCCACACCCACCAGTCCGGTACGTACTGACATCTCGTGTCTCCTTCGCCGACGTTCGACAGCTGTGTGCTGCGGTCGGCCTGGGGGACTCAGGTGTCACGGGGAGGGGTTGAGGGCCGTGTGCGGGTTGGGCGGGATCAAGCCGTTCTCAGCCCGTGCGCCTCAGGCCTTGCGCAGGACGAGTTCCGTGTTGCGGTCGCCGGGGGTGCCGGAGAGGGTGGCGCGGGATCCGGGGGCGTTGAAGGAGAGCTCGCGGTAGAGGGCCGCGAGGCCGGTCTGGCTGAGGTCGGTGAAGTCGGTGCGGTGCGGGGCCGCGGACTCGATGAGCGTGGTGAACAGGGAGACCGTGCCGTCGTGGTTGTCGGTGATCTCGATGACGCGGGCCAGCTGCGGGAAGTCGACGTGGGACGCCGTCGAGATCTCCCAGAAGGAGCGGCCTTCGGGGCCCGCGTGCGGGGTGATGGCGTTCTTGTGGCTGTGGCCGTTGATCCAGGCCAGGACGCTCCGGTGGCGGCCGAGGAGCGCGAGGAGCTCGTCGCCGCCGTGCCGGGCCTCACCGGGGTGGTGCGGGTCCTGGCGGAGGTTGCGCATGGTCTTGCTGGTGTGGTGGCTGAAGACGAGGACGTGGGAGCCGTCGTTCTTCTCGTGCTCCTTGAGGGTGCGCTCCAGCCAGTCGAGCTGGGCCGTGCCGATGGAGCCCTCGTAGTGGCCGCCGGGGTCCGTCGTGTCGAGGCTGATGCCGAGGATGTCGTCCGAGACGCGGAAGGCGTAGTGCTGGGTGCCGGCGTCGACGTTGGCCTGCGTGTAACCGTGGCCGTGCGGGCCCGGGCCCGTGTGCGCGGGGTCGAGGTGGGCCTTGAGGTACTCGGCCGGGGTGAAGGGGGCGCGGGACTCGTCCGGGGTGACCGAACGCATGTGGCGGGCCCGGGACTTGAGGAGTTCCTTGAAGGCATGGCCCTTGGGGTCGCCGCCGTTCTTCACGTTGTCCCAGATCGCCTTGCCGGCGGAGTCCGGCAGCTCCATCAACTTCCGTCCGCCCACGGCGAATTCGGCGAAGAAGGAGTCGCCGGGCGCGTAGCAGCCGCCGGGCAGCGCGTCGTGATTGCCGACGGTCGAGTACCAGGGCAGGTTGAGCCCCGGGCTGCGCAGTTCACCGATCGCGGCGTCCAGGAAGCCGTCGATGCGGGGGAAGCCGAGCTGCTTGTCGGCGTCGCGCAGGGCGGCGTCCGGGTGCCAGTACAGCTTGAGGCCGCTGTCCTGCACGCCTTCGTAGCGGCGCGGGTCGCCGGTGTTCGGGGTGATGCGGCCGCCGCTCATCGCCTTCAGGAACCAGTCCAGCTCCGACTTGGCGTTGTTGTCGGTGTTGTCGCCGGTCGTCATGACGAAGTGCAGGGGCTGTGCGGTGACGGGCGCCCCGCGCAGCGCGTTGACCCGCTCCACGAGGGAGACCGCCCCGGCGACCGAGAGGGACTCCTGGGGGCGCCAGGCGCTGGCGGTCCGGGAGCGCAGGTACTCGTAGCGCAGGGGGTGCTGTACGTCGACCAGGTGCAGGTCGGTGAACTGGACGAACGCGGCGAGCGCGGTGCGCCGGCTCTCCCGCCCGGACTTGGCGGACGCGAGGTCGCCGCGGACGACGCGCTGCCAGGCGGGGCCGTCACCGAGGCGCCGGTAGCCCGCGCCGGCCGGGGCGGAGGCGACGGAGCCGAGGGTGGTGCCGCGCGTGTAGGGCGCGAGCGGGGCGGCGGGGGCCCGGCGGGAGACGGCGGCCAGGACCGGTCCCGGCGCGGGCGGCGCCGCGGGGCCCGCGGCCGCGCTGCCCGTGGCGGGGCCGCCGAGCGCGTAGCCGATCCCGGCCGTCAGGGAGACGGCTCCGGACGCGGCGAGGAAGGTGCGGCGGTCGAGTGCCGAGGCGATGGAGGCGGCCTTGGCGGCGGTGGCTGAGGCAGCGGTGTCGGCGACAGAGCGTATGCGCGGCATGGCGCGATCTCCCCGAGTGCGAACGCTTCGGCAGTGGTCGCGGGGCGCTCGCCGTGGCAGAACTACCCGCTCGTACTGGATCGTTGACATCGGGGATGACCTGCGCGTTAACGCGGCGGCAACGGGCAGCGCCGATCACGCCACGTGGATCACCGACCACCCTGCGCGGTCACGCACGCCTCGTGTGCCGGAGAGGAGCCGGTCACTCCACGTTCACTTTTCGGGGAAGACGTGGCCCGCGGGGGGCCTGTCGCGCCACAGTTCGAGGCCCACGTCGACGAGTTCGACGCGGGCGAGGTGGGGCACGTCGTCGAGGGCGTGCCAGGCGGCCAGGTCGGTGGAGCCGTTCACCTCGTGGCGCAGCTCGCCGCCGGTGATCCGGCCCTCGTAGACGAGGCGCAGGCCGTGGAAGTCGGCGACGGCTCCCAGGGTGCGCGGGTAGCGGCGCAGGACGGAGTGGACGCCGATCAGGGTGACGGGCTCGACGGCATAGCCGGTCTCCTCGTCGAGTTCGCGGACCACGGTGTCGTACGGGTCCTCGCCGTGGTCCATGCCGCCTCCGGGCAGCGTCCAGCGTCTGGTGCCGTCGCCGGCCACCCAGCGGGCGAGCAGCACCCGCCCGTCCCGTACGCAGACTGCGTAGGCCGCGACCCTCAGTTCCCTGTGCACACGGTGACGTTATGCGGTCGGCGGTGGGTCGGGGTGGTGAACGTGCGGGTCGGTGCCCCGGCGCCCACGATTCCCCGTATGCGGCGCTTTGTCCGCGGTGGCGTATGGCGGAAGTACGCCACGGCCTGATCACGTCACGGGCAACTCTCCCCAAACAGGCGTCACTTACGTAAAGCTGACCGGTCATCCGGCACCGAATTCCGGACCCTTTCCGACCTTTACGTACAGGGATGCTGATGACCCTCGATCCCCAGCGCGCACCGATATCCGGAGCGAGACGGGCGGCCCGGCTCGCGGCCGCCGCCGGCCTCGTCGCAGCGCTCACCGCAGCCGGGCCGATACCCCTGGCCTACTCCGCGGACACGGACACCACTCCGGCGGCCGACGCACCCGTCAAGTCGGCCGGTGACAAGCTCGGTTCGGCCGACGCGCAGCTCCTCGACCAGGCCGAGGCGTCCGGCGCGAAGAACGTGAC
This sequence comes from Streptomyces sp. NPDC045026, assembly GCF_056432625.1. NCBI lineage: Bacteria > Bacillati > Actinomycetota > Actinomycetes > Kitasatosporales > Streptomycetaceae > Streptomyces > Streptomyces sp. NPDC045026. Next base: position 151,189 of record NZ_JBWKIS010000007.1, read on the forward strand.
CATGATGGTCGCCACCGCGCCCGGCGCGACCGAGCAGGTCGCGCACCAGCTCGACGCCGTCAAGGGCGGCTCCGTCGGCCGGACCTACGACAAGCTCGGCTACGTCCGCGCCACCGTGCCGACCGCCCGGGCGGACGCCGCGATCAAGGCGGCCGAGAAGCTCTCGTCCGTGCACGGCATCGACCTGCGCCACGAGATCGAGCTCGACGACCCGACCCCGGCCGGCGACACCGCCAAGGGCTCGACGGGCGCCGCGGGCTCGTACGCCGCACCCGGCAGGAACACCCCGGCGAAGAACCCGTACAACCCGTCCTTCGAGACGGGCGCCGTCGACTTCGTGAAGGACAACCCGAAGGCCGACGGCCGCGGCGTCACGATCGGCATCCTCGACTCCGGTGTCGACCTCGGCCACCCGGCGCTCCAGAAGACCACCACCGGCGAGCGCAAGATCGTCGACTGGGTCACCTCGACCGACCCGCTCGTCGACGGCGACGCCACCTGGCGCGCGATGGTCACGAACGTGTCCGGCCCGACGTTCACGTTCGGCGGCCGGACCTTCAAGGCGGCGGCCGGCTCGTACCAGGTCTCGACGTTCAAGGAGTCCGCCACCACCGGCGGCGACGCCAAGGGCGACCTGAACCGCGACGGCGACACCACCGACTCCTGGGCCGTCCTCTACGACGCCAAGGCCGGCACGGTCACCGTCGACCTGAACGACAACGCCGACTTCACCGACGACACCCCGATGAAGCCGTACAAGGACGGCTACCAGATCGGGTACTTCGGCAAGGACAACCCGGCGACCGACGTCGTCGAGCGGATCCCGTTCGTCGTGGAGATCCGCAAGGACGTCCCGATGGACCCGCTGGGCGGCGACTGGACCGGCAAGAAGGCCGACTTCGTCAACATCGGCGTCATCGAGTCCGAGCACGGCACGCACGTCGCGGGCATCACCTCCGCCAACGGCCTGTTCGGCGGGAAGATGAGCGGTGCCGCGCCCGGCGCGAAGATCGTCTCCTCGCGCGCGTGCACCTGGTCCGGCGGCTGCACCAACGTCGCGCTCACCGAGGGCATGATCGACCTCGTCACCAAGCGCGGCGTCGACATCGTCAACATGTCGATCGGCGGCCTGCCCGCCCTCAACGACGGCAACAACGCGCGCTCCGAGCTCTACAAGACCCTCATCGACACCTACGGCGTCCAGCTCGTGATCTCCGCGGGCAACTCCGGCCCCGGCGCGAACACCATCGGCGACCCCGGCCTCGCCGACAAGGTCATCTCCGTGGGCGCGTCCATCTCCAAGGACACCTGGGCCGCCAACTACGGCTCCGGCGTGACGAAGCGCTACGCCATGATGCCGTTCTCCTCCCGCGGCCCGCGTGAGGACGGCGGCTTCACGCCGACCATCACCGCGCCCGGCGCCGCGATCAACACGACGCAGACCTGGCTGCCGGGCTCCCCGGTCGCCGAGGCGGGCTACACCCTGCCGGCCGGCTACTCGATGCTCCAGGGCACCTCGATGGCGTCCCCGCAGGCCGCGGGAGCCTCGGCCCTGCTGCTCTCCGCCGCGAAGCAGAAGCACATCGCGCTCACCCCGGCGAAGCTGCGCACGGCGCTCACCTCGACCGCGAAGCACATCAGTGGCGAGCAGGCGTACGCCGAGGGCTCCGGCCTCATCGACATCGTCGACGCGTGGAAGTCCATCAAGCGCGGCGCGGACGCGCACACCTACACGGTGAAGGCCCCGGTCGACACCGCGATCGACTACGCGCTCAAGGACCCGGGCTTCGGCACCGGCATCTACGACCGCGAGGGCGGCCTCAAGGCCGGCCAGAAGAAGACCTACGACGTCACGGTCACCCGCACGTCGGGCCCGGACCGCGCCGTCCGCCACGAGCTGTCCCTCAAGAACAACTCGGGCTCCACGTTCCGCATCCTCGGCGACGACACCGTCTCGCTGCCGCTGAACAAGCCGGTCACCGTCAAGGTGCAGGCCGCGCCGAAGAGCGCCGGTCTGCGCAGCGCCGTCCTGGAGGTGGACGACCCGCGCACCGAGGGCGTCGACCAGCAGGTCATGGCGACCGTCGTCGTCTCGACGCCGCTCGCGAAGCCGTCGTACACGTTCTCCGACTCCGGCTCCGTGCAGCGCAACAGCACGAAGTCGTACTTCCTGACGGTCCCCGAGGGCGCGAAGTCCCTCGAGGTCGCGATGGGCGGTCTGAAGGACAAGAGCCAGACCCGCTTCATCTCGATGCACCCGTACGGTGTCCCGGTCGACGACACGGCGACGCCGAGCTGCTACCCGAACTACAACCCGGACAACGTCTGCCGCCCCGACCTGCGTTCGTACGCGGACCCGCAGGCCGGCGTCTGGGAGATCGAGGTCGAGGCGCGCCGCACGTCGCCGCAGCTCGACAACCCGTACAAGCTGGACGTCGCCGTGCTCGGCGCGGCCTTCGACCCGGCCGTGCAGACCGTCCCCGAGGCCAAGGTCGGCACCCCGGCCGCCGTCTCCTGGAAGGTGACGAACAAGTTCGCTGCGCTCGACGGCAAGCTGAAGGGCGGTCCGCTCGGCTCGTCGAAGACGGCGCGTCCCTCCCTCAAGGAGGGTGAGACGCAGACCTCCACGGTCGTCGTCCCCGCGGGCGCCGAGCGTCTGGACGTCGCCATCGGCGGGGTCTCCGACAACGCCGCCGACCTGGACCTGACGGTCTACGACCAGGACGGCAACCAGGTCGGGCAGTCCGCCGACGGCGACTCCGAGGAGGCCGTCAGCATCAGCAAGCCGGCCGCCGGCACGTACACGGTCGAGGTCGTGGGCTACTCGGTCCCGTCCGGTTCGACGGAGTACGACTACCGCGACGTGTTCTTCTCCCCGACGCTCGGCCAGGTCAAGGTCGACGAGGCGAAGTCCGTGAAGCTCGGCAACGGTGACACGACCCAGGTCACCGCCGACGTCGTCGCCGCGGCGGCCGCGCCGGAGGGCCGCGAGTTCTTCGGCGAGGTACAGCTCCTGAACGGGCGCGGCACGGTCGCCGGGCTCGGCAGCGTGAAGATCGAGAAGGTCACGCCGTAACGGTGACCGGATGACAGGAGGGGCGGGCGTCCGTACGGGCGCCCGCCCCTTGCCGTCGGCCCGTGGCTCACGCTCCGGGGCCGCCGCCCTGGCCGCACTTCAGGCCACGGGAGCCGGGGAGCGCCTTGACGATCATGTCGCGCAGGGGCTTGATCTCCTTGCCAGTGGCCCAGCTGTCCGGCTCGTTCGTGCGCTTGGGCACGGTGATCAGCGTGTGGTCGCCCGGCTTCAGGCGGGGGTCCACGTCGCGATCCATCAGGAACGTGACCTTCCCGGATCCCGAGGCCGGTTTGTAGTAACGGGTCACGGTCAGCGTGATGCGGTCGGCCCTCCCGCCGGGCTCGGGCGTGACCCGGTCGACCGTGCCCTCCACCATGAGCCGGGAGCACGCCACGAAGCCCTCCGGGGTGAGGTCCCCGCCCTCCTGTGCGCCTGGCTTGGCGTTGCCCTTGGCGTCGCTCGCGGACTTGTCGCTCGCGGATTCGCTCACCCCGGGGCCGCCGTCCACCGCGAGCCACGCGAGCCCGCCGAGCATCCCGGCCGCGCACACCGCGGCGAGCGCCTTGAACGCGACGGCGACGGGCCGCCGCCGGGGCCGCGGCACCACCACCGGACGGGGCGCGGGCACACGGCCCGGCCCGGTCCGCGCCGCCAGCGCGTCCCCGATCCCCCGCAGCTGGTCCCCCAGCAGCGCGACATCCGCCTCGGCCGCCGCGTGCACGGCCACCGACTCCGGATCGTCTCGGTCGTCCGGCGGCAGCGGCTCCCCCGTGAGCACCAGCATCAGCATGCGGTCCTCGCGCTCCATGTCACACCACCTCCCCTTCGCGCAGCCGCGCCCGCAGCATCCGTACCGCCGTGTGCAGCCTGCTCTTGACCGTGCCCTCCGGGATGCCCAGCTCCTCGGCTATCGCCCGGACCGGCAGATCCGCGTAGAACCGCAGGACGACGACCTGACGCTGGGTGTCCGGCAGCTCGTCCAGGCCCTGTGCCACCGCCAGCGACAGGACCCGCGACTCGGCGCCGTCCTCCGCGCGCTGCTCCTGGCGCAGCGACGCGAGCCGCTCGCCGAGCCGTTCCTGGCGGCGGCGGGCCCGGTGCCAGTCCATCGCGAGGTTCGAGGCGACGACGGCGGCCCAGGCCGACACGTCGCGCGGCGCCTCGTCGCCCCGCGCGGCCCGCTCCAGCAGTCGCAGCCGCACCTGCTGCACGCCGTCCTGAAGGTCGCCGTGCGGTACCCCGCCCAGCGACAGGACGGCCCGCACCCGGTCCTCCTGTGCGGCATCCAGCGGATCGGCCGCCTCCGCGCGGCGCGTTCTTCTGCGCAGCAATGCCCCTCCCCTCCCCCTGGCTCGCCCGCGTTTCCCCTAGGACGCCGGGACCGGGTGAAACGTTCGCACCGTGAGACGGGGATGAATGTGGCGCCCCGCACCACGGACAATGGATTGGACAAGGCGGACGGGGACAGACGCATCATGGAACGGCACCCCCGCTTTTCTGTTCGTGTATGTCGTGTATGTACGGAGGAAACCCCTGTGAAGGTCGGAATCGTCGGAGCCACCGGTCAGGTCGGCACGGTCGTGCGCAAGATCCTCGTCGAGCGGGACTTCCCGGTCGACGAGCTGCGCCTGTTCGCCTCGGCCCGCTCGGCCGGGACGGTCATCGACGGTGTGACGGTGGAGGACGCCTCGACGGCCGACTACACGGGCCTCGACATCGTCATCTTCTCCGCGGGCGGCAGCACCTCCAAGGCGCTGGCCGAGAAGGTCGCGGGCCAGGGCGCGGTCGTGATCGACAACTCGTCGGCCTGGCGCAAGGACCCCGAGGTCCCGCTGGTCGTCTCCGAGGTCAACCCGCACGCGATCGCGAACCGCCCCAAGGGCATCATCGCCAACCCGAACTGCACGACGATGGCCGCGATGCCGGTCCTGCGTCCGCTGCACGAGGAGGCCGGCCTCGAAGCGCTCGTCGTCGCCACCTACCAGGCGGTCTCCGGCTCCGGCCTCGCGGGCGTCGCCGAGCTGCACGGCCAGGCGCAGAAGGTCGTCGCCGAGGCGGACAAGCTCACGCACGACGGTTCCGCGGTCGAGTTCCCCGAGCCGCAGGTCTACAAGCGGCCCATCGCGTTCAACGTGCTGCCGCTGGCCGGCGCCATCGTCGACGACGGTCTGCACGAGACGGACGAGGAGCAGAAGCTCCGCAACGAGTCCCGCAAGATCCTGGAGATCCCGGGCCTCAAGGTCTCCGGTACCTGTGTGCGCGTGCCGGTCTTCTCCGGGCACTCGCTGCAGATCAACGCCCGCTTCGCGCGTCCCCTGTCCGTCGAGCGCGCCACGGAGCTCCTGTCCGGCGCCCCCGGCGTCGAGCTCTCCGACATCCCGACGCCGCTCCAGGCCGCCGGCCAGGACGCCTCGTTCGTGGGCCGCATCCGCGGCGACGAGACCGTGGAGAACGGCCTGTCGCTGTTCGTCTCGAACGACAATCTCCGCAAGGGCGCCGCGCTGAACGCGGTGCAGATCGCGGAGCTGGTGGCGGCCGAGCTCAAGGGCTGACGCCCGCCCCCTTACGGCTGCGGCCTGCGCACCTCGAACTGGAAGCAGCCGTACTCCAGGGCCCGCACGTGGACGAGCGCCACGTGCGGGTCTGCGAACGCGTCGGCGAACGCCGCGTCGAAACCGGCCGTCGCGTCCTCGGGAATCTCCAGGAGGCGCCCGCCGACGATGTGCCCGTCGGCGTTGTAGCGGCGCACGGTGCGCAGAGCGCCGGGCCGGCCGAAGGGGTAGCCGCCGGCGTGCGGCGCCGGCCCTTCGCAGTCGTCGGCGTGGATGAAGACCGGACCCTGCTCGTCGTACGCGCCCGGGTACGCGCCCGTGGCCTCGCTCCAGCGCCGCAGCGGCGCGTACGAGACGAGCGCGACCCTCTCGCCGGGCTCGACGGAGCGCAGACAGCAGCGCAGCGGGGAGCCGATCGCCGCGTCGTCGGCGGCGGTGAACGCGACGCACGGGCGCCCCGCGTCGTCGGCGTCCCGCAGTTCCTTGAGGGTGGCCGGTGCGATGGGCCGTGCCGTGTACCTGGTCATGTCCTCCAGGCTGGTCCCGCGCGCGCGGGTTCACCGGCGGAAAACGGACATCGCGCTCGCCGCTTCCCTCGTGGAAGGATGACCGGAACGTCACAAACGTAGACCGGATCTAGGAGATGACCGCGTGCCTGGCACCAATCTGACCCGTGAAGAGGCGCAGCAGCGGGCGAAACTGCTCGAAGTCGAGTCGTACGAGATCGATCTCGACCTCTCGGGAGCGCAGGAGGGCGGCACCTACCGGTCCGTGACCAGCGTGCGGTTCGAGAGCGCAAAGGCGGGCGCTCACACGTTCATCGACCTGGTCGCCCCGGCGGTCCACGAGGTCGTCCTGAACGGGCATTCGCTGGACGTGGCCTCCGTGTTCCGCGATTCGCGGATCGAGCTCAAGCACCTGGAGGCCGGGCCGAACGAGCTGCGGGTCGTCGCGGACTGCGCGTACACCAACACGGGTGAGGGCCTGCACCGCTTCGTCGACCCGGTCGACCAGCAGGCCTATCTGTACACGCAGTTCGAGGTCCCGGACGCGCGCCGCGTCTTCGCCTCCTTCGAGCAGCCGGACCTGAAGGCGACCTTCCAGTTCACCGTGAAGGCGCCGACGGGCTGGACGGTCATCTCCAACTCCCCCACCCCGGAGCCGAAGGATGACGTCTGGCACTTCGAGCCGACGCCGCGCATCTCCACCTACATCACGGCCCTGATCGTCGGCCCGTACCACTCGGTGCACTCCTCGTACGAGGGCGCGAACGGGCAGTCCGTGCCGCTGGGCATCTACTGCCGGCCCTCGCTCGCCGAGTTCCTCGACTCGGACGCGATCTTCGAGGTGACGCGGCAGGGCTTCGACTGGTTCCAGGAGAAGTTCGACTACGCGTACCCGTTCGCCAAGTACGACCAGCTCTTCGTGCCGGAGTTCAACGCGGGCGCGATGGAGAACGCGGGCGCGGTCACCATCCGCGACCAGTACGTGTTCCGCTCGAAGGTGACGGACGCGGCGTACGAGGTGCGTGCGGAGACGATCCTGCACGAGCTGGCCCACATGTGGTTCGGCGACCTCGTGACGATGGAGTGGTGGAACGACCTCTGGCTGAACGAGTCGTTCGCCACGTACACGTCGATCGCCTGCCAGGCGTACTCGCCGGACAGCCGCTGGCCGCACTCATGGACGACGTTCGCCAACTCCATGAAGACGTGGGCGTACCGGCAGGACCAGCTGCCCTCCACGCACCCGATCATGGCCGAGATCCGCGACCTCGACGACGTCCTCGTCAACTTCGACGGCATCACGTACGCCAAGGGCGCCAGCGTCCTCAAGCAGCTCGTCGCGTACGTCGGCATGGACGAGTTCTTCCAGGGCGTGCAGGCGTACTTCAAGCGCCACGCGTACGGGAACACGCGCCTGTCCGACCTGCTCGGCGCGCTGGAGGAGACCAGCGGGCGCGACCTGACGGCGTGGGCGAAGGCCTGGCTCCAGACGGCCGGCATCAACGTCCTGCGCCCGGAGATCGAGACGGACGCGAACGGCGTCATCACGTCCTTCGCCGTCCGGCAGGAGGCCCCCGCGCTCCCCGCCGGCGCCAAGGGCGAGCCGACGCTGCGGCCGCACCGCATCGCGATCGGCTTCTACGAGCTCGATGACGACAGCGGCAAGCTGCTGCGTGCCGACCGCGTCGAGCTGGACGTCACGGCCACCGAGCTGACCCAGGTCCCGCAGCTGGCCGGCAAGCGCCGCCCGGCCGTGATCCTCCTCAACGACGACGACCTGTCGTACGCGAAGGTCCGCCTGGACGAGGAGTCGCTCGCGTTCGTCACCGAGCACCTCGGCGACTTCGAGTCGTCCCTGCCGCGCGCCCTGTGCTGGGCCTCGGCCTGGGACATGACGCGCGACGCCGAACTGCCCACCAGCGCCTACCTGGAGCTGGTCCTGTCGGGCATCGGCAAGGAGACCGACATCGGCGTCGTGCAGTCCCTGCACCGCCAGGTGAAGCTGGCCATCGACCTGTACGCGGCCCCCGTGGGACGCGACGGGGCGCTGGCGAGCTGGACCGAGGCGACGCTGGCCCACCTGCGGGCGGCGGCGGCGGGCAGCGACCACCAGCTGGCGTGGGCCCGCGCGTTCGCGGCGACGGCCCGCACGCCGGAGCAGCTCGACCTGCTCGAGGCGCTCCTCGAGGGCACGCAGACCATCGAGGGCCTGGCCGTCGACACGGAGCTGCGCTGGGCGTTCGTGGAGCGGCTCGCGGCGGTCGGCCGCTACGACGAGCCGGAGATCGCGGCGGAGTACGAGCGGGACCGGACCGCTGCGGGCGAGCGCCACGCGGCGACGGCCCGCGCGGCGCGCCCCACCGCCGAGGCCAAGGCGGAGGCCTGGGCGTCGGTCGTGGAGTCCGACAAGCTCCCGAACGCGATCCAGGAAGCGGTCATCGGCGGCTTCGTCCAGACCGACCAGCGCGACCTGCTGGCCCCGTACACGGAGAAGTTCTTCGCCGCGGTCAAGGGCGTCTGGGAGTCGCGCTCCCACGAGATGGCCCAGCAGGTGGCGATCGGCCTCTACCCGGCGATCCAGGTCTCCGGGTCCACCCTGGACGCGACGGACACCTGGCTCACCGCAGCCGAACCGAACGCGGCCCTGCGCCGCCTGGTCTCGGAGTCCCGCGCGGGCGTGGAGCGCGCGCTTCGGGCGCAGGAGGCTGACGCGTAGTCCGGCGCCGCCGAGCCAGCCCGCAGGGGCGTCCCGCCAGGTGCGGGGCGCCCCTGCGGCTTTCTCACGCCCGTGCGCCTACGACCTCGAGCATCGTCTGCGTGTGCAGGTTCGTCTGCACCGTCAGCGGCACCCAGCGGGGCTCGTACTGCCGCTCCATGTCCTGGCACCAGTCTCCGACCAGGCCGTCGAGCCGGGCCGCGACGGCGGCGTCCGCGTGCGCGGGCCGCTCGCCGAGGGCGCCCCGCAGCATGGCCGCGGCGCGCAGCGGGGTGCGGCGGGCGGAGATGCCCAGGGAGACGGAGTTGCCGACGGTGGCGGCGAGTTCGGCGGCGCCGAGTTCCCGCGCGTCGTACGACGTCCAGGTGTCGACGATGCCCGGGGCGACCTCGATGAGTTCCTGGGCCGCGGCGAGGAAGGGCAGGCGCTCTTCGGGCACCCGGGACGTCCACTCCCCGAGCACCGCTTCGAGCTGCTTGGTCCGGCTCAGCAACACCTCGGCGAGCCGGGCGAGTTCACGCTCGCGGCTGCCGGCCGTGGGGCGCGCGTCACTCACCGCGGACACCGCCCAGTACGGCGTCTCGACGACGGCGGAGACCGTGCCGTGCCGCATGGCGTACGTCCAGGTGGCCTCGGACGTGAAACCCGTCGGATCGCGTTCGTCGGCGGCCTGCGCCCCGGGCAGCACCAGCACACCGGGGACATCGACGTACCAGCCCATGCCGTCGAAGGGGCGCAGCTCCAGGGGGACGCGCTGACGGGCCGCGACCTGGCGGAACGCCTCGGCCACGCCGGGGGTCTCGCGCGTCAGCTGCAGGAAGGAACCGCCGACTTCGACACCGTGCAAGGAGAACTGGACAGCGGGGCGCAGCTCGTCGATGAGCCGCACCAGGGCCTGCGACTCGGGCATCGGGGCCCGGTCCTCGCCCTGTACGGGAAGGAACTCCGGCTGGCTGGTGAACGCGGGCCGGTAGAAGTTCCGGAAGTACCCCTCCACGGAGCGCGGCCCGTGCAACCAGCGCTCGGCCAGCCGCATCCCGTCCGGATCGAGGCAGAGCAGGAAGTGCCACGTGCTGCCGGTCCGCGCGAGCACGTCGGGGTCGAGGGCGAAGTACCCGGCGAGAGCGAGCGCGGAGGCCCCGCCCGCCGGTTCGTTCGCATGCGCGCCGGCCACGACGAGAACGTCACGCGGCCCATGTCCGGCGGTGAGCAGCCACAAGGGGCGCCCGCCCCGCGAGACCCCGACGGATCTCAGCCGCAGCAGACCGGGTCGCGCCGCCACCAGCGCACGAGCGCGCGACTCCAGCTCACCGACAACGGGACACGGGCCACGCCACATCACGACCGTCCGGCTCCCCTCGGTCAACTTGCGTTTACCGTACGGAACTTGGTGAACCAGCCACGCCGAAGTGGCGCGTGTTCCCAGGCTCACCCCGACGGGCGGGAGCGTCAAGAACGCGCTTCCGGGAGCGAAGGTGCCGGTGCGGCTGCGCACCTGGTGGCGACGGCGCCGCGCGACGCGGCGGGGCCGGTCCGATGCCCCGCCGCGTCCCGCCGGTCAGGACTCGCCGCGGCCGTAGCGTTCGCGCAGTTCGTCGCGCCCCTGCTCCGTCAGGGATCCGTGCAGGCGCATCCGGGCCACGCCGCCGTCCGGGAAGGCGTCGAGGCGTACGTGGGTGGCTACGGCCTGGGCGTGGAGCTTGAAGCGGTGGAGGGTGTCGGGCTGGAGGCGGGTGCGGGGGATGATTTCGTACCATTCACCCGTGTCGCCGTTGCGGCCGCTCAGGGCGATCCAGCCGGCCGAGTTCCCCTTCAGGTACGCCGTGTCGATCTCCACCGCACGGATCGCGCCCTGCGCGGCGAGGCGGAACCGCACCCAGTCGTTCGTGCCGTGCACCCGGCGCCTGCGGTTCTCCCAGCCGTCGTCCATCTTGCGGGACGTGCCGGGCAGGATGATCTGCGTGGGCGAGGAGTAGAACTTGTCCGACGCGTCCTCGTACACACCGCCGTTGAGGACCGAGATCAGGTCGAACGTGCCGAGCAGGTCGAGCCACTCGGGGTCGGGGACGACCTCGCCGTGCACGCGCAGGCGGGCCACGCCGCCGTCGGGGTGCTGGCAGAGGCGGAGGTGGGTGTAGCGGCGTTCCGAGGTGATCGTGAAGCCGTTCGCCGCGTGGCCGCGCACCGGGGTCGGAGCGATGAGCTCCTCCCACTTCACGTCGTCCGCGAGGACGCCCTCGGGGCTCGGGGCGCCTGCCACGCACGCCGCCTGGACGCTGATGCGCTGCGGGTAGTTGCCGCGGAAGTGCGCGGTGTCCACGACGATGCCGCGGATCACGCCGGGCGCGCCGAGCCGGACGATCGCCCAGTCGTGGTCCTCGGGCGCGGGGAAGGGGGAGTCGGCGGTGCCGCGGCGGCGGCGGGTCTCCCAGCCGTCCATGATCTTGCCCTTGTGGCCGAAGTGCTCGGGGTCGAACACGGCGGGCTCGCGCACGAGGAGGTTCTCGCGCTGGGCGAAGAACTCGTCGTTCGCCGCGATGACTCCCGCGCCCAGGCGCCGGTCGGCGAGGTCCACCAGCTCCGCGTAGCTCTCGGTGTCACCGAAGTGGCGGTAGTCGGCGTACGGGTCGCCGCCGGAGTAGGGGGCGGCGTCGTTGGCGTGGGGGTCCTCGTGGGCGTCCTGCGGCGTGGCGTCAGATGTCGTCATACGTCCACTGTCGGACCCGCCGAGCCCTTAGGTCCATCGAAACTTTTCGACATGTACGTTCAGCTGAGCTGAATGGTGATGGTGGGTGAACGGTGGCGGGCGGACGGTGGGCGGTGGGCGGTGGCCGCCTCAGCGTTCCGCCGCCGCTTCCCTCAGCGCGTCCAGCACCCTCGACACCGCCGGCGCCTCCTCCGACCCCCTGCGCACCGCCGCCACCACGTGCCTGACCGGGCGGTCCTCGCCCAGCGCGCACATCACGACGCCCTCACGCCCCGCCGCCGCCATGCGCGGCACGAGGGCGATGCCCATCCCCGCCTCGACCATCGCCAGGATCGCCGTCCAGCCGGCCGCGCTGTGCGCCTGCTCGGGCACGAACCCGGCGGCCTCGCACGCGGCCCGCGTGATCTCCGACCAGGGTCCGGAACCGCCGAAGATCCAGTGCTCCCCGGCCAGCTCGGCCAGGCGCGGGCCCGCCGCTCCCGCCGCTTCCGCCAGCGGATGCCCGGCGGGCAGGGCCACGTCGAGCGGGTCGGCCAGCAGCGGCACCCGCGTGAACTTGGGGTCGCGCGCGGTGGGCGCGTGCGCGGCGAGCGACAGGGCGAGGTCCACGTCACCGGCCGAGAGCAGCTCGTACGCCTCCGAGGCTTCCGCCTCGCGCACCCGCACCGTGATCCCGGGGTGGCCGGTGCGCAGGGCGCGCACGGCGGGCACCACCAGGGCGGGCACGGCGGTGGAGAACGCGGCGACCCGCACCTCCCCGGACTCGCCCTGCAGATAGGCGTCCAACTCCGCGTCGGCACGCTCCAGTTGGGCGAACACGGCTTCGGCGTGCCGCAGGACGAGGTGGGCGGCGTCGGTGAGGCGCACGCGCCGCCCGTGCGCCTCCAGGAGCGGCACGCCGAGCTGTCTGGCGAGGTTGGTCAGCTGCTGCGACACGGCCGACGGGGTCATGAGCAGCGCCTGCGCGGTGGCCGTGACGGTCCCCCGGTCCCGCAGGGCCCGCAGGATCGCGAGCTTCTTGATGTCCCAGTCGGCGGTGCGCATGGGGTCAACGTATCCGGGTCCCGCTCCGGGTCGCGGAGCCGAGGGCCACCCCCGCCAGGATCAGCGCCATGCAGAGGATCTGCAGCCGGCCCATGGCCTCGCCGAGGACCGCGTACGAGAGCAGGGCCACGCACACCGGCTGGAGGTAGTAGATGACGCCGGCGCGGGCCGCGCCGATCTGGGCGATCGCCTTGTTCCAGGCGAAGAACGCGACGGCGGACGAGACCACACCCACGTACAGGAGGGGCGAGACCGTCGCCGCCGTCGGCTCGAAGCCGCCCTGCACGGCGAGGCTGACGAGGAACACCGGCAGCAGCATCAGCGCGCCGAGCACGAACGTCGCGAAGAGGAACGCGGGGCCGCTGATCTCAGACGGCCGGCGCCGCAGCAACGCGCTGTACGAGCCGAAGCAGACCGCCGCCGCGACCACCCACAGGTCGCCCACCGTGAAGTCCGGCGCCAGGGAACCCTTGCTCACCAGGAGCAGCACACCCGCGCACGCGATGACCGTGCCGGTCACCCGGCGGGCCCCGAGCCGCGTGCCGCCCATACGTTCGTACGCCGCCATCAGGACCGGCGACGCGGCCATGATCATGCCCATGTTCCCGGCGGACGTCGTCATCGCCGCCTGGTTGACGAGCGTGTTGTAGACGGTCACGCCGAGCAGCGCGGCGAGCAGGAGGAAGCGCAGGTGGGCGCGGAGCAGCGCCCGTTGCCGCCAGGCGGAGCGCGCCGCGAACGGCGCCACCGCCACGATCGCGATGATCCAGCGCCAGAACGCGTGCTGGATCGGGGGCACGCTGTCGTGCAGCGCGCGGGAGGTGACGAAGCTGCCCGACCAGACCACCGTGGCGAGCAGCGCGAGCGCGAGACCGGTGCCGAGCCCCGCGCCTGCGCGACGCTCTCGCTCCCCTCCGTTCCCCGCTGCGGGCTTCTCGGCGCCGGTGGATGTCCGATCCAGGACTGCCATCTCGTATCCCCTCCTGAGCTGCGGTCGCACTACGACCCGACTACCGTCGCAGCCCTCCACCCATCAGGTCCATCGAAACTTTTTGGTTGCTCTCTTCAGTAGAACTGAAAGGTCGGGACTGAGTGACAGGGGCGACGGGGGAGACAGGGGCGACAGCGGTGACCCGGGACGGGCGCTGACCCAGCAGCGTCGCGCCGAACGCCAGCGCCATGCCCGCCACCTGCACCGGCGACAGGGCCTGCCCGAGCGCCGCCCAGCCGATCACCGCCGCCGTCAGCGGCGAGAGCGGGCCGAGGAACGTGACCTGCGTCGCGCTCAGGCGGCCGATGCCGCGGAACCACAGCCAGTACGCGACCGCCGTGTTGGCGAGTGCCAGGTACGCGTAGCCCGCGACGGCCGGGCCGTCCAGCGCCGGCGGCGCATCCTCGACGAGGAAGGCGATCGGGGCGATGAGGAGGCCGCCGGCCGTGAGCTGCCAGCCGGTGAGCGCCAGGGGACCCACGCCCTCCGGGCGGCCCCACCGCTTCGTGAGGACCGTTCCCGTGGACATCGACGCCGTGGAGGCCAGCGCGGCGAGCGCGCCGACCGGGTCGAGCGCGCCCGCCGCCTTGAGCACGACGAGGCTGACGCCGAGGGCGGCCGCGATGCCGGTCAACAGCGTGCGCCGCGTGGGGCGTTCACCGAGCAGGAGCGTAGCGAGGCCCGCGACGAACAGCGGGCCGATCGAGCCGACCACCGCCGCCATGCCGCCGGGGAGGCGGTACGCGGAGAGGAAGAGGAGAGGGAAGAACGCGCCGATGTTCAGCGCGCCGAGGACCAGGGCCTTCTACCACCAGATGCCGCGCGGCAGCGTGCGCGCCATCGCCAGCAGGAGGAGGCCCGCGGGCAGCGCCCGCATCAGCCCGGTGAACAGCGGGCGGTCGGCAGGCAGCAACTCCGTGGTGACCGCGTAGGTCGAACCCCAGGAGATCGGGGCCAGGGCGGTCAGTGCGATCACGGCACCGTTGCGCTTGTTCGTCTTCATCGGGTGCTCCCCCCGGGGCGAAGTAGGTTGACGGAAAGTAGCTTAGTCGCAAGTTACTTTTCGTCAAGTCGCTTTTCCTCAAGTTACTTTCAGTCGAGCTACTTTCTTGCGGTCGAGCGACCCGCGTCGCATACTCGCCCCATGAGCAGCGACAAGGACGCCGTCGACGCGATCGCCGACCAGTGGGCCGAGGTCAGGCCCGACCTCGACACCACCGCGATGGAGGTCTTCGGCCGGGTGTACCGGATCGCGCGCGCCATGGGCGACCGCATCGACAAGACATACGCGCGCTTCGGCATCGCACGGGGCGAGTTCGACGTCCTCGCCACACTGCGCCGCTCCGGCGACCCGTACACCCTCTCGCCGCGCCAGCTCTCGGCGACGCTGATGCTGACGACCGGCGGCATGACCGGGCGGCTCGACAAGCTGGAGCGGCGCGGCCTGCTGCGCCGCTCGCCCGACCCGCACGACCGCCGCGGTCTCCAGGTGACGCTCACCGACGAGGGCCGGGCGCTGGTCGACGAGGCGGTCGGTGCCGGGCTCGCCGTGCAGACCGAGGCGCTCGCCTCGCTCGACAGCGAGCAGGCCGGCCAACTGGCCGACCTGCTGCGTCAGTTGATGGCGGGCACGCAGGCCCCCTGAGCCCGCGCGGCCCGCCCGGACCTACGCCCCGAATGCGTACGGGTCGATGCCCGCCGGGAGATCCGCCGCCTCATCCGACGCCCAGGCGACATATCCGTCGGGGCGCACCAGGAGCGAGGTGCGGCGGTCGCTCGCCCAGTGGGTGACGGAGTAGCGGTCGTCGCCCTTGTCGCGGGTGCCCTCGGGGACGATCAGGACGAACGTGCCCCGGCGCAGGGCCTCGTAGAGCCGACCTTCCTTGAGCGTGACGTCGGGGACGCGGGTGCCGACGAGGCGGTGCGCGCCGCGCGGGGCCGGGTAGGCTACGCCGATTCCGGTGAGCCGGCCGACCACGCGGGTGCGGGCGGGGCGGACCCGGCCGAGGAACGCGGTGAGGGCCGCGCGGGCCGCAAGGGTCCAGGGGCGGTGGGCCATGGCGAGCCTGGCGATGCCGCCGCTGCTGCGCAGGACGGCCTTCCCGACGGGATGACGCTCGGCCTCGTAGGTGTCCAACAGGGCTTCTCCCGCACGGCCGTTGACGACGGCGGCGAGTTTCCAGCCGAGGTTGGCGGCGTCCTGGAGGCCGGTGTTCATGCCCTGGCCGCCGGCCGGGGTGTGGACGTGCGCGGCGTCGCCGGCAAGCAGGACGCGGCCGACGCGGTAGGCGGGCGCCTGGCGCTCGTCGCTGTGGAAGCGGGACATCCAGCGGGCCTCGTACATCCCGTAGTCGCGGCCGAGCGCGCAGCGGGTGACCTCCTTGATCTCGTCGAGGTCGAGGGGCGCGGACTCGGGGACGTTGCGCGCGCGGTTCCAGCCGATCACCCGGTAGTAGCCGTCGCCGAAGGGGGCGATGAACGCGAAGGCGTCGCCGACGGCGTTGACCGTGAGGACGCTCCCGGGCTCCTCCGCGAGCTTCACGTCGGCGAGGACGACGGAGCGGATGACGGACTTGCCGGGGAAGGGCAGCCCGACGCTCTCGCGCACGGCGCTGCGCATGCCGTCGGTACCGACGACGTACGCGGCCCGCAGCGTCGAGGACTCACCGTCGCCCGTGCGGACCTGGAGTGTCACCCCGTCCGCGTCCTGGGTGAGGCCGGTGACCTCGCTCTCGTACGAGAACTTCACGCCCGCGTCGGTGGCACGCTGCTGGAGAGCGGCCTCGACCTCGTACTGCGGCAGGACCAGGACGTGGCGGAAGCGGGAGGGGAGGCCGGTCAGGTCGACGGAGAGGCGGTTGAAGAGCTGGAGCCTGTCGAGGGCCTGGCCCTTGGCCTCGACGCGGTCGGCGAGGCCGCGGGCGTCGAGCTGCTCCAGGGTGCGGGCGTGCAGGACGAAGGCCCGGGAGAGGTTGCTGACCTTGTGGGGGCGCTTCTCGACGACGGTGACGGGGACGCCCGCGGCGGCGAGGTCGCCGGCGAGGAGCAGGCCGGTGGGGCCGGAGCCGACGACGATCACGGTGCGAGGAGTGGTGCCGTTCATGGTGGCCTCCCGGGTCCGGACGCTCATGGCCGACGCTTGCCGGTCAACGCTTGCCGGTCAACGCTTGCCGGCCAACACCTGTTGGTCAACGCCCGTTGGTCAACAGTTGTTGGTCAACATCTGTTGGCAAACTTAGAGGACCAGCCCTGGACTGTCAACAAGTGTTGGCCTACGGTTGTTGGCATGACAGGAGCCACCCAGCAGGCACGCCGCTCGGACGCCACCCGCACCGCGATCCTCGCGGCCGCCCGCGAACGCTTCGCCGCCGACGGATACGAGCGGGCCACGATCCGCGCCATCGCCAAGGACGCGGCGATCGACCCGTCGATGGTCATGCGCTACTACGGCAACAAGGAGGGGCTCTTCGCCGCGGCGATCGACCTGGACCTGCGGCTGCCGGACCCCGGGAAGATCGCGGTCGACGACATCGGCCGGACCCTCGTACGGCACTTCCTCGACCTGTGGGAGGAGAACGAGGTGCTCACCGCGCTGCTGCGCGTGGGCGCCACCAACGCCGCGGGGGCCGAGCGCATGCAGGACATCTTCAAGGAGCAGACACTGCCGCTCGCCCTGCGCGTCTGCCCCGACCCCGCTGAGGCCCCGATGCGGGCCGCGCTCTGCGCGTCACAGGTCCTCGGCCTCGCGCTCACCCGCTACGTTCTGCGCTTCGGCCCCGCCGTCGGGCTCGGCCGCGACGAGATCGTGGAGTGGCTCGCGCCGACCCTCCAGCGCTATCTGACGGCCGAGCGTCCGTAGAACACACCGGAAACACCCCGGTAAAAGCACCGGGAGCACCGGGAACGCACCGAGGGCGCCCTCGGTGCGCGGTGCACACGAGGACGCCCTCGATACAAAGACGTATGAAGTTCAGAGGTGCGGCGGTCAGCCCTGCTTCTGCGGCTTGCGGGACTTGTCACCGACGATCACAAGGCCGGCGATCACCAGGAACAGCACGATCGGCGCCGCGACAAAGAGGCCAAGGGTCTCGATGACGGAGAGGCCCTTACCGGGGTCGTCGCCGTCGTCGCGCGCCAGGGCGAGCGCGGGGGACGTCATGAGCAGCATCATCAGCGTCGTACCGGCAGCCAGGGCGCCGGCGCGCAGGGCGTTCTTCTTGTCCACGGTGCAAACGTAGCGAACACCTAAACGGGCCGCGCGCCCGGGGGTGCCGTACGGGGCAGTCCGGACCGCAGGACGTCGATGAGCGCATGCGCCCTCGGCGAGGCCGTGAGCTCCTCGAAGGGGACCGGACGGCCGGTGGGATCGGCGATCGGGAGCCGCCAGTTCGGATACTCGTCCCAGGTCCCCGGCAGGTTCTGCGGGCGCCGGTCACCGACCGCGTCGGGCAGCCAGACGCCGACCATGCGGGCCGGGGTCAGCAGCAGGAAGCGGTGGACGGCCCGGATCTCCTCCTCCTCGCACAGACCCCCTCCCCCGCCGCCGGGCAGCAGTCCGAGGCGCGCGAACAGGGCGGTCCACTCGGCGACTTCCGCGGTGGCCTCGGCCTCCTCCCGTGCGAGCGGCCGCCCGAGGAGACCGAGGCTGTCGCGCAGCCGCACATGGTCGCCGGTCAGCCGGGCCGCGGTGGACGGCAGATCGTGGGTGGTGGCGGTGGCGACACAGGCCGTACGCCACTGCTCCGGCGGCACCGGGTGGCCCGTCCCGTCCCAGTCCCGCTCGAACCACAGCACGGACGTGCCGAGCACCCCGCGCGCGTCCAGGGCCTCGCGGACGCCGGGCTCGACCGTGCCGAGGTCCTCGCCGATCACCAGGGCGTCGGCGCGGCCGGCCTCCAGGGCGAGGACGGCGAGCATCGCCTCCGCGTCGTAGCGGACGTACGCCCCCTCGGTCGGCGGCTGTCCGGCCGGCACCCACCAGAGCCGGAACAGGCCCATGACGTGGTCGATGCGGACGGCTCCGGCGTGGGCGAGCAGGCCGCGCAGGAGCGCGCGGTACGGGGCGTAGCCCGCGGCGGCGAGCCGGTCGGGGCGCCAGGGGGGCAGCCCCCAGTCCTGGCCGCGGGAGTTGAAGGCGTCCGGGGGCGCGCCGATGGACATGCCCGCGGCGAAGATGTGCTGCTGGGCCCAGGCGTCGGCGCCCTCCGGGTGCACGCCCACGGCCAGGTCGTGGACGAGCCCGATGGGCATACCGGCGTCGCGTGCGGAGCGCTGCGCGGTGGCCAGCTGGGCGTCGGTGAGCCAGGCGAGGTGGCTGTGGAAGTCGACGCGGTCCATCAACTCGGCGCGGGCGCGGGCGGTTTCGCGCGATCCGGGGTCGCGCAGGGGCTCGGGCCAGGTGTGCCAGTCGGGGCCGTGCCGCTCGGCGATGGCGCACCAGGTGGCGTGGTGGTCCAGGTCCGCGCCCTGCTCGGCGAGGAAGTCCCAGTAGGCGGCGCGGCGGCCGGGGCCGAGCGGGACGCGTACGACGAGTTCGAGGGCGCGGCGCTTGAGGTCCCACACGGCGTCGCGGTCGATCAGGGCGCTCTTGTGCAGGACGCCGTCGCGCAGCCTGGCGGCCTCCACGAGCAGCTCGCGCGCGCGGTCGCGGTCGGCGTCGGGCAGATAGGCGTATTCGGGGATGTCCTCGACGCGCAGGTGTACCGGGTCGGGGAAGCGGCGCGACGACGGGCGGTACGGGGAGGGGTCCGTGGGCCCTGCTCCGCCGGGTACGGCCGCGTGCAACGGGTTGACCTGCACGAACCCGGCACCGGCGGTCCGGCCCGCCCAGGCGGCGAGGTCGGCCAGGTCACCGAGGTCGCCCATGCCCCAGGACTTCGCCGACAGGAGGGAGTAGAGCTGCACGAGCAGCCCGTACGCGCGCTCGTCCGGGGTGCGCACGCGTGGCGGGGCGACGATCAGGTGGGCGTCGGCCGCGGCGCCGTCGGGGGCGGTGGCCCGCAGCCGGTGCACGCCGAGGGGAACGGGCCCCGGCGGTCGCCAGTCTTCGACGCGTTCGCCCTGCTCGGTGACCAGCTGGAGTGTCACACCTTCGGGTAATTCCCGCGCCCAGGCCGGGGCGGGCTCACCGGACCACAGGACGACCGTCGGCGGCAGCAGGCGCGCGGCCTCCGCCTCGCGCGCGGCCAGCGCATCCCGTACGGACTCCGGGGTGCCCGCGTCGACGCCGAGGGCGGCGAGGACGGCGACGAGCGCGGCGTCCGGGGCCTCGACCGTGCGGCCGGGGGAAGGGGAGTAGGACGGGGCGACCCCGTGCAGCGCGGCGAGCCGGGCCAGCGTCACCTAGACCCCCAAGGAGTCCAGGCCCGCGACCGGACCCGAGGGGGTCGGCTCGCTCGTGAGGGGCGCTACGTCGATGAGGGCGGGCTCGCTGGTGAGCGGCTGCGCGTCGGCGAGGGGCGGTTCGCTGGTGAGGGGCAGTTCGGCGCCGAACGCGAACTCGTCCGGCAGCGGCAGGGCGGGTGCGGGCAGGATGACGTCCGCCTGTTTGGACAGGGCCGAGAGCAGAAGGTGCGCTGATGCGGCCATGAAGGCCTCCTTTTCGCGGTTCTTCGCGGGTCTTGTCGTCGATCTTTTCGTGAGTGACGGTCTCGGCAGCTCTACCCAGCAAGCACGGCCCCAGACATGAACGACCCGACAACGTGTTACTGGTCACATTCTGTTCCATGGGTGGGACTCGGCCGGTGAGCGGCGCGAATCACCCCCTCCCACCACTCCCGGCCGGGCAATTGCGGCACAACGGCCACTCCCGTTGACACTCCGACCCGGTCAGTGGTGGGCTCGGCTGCCACCCTGTGACACCCATGACCGGTCCCACCGCCGTGCCGAGACCGACCGAGACCAACGAGGAGTGTGCCGTGCAGCTCCGGCGCCACAGGAAGGGGGCGGCGGCGATCGCTGCCGCCGTCATCGCCAGTGCGCTCGGGGGAGCCTCCGGTGCGGTGGCGGCCCCGCCCGGCCCACCCCTCTCCACGGGTGACCGGGACAGCGGTACGCAGGGACTGCCGCCCGCGGTGTGGCCCCGGCCGCAGTCCCTGCGTACCCCCTCCGGCGCGGAGTCCGTCACCGTGACCGACGAGGTCGTCCTCGTCACCGGCCGCGGCGCCGACCGGTACGCGGTGGACGCCCTGCGCACCGCTCTGCGCGGGTCGGGTGCCCGGCACATCACCGAGGTCGACGACGAGAGCCCGCTGCCCGCCGGTCCCGCGCTCGTGGTGCGGATCGGCTCCGTGGCCGCCGGGTCCGCGGCCGGCGACGGATGGGGAGCGGCCGACGCGCGCCCCGGCCGGGGACAGGGCCTCGCCACGGCGCTCGGCGCTCTCGGCGCGTCGGCCCGCAAGGACCTGCCGTCCGGCGGGTACCGGCTCGCCGTCGGGCGGACGGACGGCCGGGACACCGTCGCCATGGAAGGCGTCGGTGACGACGGCCTGTTCCACGCCGTGCAGACGTTCCGGCAGCTGGTGAGCGGGCGGAAGGTCGTCGGGGTCGTCGTGCGCGACTGGCCGGGGACGGCCGTGCGCGGCATGACGGAGGGGTTCTACGGGACCCCGTGGACCCGTGAACAGCGGCTCGACCAGCTGGACTTCATGGGGCGCACCAAGCAGAACCGCTATCTGTACGCGCCGGGCGACGACCTGTACCGGCAGGCGCGGTGGCGCGAGACGTATCCGGCCGCCCAGCGCGCGGACTTCCGGGCCCTTGCCGAGCGGGCGCGGGCCAACCACGTGACGCTGAGCTGGGCCGTGGCCCCCGGGCAGGCCATGTGCATGTCGTCGGACGACGACGTCAGGGCCCTGAACCGCAAGCTCGACGCCATGTGGGCGCTCGGCGTGCGGGCGTTCCAGCTGCAGTTCCAGGACGTGTCGTACAGCGAGTGGCACTGCGAGGCGGACGCGAAGACGTTCGGCTCGGGGCCGAAGGCGGCGGCGCGGGCACAGGCGCGCGTGGCGAACGCGGTGGCGCGCCACCTCGCCGCGCGGCACCCGGGCGCGGGTCCGCTGTCGCTGATGCCGACGGAGTTCTACCAGGACGGGTCGACGGAGTACCGCGGCGCACTCGCCGGCGGGCTCGACGACTCCGTCGAGGTGGCGTGGACGGGCGTCGGCGTGGTCCCGCGCACGATCACCGGGCGCGAACTGGCGGGCGCGCGGACGGCGTTCGGGTCAGCACACGACCTCGTCACGATGGACAACTACCCCGTCAACGACTACGCGCAGGACCGCATCTTCCTCGGGCCCTACACGGGCCGCGAGCCCGCGGTGGCGACGGGTTCGGCGGCGCTGCTCGCCAACGCGATGGAGCAGCCCGCGGCCTCCCGCATCCCGCTGTTCACGTCGGCGGACTACGCGTGGAACCCGCGCGACTACCGCCCGCAGGAGTCCTGGAAGGCCGCGATCGACGACCTGGCGGGCCATGACGCGCGCACCCGCGAGGCGCTCGGCGCGCTGGCGGGCAACGACGCGTCGTCCGTGCTCGGCGAGGACGAGTCCGCGTATCTGAAGCCGGTCCTCTCCGGCTTCTGGGACTCCCGTACGACGCTGCTCACCGACCGCGCGCGGTACGAGGCGGCGGCGAAGAAGCTGCGGGACGCGTTCACCGTGATGCGGCGGGCGCCGGAGCGGCTCAAGGCCACTGCGGTGGACGACGAAGTGCGGCCCTGGAGCGACCAGTTGGCGCGGTACGGGGAGGCCGGGGAGGCGGCCGTCGACATGCTGGACGCGCAGGCCCGCGGCGACGGCGCGGCGGCGTGGCGGGCGGCGCGGTTCCTGGAACGCCGGCGGGCCGACCTGAAGTCCCGCCAGGTCACCGTGGGCAAGGGTGTCCTTGACCCGTTCCTCGACCGGGCGCAGAAGGCGTACGCGGCGTGGGCGGGGACCTCTCGCGCGGACGCGGCGGCCGACGGTGCGGCGAAGCTGCCGCGGGCGCGGCGGCTCACGGCGGTGACGGTCCTGGCCGACCCGGGCACCCATGGCACCGTGCAGGTCCATGTGCCGGGCGAGGGCTGGAAGTCCGTGGGCACGCTCGCGGACAGCGGCTTCACCGAGCCGAAGCTGAGGCCGAAGGACGTACGGGTGGACGCGATCCGGGTGTCCGGCGCCGCGAAGGGCGCCGTGCGCCACGTCGTCCCCTGGTACGCGGATTCCCCCGACGCCTCGTTCGAGCTGGCCCGCACGGAGCTGGACGCGGAGATCGGCGGGGGCGCGCGGCGGGTGACGGCGCGCCTGACGTCACAGCGGCCCGGCTCCGTGGAAGGACGGCTGAGCGCTCAAGGGCCGCACGGCATCAAGGTGTCCCTGCCCGCGCAGGCGACGCTCCCGCGTGGCACGCAGGTGAGCGCTCCGGTCGACATCACGGTCCCGGAGGGCACCCCGGCGGGCACGTACGACGTCCCGGTCAGCTTCGCCGGCACGACGCGCACGGTGTCGGTGCGGGCGTATCCGCGCACGGCGGGCCCGGACCTGGCCCGCGAGGGCAAGCCCTCGTCCTCGGGCGACGAGACCGCGGACTTCCCGGCGTCCCTCGCCACCGACGGCGACCCGCAGACGCGCTGGTCGTCCCCCGCCGAGGACGGCGCCTGGTGGCAGGTCGAACTGGCGAAGCCGGTGCGCCTCGGCCAGGTCGTGCTGCGCTGGCAGGACGCGTACGCGAAGGGCTACCGCATCCAGACGTCCGCCGACGGCAAGTCGTGGCGCACGGCGGCGACCGTGAAGGACGGCCAGGGAGGCCGCGAGTCGGTCCGCATGGACGCCCGCGACACCCGCTTCGTCCGCGTCCAGGGCGACAAGAGGGCCACGCAGTACGGCTATTCACTGTGGTCGGTGGAGGCGTACGCGGTCGCGGAGTGACGTAAGCGGAAGCTTCGTTCTCACTTCTGGTGTCATCGCGACTCGCCCCCTGGCCACTATGTACTCAGTACATACACCGAGTGCATACTGAGTCCATGAGCACCCGTCACGTCCTTCTCGGGCTGCTGGCTGGGGGGCCGAGCCATGGCTACGACCTCAAGCGGCGCTACGACGAACGCTTCCCGCAGGCCCGTCCGCTGGCCTACGGGCAGGTCTACACGACCCTGCAACGCCTGGTGCGCGACGGCCTCGCCGAGGTCGAGGGCACCGACTCCGACGGCGGACCCGAGCGCACGCTGTACCGGTCCACCGAGGACGGCGCGCGTGAACTCGCCCAGTGGGCCGGGGACATCACCGCGCCCGCGCCCTTCGTGACGAACGAGATCTTCGCCAAGGTCGTCGTATCGATCCTCGCCACGGCGGCGACCGAGAAGCCAGGAGCCGGGGAGCCGGTCGACCCGGCCGCTCTCCTGCTCGCCCAGCGCGCCGCCCACATGGCGCGTATGCGCGAACTCACCGCGCTCAAGTCCGATCCCGGAGCCGACCTCACCACGGTCCTCTCCGCCGACTACGCACTCACCCACCTCGACGCCGACCTGCGGTGGATGACCACCACCGCCGCCCGGCTCACCACCCTGACCGCGGAGGTCAACGCAGCATGAGCACGCGAGCCGAGCAGGCGACGGACGGGGCGCCGATCCTCGCCGCCCGCGGCCTGACCAAGTCGTACGGGAAGAGCGAGGCCCTGCGTGGCGCCTCCGTCGACCTGCGCCACGGCGAGATCCTCGCCGTCACGGGCGCAAGCGGCAGCGGTAAGTCGACGCTCCTGCACTGCCTCGCCGGAATCGTCCGACCCGACAAGGGCTCGGTGTCGTACGGCCACGAGCAGCTCGACCGGCTCCATGAGGAGCGGCTCAGCGAGCTGCGGCGCACGGACTTCAGCGTCGTCTTCCAGTTCGGGCAGCTCATCCCGGAACTGACGGCGCTCGACAACGTGGCGCTGCCGCTGCTGCTCGCCGGTACGTCGCGCTCCGCCGCGCACGCCCGTGCCGATGAGTGGCTCGAGCGGTTCGGTGTGCGCGGCCAGGCGGCGCTGCGTCCCGGCGAGATGAGCGGCGGCCAGTCCCAACGGGTCGCGCTGGCACGCGCGTTGGTGACGGGACCGCGCATCGTCTTCGCCGACGAGCCCACCGGCGCACTCGACTCCCTCGCCGGTGAACAGGTCATGGCGGCCCTGGCCCGCACGGTCCGCGAGACCGGCGCCGCGGTCGTCCTGATCACGCACGACGCCCAGGTCGCGGCCTACGCGGACCGCGAGGTGCAACTGCACGACGGGATGGTCCAGGAGCAGGCCACGGTGTCCGGGGCGGTGCGCCATGACATCTGAGACAACGACCGCGAACGCGGCGGCCGGAGGGGAGAAGCGGGTCGAGAAGGGCACGTTCCGTGGTGCCCTGCGCCTTGCCATGCTGCTCACCCGGGGTTCGGACCGCCGCGAGTGGTGGCGGATCTCGCTCACGGCGCTCGGCGCGTTCGCGGCGACGGGGTTCGCCCTGCTCGCCGTCGCGCTCGGCTCCCTTCGCGGCTGGGTCGCCTTCCCGTACTGGCACGGTCTCCTGAACGGGGAGGGTGAGCGCCGCGGTCTCGTCACGGCGCTCCTCCTGCTGCTCATTCCGGTACTCGGCTTCCTCGGGCAGTGCGCCCGTATCGGCGCCGTGCACCGCGACCGTCGCCTTGCCTCACTGCGCCTCGCGGGGGCCGGGCCGCGGCAGGTGCGGCGGATCGCGGCGCTCGAGTCGGGGCTCGCCTGCCTCGCCGGTTCGCTGCTCGCCTTCGCCGCCTTCTGTGTGGCCGTCAACCGGCTCGGCCGCACCCCCGACGCGATCGCCTGGGTGGGTCTGGCGGCCGTCGTCGTACTGATCCCCGTCCTGGCCACCGCGGTGAGCCGGTTCACCCTGCGCCGCGTCGTGTCATCGCCGCTCGGTCATGTGCGACGGGTACGGCCGCAACAGGGTCCCGGAGCGCTGCTCGGGCTGCTCGCCCCGGCCGCACTGATCATCGCGGGCGCCGCGCTCCTGTTCCTGCCGGGCCTGCGGCTGGGGACCGCCTCGTTCCCGCTGTTCGTCTTCGCCGCGGTGGTCCTCACCGGTGCCGGATCCGTGTGGGTCGCGGGCGCCGCCGCCAAGGTGATCGGCCGCAGGCTCGCGGACCGTACCGACAGCCCGACCGTCCTCATCGCGGCCGAGCGGCTGCGGGACGACCCGTGGGCCGCCGCCCGTACACACGCGGCGCTGCTTCTGGTCACGGTGGTCGGCGTCGGTTTCGTCGGCGTACGGGAGATCCTCGTCGCCGGCCTGGACCGGCAGCAGCGCGAGGGCACCCTCGGGGACCGGGGGTTCTACACCGCCGGTATCAACCTCGCCGGAGGCGCCGTTCTGATCGCGCTCGTGATCAGCCTCGCCGGGCTCGCGGTGGGCACGGCCGAGTCGCTCGCCACCCGGCGCAGGACGCTCGCCGCGCAGGTCGCCGCGGGCGTGCCGCACCGGGTCCTGGCGCGCACGCTGCTTCTGGAGACGGCGCTGCCGCTGGCCCCCGCGCTCGCCTTGGCGGGCATGGGCGGGACGGCCGTGTACGTGGCGTACGGGCGTTTCGTCGGCGACGGCATCCCGGTCGTGCTGCCGCTGCTCGTGCCCTTCGCGGTCTACGCCGCCTGCCTCGCGGCCGCCGCCACATCGCTGCCGCTGCTGCGACGCTCGGTCCACCCGTCGGAGCTGCGGGTCGCCTGACCGGCGGCCACACTGCCGGAAGGGGCGCGGGGAGAACGCGAAGGGGCGCCCGGAACGTGAGTTCCGGGCGCCCCTTCGCGCGCGTAGCGCCTACTTCGATCGTTTCGGCTGCTTCGACTACTTCGACATGTTCGGCGGCGCGATCGGGGAGGCCGCCAGGGACTGCGGGGACGTGCTCGACGCGTAGGCGGACGGGGCCGAGACGCCGGCCGTCGGGTCGGCGGTGGCCTCGTCGCCGGCCGGCAGGGGGAGGCGGCCGACGATGCGGATCCCGGCCTCGTCGAAGGCCAGCTTGATGCGCCAGCGCAGCTCGCGCTCCACGGTGAGGGACTTGCCGGGCATCGTCTTCGCCGAGACGCCCACGACCATGGAGTCGAGGAGCACGCTGTCCAGGCCGAGGACCTCGACCGGGCCCCACAGCATCTCGTTCCAGGGCTCGTCCTTGCTCATGGCGACGCCGACCTCGGTCAGGGTCTCCTTGACCTTGACCAGGTCCTCGTCCGAGCGGACGGTGACGTCGACGCTCGCGGTGGCCCAGCCCTGGGAGAGGTTGCCGATGCGCTTGACCTCGCCGTTGCGGACGTACCAGATCTCGCCGTCGGCGCCCCGCAGCTTGGTGACGCGCAGGCCGACCTCTATCACCTCGCCGGAGGCGACACCCGCGTCGACGCTGTCCCCGACGCCGTACTGGTCCTCAAGGATCATGAAGACGCCGGACAGGAAGTCCGTGACGAGGTTGCGGGCGCCGAAGCCGATCGCCACACCCGCGACACCCGCCGAGGCGAGCAGCGGGGCCAGATTGATCTGGAACGTGCCGAGGATCATCAGGGCGGCTGTGCCAAGAATCACGAAGGAGGCGACCGAGCGCAGCACGCTGCCGATGGCGTGCGAGCGCTGGCGGCGGCGCTCCACATTGACCAGCAGGCCCCCGAGCGCGGTGCCGTCGACGGTCTGGGCCGTGCGGTTCATGCGCTCTATGAGCTTGGTGATGGCGCGCCGGATGGCCACTCTGAGGACCGCGGCTATGACGACGATGAGCAGGATGCGCAGGCCGATACCCAGCCAGGTGGACCAGTTCTGCTCGACCCAGCTGGCGGCGTTGGTGGCCTGTTCCTGGGCGTCCTTGAATGTGGTCGGGTCCGAGGACGGGTCGGACGCCGACAGGACGGACAAGATCACGGCAGAAACCTCCAGGCATAGCGGCCGCCCGCGAAAGGCGAAGTTACGGGCAGACCCACCACACTAACGGGGCATTGTGTGTGGATCGTTGTCATGTTCGAGGGAGAGCCGGTCCTCACCTGGGGATGTAGGGGGTGTGGTCGAAAACACTCCCAGCCCGTTACCGGGACATGGTGGCGCTTGTGCAGGCCATGAGGGGAAACTGACTACAGATCGTCCCGGCGCGAGCCACGCGCCGCCGGCGTACAAGGAGGCATCCGTGCCGCATGTCCTGGTCCTCAACGCGTCGTACGAGCCACTCGGCGTCGTACCGCTCCGCCGCGCGCTCGTTCTGGTCCTCGAGAACAAGGCCATGTGCCTCGAGGAGTCCGGCGCCTATATGCACAGCGCAACCTGTACCGTCCCTGCACCGAGCGTGGTCCGCCTCAAGCGGTTCGTCCGGGTCCCTTACAGGGGGCCCGTTCCTCTGACCCGGCGGGCGCTGTTCGCCAGGGACGGCGGGCGGTGCATGTACTGCGGTGGCGTCGCAACCAGCGTCGACCACGTCATCCCCAAGAGCCGCGGCGGCCAGCACGCGTGGGAGAACGTGGTCGCGTCCTGCCGCCGCTGCAACCACGTCAAGGCCGACCGTCACCTGGTCGAGATCGGCTGGCGCCTGCGGCACACGCCGGCCCCGCCGACCGGGCTCGCCTGGCGCATCATCGGGACCGGGCACAGGGATCCGCGCTGGCTGCCGTACTTGCAGCCGTTCGGCGCGGACGAGGCACTGGCCCGGATCGAAGGCATTTCTGCCTGACAACGATCCGGGTCTTCGCGTTGGAGCCTGTGTCTGGATCCCTGGGCTCGCGTCACCAGGTGGCCGTACGTCTCCCGGCGTACGGCCACCTGGCGTACGGCCACTCGGCGTACGCCGCGGATAACGACTTGGCTGCCTGAGGGCCGTCGGCTATTGACGCCCCCTTCACCCACGGCTTACGTTCCTCGCACATCAATAGGAAACCTTCCTAACAGTGACGCGAGGAGACAGGTCATGGCCGGTACGGCCCCGGGAACCCCCGGTACCCCGAGCGTCCTGCGCGCCATGAACGACCGCGCGGCCCTCGACCTCCTCGTCGCGCACGGGCCGCTGACCCGCACCCGGATCGGGGAGCTGACCGGGCTGTCCAAGCCCACCACCTCCCAGCTGCTCAGCCGGCTGGAAGCGGTGGGGCTGGTGCGCGCCACGGGCAGTCAGACCGGCCGGCCCGGACCGAACGCCGTGCTGTACGAGATCCACCCCGGCGCCGGCCACATCGTGGCCCTCTCCGCGGACCCCACCGGGATCACCGCCGTGGTCGCCGACATCGCCGGCGCCGAGCGCGGTCGCTGCCGCATCGAGGCCGTCGCCGTCGCCGACGACGTGCGCAACCGCACCGCCCAGCTCGTCGCCGAGGCCTTCGACGGCGCCCTGCGGCTGGCCGGGCTCGGCCACGACGACGTCACCACCACCGTGATCGGCACCCCCGGTGCCATCGACGCGCACACCGGCCAGCTCCGGTACGCCCCGCACCTGCCGGGCTGGCACTCGCGCACCCTGCTCGCCGAGCTCGCCGAGGTCCTCGGCACCCCGGTCTCCATCGAGAACGACGTCAATCTCGCCGCCATCGCCGAGCAGTACGAGGGCGCGGCGCAGGACCACGACGACTTCGTGCTGGCCTATGTCGACGAGGGTGTCGGCGCGGCGATCGTGCTCGGCGGCGTACTCCTGAGGGGCGCGACCGGCGGCGCGGGAGAGATCGGCTACATGCCGCTGCCCGGCGCCCCGCTGGCGCGCGGCGGCGAGAAGGAGATCGCCGGCGAGGACGCGGGGGGCGGCTTCCAGAGCCTGGTCGCCGCGCCCGCCGTGCGGCTGCTCGCCGGTGGTGTCAAGGACCTCGGCAAGGCCCTCGCCGACCCGGCCGTCCTCGACGAACTGGCCCGCCGCCTGGCCACCGGGCTCGCCGCCGTCGTCGCCGTCGTCGACCCCGAACTCGTCGTCCTGTCGGGGCAGGTGGCCCAGGCGGGCGGCGAGGCGCTGCGCGTCCGCGTCGAACGCGAACTCACCGGGCTCGCCCTGCCCCGGCCCCAGCTGCGGATCAGCGATCTCGACGACGATCCGATCCTCACCGGTGCCCTGCGCTCGGCGCTCACCCAGGCCCGCGACATCGTCTTCGACACCGGCAACAACGTCTGACCCCGCCCCCTCTCCCCCAATCTCTCGCACCTCCCCCAACTCCCGTACAGGTAAAGGACGTTCGCCATGCCGCGATGGCGTGTACCCCTGCGTGCCCCCGTGGCGCTCGCCGCGGCCGGACTGTTGCTGTCCGGCTGCGCCAACCCGAGTGTCGGCAGCGCCGACGACGACCCGGCGAAGCCCGTGACACTGAAGTTCTGGCACGGCTGGTCGGCCCCCGGCGAGGTGAAGGCGATCAACGACTCGATCGTCCGCTTCGAGAAGCTCCACCCGAACATCAGGGTGCAGGCCACCGGCAACGTCTCCGACGCCACCGTCAACCAGGCCCTGCGCGCGGGCGGCGACGAGGCCCCCGACGTCGTCTCGTCGTTCACCACGAACAACGTCGGCCAATACTGCGACTCCGGCATGTGGGCCGACCTCGACCCGTTCATGGAAAAGAGCGGGCTCGACAAGGAGAAGGTCTTCCCGAAGTCCCTTCTCAACTACACGAGTTACGACGGCAATCAGTGTGCTCTGCCGCTGCTCGCCGACGCCTTCGGCATGTACTACAACAAGGACGCGTTCAAGGAGGCCGGGATCTCCCGGCCGCCGCGGACCATGTCCGAGTTCATCGCCGACTCCAAGAAGCTCACCGTCAGGAGCGGGAACTCGTACAAGCGGGTGGGCTTCATGCCGAACTTCCGGCTCTACCAGAACAGCCCCGACCGCCTGTTCGCCCAGTGGGGCCCGATGTACTTCGACAAGGACGGGAAGTCCCGGCTCTCGAAGGACCCGGCGACGTACAAGTTCTTCGGCACCGCGAAGAAGCTGATGGACGCACAGGGCGGATACGACTCCCTGGAGCGGTTCCGGACCTCCTTCGGCGACGAGATGTCCAACCAGAACGCCTTCCTGAGCGGCAAGCTGGCGATGCATCTCGACGGTGAGTGGCGCGGGCTGATGCTGAACGACGCCAAGGCGAAGTTCAAGTGGGGCGTCGCACCGCTGCCCGTCCCGGACGACCAGGCCGAGACGTACGGGCGCGGCTACCTCACCGGCACGGTCGCCGGCATCGCGCACAGCAGCAAGCACCAGAACGCCGCCTGGGAACTGGTGAAGTTCCTGACCGCGGACACCGACCAGGTCGTCAGCTTCGCGAACGCCATCCACAACGTGCCGTCCACGAAGGCGGCCCTCAAGTCGCCGAAGCTGGACGCCGATCCGACGTTCCGCACGTTCCTCGACATCGCGAACAACAAGTACAGCCAGGTGCTGCCCCCGTCGACGAACGGCGGCATGTACGTCGTGCAGCTCCAGGACTTCTCGTACACCGAGGAAGCGGGCAAGGTCCCGCATCTGAAGAAGGGGCTGCAACGCCTCGACAAGCTCATCGACGCCGACACGCTGCAGTCGCAGAACTAGTCGCAGAACTGAGGAATCAGGAACCCCGCGCATGGCACTCACACTTTCCCGGCCCGCGCGCCGCAGACTGCGCACGCTCGGCTTTCTCTCCCCCTGGCTGATCGGGTTCAGCGCCTTCTTCGCGTACCCGCTGCTCGCCACCGTCTACTTCTCGTTCATGCACTACAACCAGATCAAGGCGCCCACGTTCGTGGGGCTGAGGAACTGGAAGTACGTGTTCGAGGACATGCCGCTGTTCGGTCCCGCCCTGTGGAACACGCTGTGGCTGGTCGTGATCATGGTGGCGCTGCGCGTCGTCTTCGGGCTCTCGCTCGGCCTGCTGGTCACGAAGATCAAGACGGGCGTCGGCTTCTTCCGGACCGCCTTCTATCTGCCGTACCTCGCCCCGCCGGTGGCCTCCACGGTCGCCTTCGTCTTCCTGCTCAACCCCGCGACCGGGCCGGTCAACGAGGTCCTGAGCAAGATCGGCATCGACGGCCCGAACTGGTTCAACGACGCCGCCTGGGCCAAGCCGTCCCTGGTGATGCTCTCCCTGTGGGGCATCGGGGACCTCATGGTCATCTTCATGGCAGCGCTCCTCGACGTGCCCAAGGAGCAGTACGAGGCCGCCGATCTCGACGGAGCGGGCGCCTGGGGCAAGTTCCGGTACGTGACCTGGCCGTCGATCACCCCGATCGTCATGTTCGCCGTCGTCACCGGCGTCGTCCAGACGATGCAGTACTACACGCAGGCCCTGGTCGCCGGAAAGATCGCCTCCGGAGTCTCCATCGGCCCCGGCAGCGTCATCCAGCCCGGCTACCCGGACCACTCGACGCTCACCGTCCCGCAGCTCGTCTACTCGATGGGCTTCCAGAACTTCAACACCGGCGCGGCGTGCGTCCTCTCGCTCGTGCTCTTCGCCATCGCCATGGCCGTGACCATGCTGCTCATGCGCAAGCGCTCGGGCCTGCTCGCGGCGGAGGACTGAGACTCATGACTACTACGACCCTGCGCCCCGCGCCCGCCCCGGCCGCCGAGGCCACCCCCGACCGAGGCCCGGCCGCCGCCCGCGCCCGCCGCAAGCGGATCCTGAACTGGATCGCCGTGCACAGCATCGCGATCGCCGTGGCCCTGCTGTTCGTCCTTCCCTTCGTGTTCGTCTTCCTGACGTCCGTGATGAGCGACAGCCAGGCGATGAGCGGCGACCTGTGGCCGGACTCCTGGCACTGGGAGAACTACAAGGCCGTCTTCGAGACCGACGGCTTCCTCGGCTGGTGGAAGAACTCCCTGCTCTACGCGGGCCTCGGGACCCTGTTGACCGTGTGCTCGGCGATCCCCGTCGCGTACGCGCTCGCCAAGTT
The DNA here is from genome assembly GCF_056432625.1 of Streptomyces sp. NPDC045026. Taxonomy (NCBI): domain Bacteria; kingdom Bacillati; phylum Actinomycetota; class Actinomycetes; order Kitasatosporales; family Streptomycetaceae; genus Streptomyces; species Streptomyces sp. NPDC045026. The sequence goes on from NZ_JBWKIS010000007.1 coordinate 183,607, forward strand.
CCGCTTCCGCGGCCGGCGGACGGCGATGATCCTCGTCATCTCGACGATGATGCTGCCGCCGCAGGTCATCGTGATCCCGATGTACCTGGTGTGGGCCCAGCAGTTCCATCTGTCGGGCACGCTGTGGCCGCTGATCATCCCGATGGCGTTCGGCGACGCGTACTCGATCTTCCTGCTCCGCCAGTTCCTCCTGACGATCCCCAAGGAGTACATCGAGTCGGCGAAGGTCGACGGCTGCGGTGAGCTGCGGACCCTGCTGAAGATCGTGGTGCCGATGGCCAAGCCGGGCATCGCCGCGATCGCGCTGTTCCAGTTCTTCTACTGCTGGAACGACTACTTCGGGCCGCAGATCTACGCGGCCCAGAACCCGGCGTCCTGGACGCTGTCGTACGGCCTCGAATCCTTCAAGTCCGCACACAGCGTCAACTGGAACCTGACGATGGCCGCGACCCTCCTCGTGATGGCGCCGGTCTGCATCGTCTTCTTCTTCGCACAGAAAGCCTTCGTCGAAGGCGTCACTCTCACCGGAGTAAAGGGCTAAGGACTGTTATGAAGCTCGCCGTGGTCGGCGGAGGGTCGACCTACACACCCGAACTCATCGACGGATTCGCGCGGTTGAGGGACACCCTGCCGATCGAGGAACTCGTGCTCGTCGACCCGGCGGCCGACCGCCTTGAGCTGGTCGGCGGCCTCGCGCGGCGGATCTTCGCCAAGCAGGGTCACCCCGGCGTCATCCGTACGACGAGCGATGTGGACGCCGGTGTCGCCGACGCCGACGCGGTCCTGCTCCAGCTGCGCGTCGGCGGTCAGGCCGCCCGCAACCAGGACGAGACCTGGCCGCTGGAGTGCGGCTGCGTCGGGCAGGAGACGACCGGTGCGGGCGGCCTCGCGAAGGCGCTCCGCACGGTGCCGGTGGTCCTCGACATCGCCGAGCGGGTGCGCCGCGCGAACCCGGACGCCTGGATCATCGACTTCACCAACCCGGTCGGCATCGTGACCCGCGCGCTGCTCCAGGCCGGGCACAAGGCCGTCGGTCTGTGCAACGTCGCGATCGGCTTCCAGCGCAAGTTCGCGCGGCTGCTCGACGTGACGCCTTCGCAGGTCCACCTCGACCACGTCGGCCTCAACCACCTCACATGGGAGCTGGGTGTCCGCCTCGGCGGCCCGGACGGTGAGAACGTGCTGCCGCGCCTGATCGGCGAGCACGGCGACGCCATCGCCGAGGACCTGCACATGCCGCGCGCGATCGTGGACCGCCTCGGGGTCGTGCCCTCCTACTACCTGCGGTACTTCTACCAGCACGACGCGGTCGTGCGGGAGATGCGCACGAAGCCGTCGCGCGCCTCCCAAGTGGCCGCGATGGAGCGGGAGTTGCTGGAGATGTACGGCGACCCGGCGCTCGACGAGAAGCCGGAGCTGCTCGCCAAGCGGGGCGGCGCCTTCTACAGCGAGGCGGCCGTGGACCTGGCGGCGTCGCTGCTCGGCGGCGGGGGCTCCCCGTACCAGGTCGTCAACACGTACAACAACGGCACGCTGCCGTTCCTGCCCGACGACGCCGTGATCGAGGTGCAGGCGGCGGTCGGCCACAAGGGCGCGACGCCGCTGGCCGTGCCCGCGCTCGACCCGCTGTACGCGGGCCTCATCGCGAACGTCACCGCGTATGAGGACCTGGCACTCGAAGCCGCCCTGCGCGGCGGGCGCGACCGCGTCTTCAAGGCGCTGCTCGCGCATCCGCTGGTGGGCCAGATCGAGTACGCCGAGCAGCTCACGGATCAGCTGATCGCCCACAACCGGGAGCACCTCGCGTGGGCCTGAGCTCTTCTGTGAACGGCTGGGTGCTGGCGATCGACGCCGGCAACAGCAAGACCGACGTCGCGGTGGTCGCGGCCGACGGCACCGTCGTCGGCGCGGCCCGCGGCGGCGGGTTCCAGCCGCCCAAGGTGGGAGTCGAGGCCGCCGTCGACGTGCTCGCCGAGGCCGCCGGCCGAGCGCTGGCCGAGGCGGGCACGGCCACGGTGGAACACGTCTCGGCGTGTCTCGCCAACGCCGATCTCCCGGTCGAGGAAAGGGAGTTGGCGGCGGAACTGCACACCCGAGGCTGGGCCGCCTCCGTCGACGTACGCAACGACACCTTCGCCGTCCTGCGCGCCGGGCTCCTCCAGGACTCCGAGCCGCGCGGCGTCGCCGTCGTGTGCGGCGCCGGCATCAACTGCGCCGGGATGCTGCCCGACGGGCGCACCGCCCGCTTCCCCGCGATCGGCAAGATCTCCGGCGACTGGGGCGGTGGCGGCGGCCTCGCCGAGGAGGCCCTCTGGTACGCGGCCCGCGCCGAGGACGGCCGCGGCGACGCGACCGCCCTGATGCGCACCCTGCCCGCGCACTTCGGGCTGCCCACCATGTACGCGCTGATCGAGGCGCTGCACCTGGGCCGCATCCCGATGCGGCGACGGCACGAGCTGACGCCGGTCCTGTTCGCCACGGCGGCGGACGGCGACCCGGTGGCCCGCGCCCTGATCGACCGCTTGGGCGACGAGGTCGTGGCCATGTCCGTGGTGGCCCTGGACCGGCTCGGCCTGCTCGACGAGGAGACCCCGGTGCTCCTGGGCGGCTCGGTGCTCGCCGCGCGCCATCCCCAACTCGACCACCGGATACGGGAGATGCTCGCCGCGCGCGCCCCGAAGGCGGTCCCGCACGTGGTGACCGCCCGGCCCGTCCTGGGCGCGGCGCTGCTCGGCCTCGACGCCGTGGGGGCGGACGAGGACGTGCACGCGCGCGTGCGGGCGCACTTCGAAGGCTGACCGAAGTCGTCGGGAACGTTTCGCCGGGACGCGTCCTCTGGAGGGTGTCGGTCACTCATCGCACTCCGGAGGACGCACCCATGCCCACCGACCGCACCGCCCGCCGCGCCGCCACTCTCATCGCCTCCGTCCTGAGCTGCGACGCTCTGCTGCACCTGTGCTGGTCCACCGGGTCCACCTGGCCGGCGCACGACGTGAAGAGCCTGTCGTACGCCGTCCTGGGCGCGGACGTGCCCTTCACCCCGCCCGTTCTGCTGCCGCTCGCCACCGCCCTGTTCACGGCGAGCGGCGTCGTCGTCGCCCGCGCGCGCCTGGACCGCCCGCACACCCTGCTGCGCCTGGGCACATGGGCCGTCGCCACCGGCCTCTCGCTGCGGGGCCTCGCGGGCGCCTACTGGCTCTTCACCAAGGACCCGGGCACCGCGTTCTACTGGCTCAACCTGGGCGCGTACACGCCGCTTTGCGCGGGTCTCGCGGCGGCCGCGGTCAGGGTCGCCCGGCCGGGGCCCGTGGCGCACCGGGAAGATGCCGTACGTGTCCGATGACGACGACAGGGCCGCGACCGTACGCCTCGTACGGGCCGCCCAGCGCGGCGACACCCTCGCCATGGCCGCTCTCCTCGACGAACTCGCCCCCTACGTAGGGCGCATCTGCGGACCGATCGCGCTGGAGCAGGGGGCGGACGCGGCGCAGGAGGCGCTGGTCGCAGTGTTCCGTTCACTGAGCTCCCTCAAGGACCCGGCGGCCGTGCGCGGCTGGGCCCGCGCCATTGCCGTGCGAGAGGCGGTCCGCATGGCGCGGCGTTCGGCACGCGCGGTCCCGGCCGACCTGAGCACTCTGCCCGCGCGCGGTGACTCCCAACTCGCCGCGGACATAAGGGATGTACTGGATCGGCTCTCCCCCGAGCACCGCGCGGTGCTCGTCCTGCGCGACGTGGAGGGTCTCGACGAGCGCGCCGCCGCCGAGCTGCTGGGCGTACGCGTGGGCACCGTCAAGTCCCGGCTGTCCCGGGCCCGTGACACCTTCCGGAAGGCGTGGACCTCATGACTCGCCCCTCTCAGCCGCCACAGCGTCCGCAATGGCCCCGGGCGGACCTCGACCCCGTTCGCAGACTGCACGCGCTCGCGTCCGGCATCGGCGGCGCCCATGTCACGGAGGGGCTCGTCGACGCCCCGTACGCGCGCGTATGGGCCCTTCTGGGCGACCTGGAGGGCGAGTTCGGGCGGATCGCGCCCGATATGCGGGGGCTACGTGTGCTGCGCCGCGACGGGGAGCGCGTGGAGGCGCTGGCCATCAGCAAGTACGGGATGCGGGCCCGGCTGCGCGGGGTGCACCGACCCGGCTGGTGCTGGCTGCAGAGCCGGTTCCTGCTGCTGGGCGTCGCGGCGACGCCCGACGGGGACGGGACCCGGGTCGCGTTCACCGGCGGGGTACGCATGCCGGGGCGGGCCGCGCTCGTCCCGGTGGGGGTGCGCCGCGAGGGCCGCCGTAGCCTGGAGCGGCTCACCGCCCTGCTGTGACCGGCGCGCGGGAAGGGAACCGATCGGATTCACCTCACGTGTTCAAAGGCAGGGGCCGCACCAGGACATGACCTACGGCGTTCGGCGGGGGTGTGTTCGGCGTGGTGTGTTCGTGGGGGTTCGCAAGGGAATCCGAACAAGATCCAGTCAATGGCTGTGCGGATGTCTGTCCCTGCGGCAATACTTGCGGCCGTGCACCTTCGCCCGCGCTCCCCGCACGCCGGACGGAAGTGACGGACCGATGACCATGGGGGAGGTCGAGTGAACAACCCGCCGAACGGCAGCGCGGCGCCGCCGGGGACGGTCGGCGCGCCCACGATGCCGTCCGTTCCGCCGCAGGTGCGCCCGCCGCACGCGCAGGGCCCGGAGCCCGTCGCGGCCGCTCGCGGCACCGCGTGGGCGGAGGGCGTCGACCGGGTGCGCGCCGCGGCGACGACGGAGCCGGGGCGCCTGCGCATCATCGGCGCGGTGCTCGCGCTGCTCGTCGTCGCGTTCGGCGCGGTCACGGCCTGGCAGATGACCGACCGCTCGGCCGCCGCCGACGACGTCCTGCACAGCAGCCAGCCCCTGAGCGCCGACGCGGCGGACATCTACCGCTCGCTCGCCGACGCCAACACCGCGGCGTCCAGCGGCTTCCTCGCGGGCGGCCAGGAGCCGGCCGAGACGCGGGACCGGTACGAGAAGGACATCAGGACCGCCGCGGCCAAGCTCGTGACGGCCGCGGCGAACTCGGACCCCGACTCCCCTTCCACTGCAGCCATTTCGAAGCTCAACAAGCTGCTGCCGCAGTACAAGGGCCTCATCGAGCGCGCCCGTGCGAACAACCGGCAGGGCTTCCCGCTCGGCGGCGCCTACCTGCGCTACGCGAACGAGACGATGCAGGAGCAGATGCTCCCCGCGGCCGAGGATCTGTACAAGAAGGAGAACGAGCGGCTCCGCTCGGACTACGACAGCGCCACGCCCTACCCCTGGGCCGCGATCGGCCTGGGCGTCGTCGCGCTCGGCGCGCTCGGCTGGGCCCAGCGGCGCAACTACCGCAGGACGAACCGCGTGCTCAACCACGGCCTGGTCGCCGCGACGGCCGCGTCCACGGTCGTCCTCCTGTGGCTCGTCGTCGGCCACAGCGTCGCCCGCGCGGGCCTCGACGAGTCGTACGACCACGGGGTCCGCTCGCTGAACGTGCTGCACGACGCGCGCATCGCCTCCCTCAAGGCGCGGGGCAACGAGAATCTGACGCTGGTCAGCCGCGGCGCCGAGACCGTCGAGGTGAAGGGCGTGTCCAAGGACGCCTTCGACGTGGACTACCAGAAGCAGATGAAGACGCTCGCCGCGAAACTCGGGGACGCGACGAATCTCGCCGACGACAGCACGGGCAAGCGGCCCGTCCAGGCCGCGGGTGACAACATGCGCGTGTGGCAGGACCGCCACAAGGACGCGCGCGAGCAGGACGACGCGGGCAACTACCAGGGGGCGCTGGACAAGGTGATCGGCTCCGCGCAGGACAAGCCGACCCGCGAGTGCTTCGACAACGTCGACAAGGAACTGCAGTCCGCCCTGACGCACGAGCAGGCGGAGTTCAAGCAGGCGGCCACCGACGGGCGCGGCGCGATGACGGGGCTCCCGGTGGGCGCCGCCGTACTCGCCGTGCTGGGCGCGGCGGGCGCCGTGCTCGGCGTCGGGCGCCGGCTTTCGGAGTACCGGTGAGAGGAGGCGGGACAGCCATGAGCGCACGGCGTACGCGGATCAGCCTGCGCGGCTGGGGCGGTGTGGCGGCCATGGCGGTCGCCTGTGCCCTGACCGCGCTCTTCGCGCTGCTGCTCCCCCTGACCCGGGGCGGAGACGGCAGCACGGGCGTCGGCGGCCCCGGTCTGGCCACGGGTGTGCAGGCCAGGGCCGACACCTGCACCGATCCGGAGCGCAGCCTGAAGCCGTCGGGTGACGAGTCGGGTGCGGCGGTCAAGGCCATCAAGGAGCGCGGCTACCTCGTCGTCGGCGTCGACCAGAACAGCTACCACTGGGGCTACCGCGACCCGAACAAGAAGTCCAGCGAGCTCGAGGGCTTCGACATCGACCTGGCGCACGAGATCGCCCAGAAGATCCTCGGCGACCGCGACCTGATCCGGTTCCGCGCGATCCCGACCAACCAGCGCATCCCGGCGATACAGCACGGGAACGTCGACATGGTCGTCCGCACGATGACGATCAGCTGCGAGCGGCTCAAGGACGTCGCCTTCTCCACGGCGTACTTCCAGACCGGGCAGCAGGTCCTCGCGCCCAAGACCTCCTCGATCACGGGGTACGACAAGTCGCTCGCGGGCAAGCGGATCTGCACGGCGGCCGGCTCGACCGCCTTCGACCGTCTCGAGGCGGACCGGAAGGCGGGCACGCTGGCCCCCGGCGCCGACATCTCCACGACGGTGCCGAACCAGCTGGACTGCCTGGTCAGGCTCCAGCTCGGCGAGGTGGACGCCGTGGTGACGGACAGCGCGCTCGCCGCGGGCCAGGCCGCGCAGGACCCGACGGTCGAGCTCAAGGGCAAGCCGTTCACCAAGGAGTTCTACGGCGTGGCGATGAAGCGGGGCACGGACGACCTGGTGCGCCGGGTCAACCAGGTCCTGGAGGACTTCCGCAAGGACGGCGGCTGGCAGGACTCGTACGACGTCTGGCTCAAGGACGGTCTCGGTGCGGCCTCCGGGCCGCCCTCACCGAAGTACAAGTAGCCCCGGCCGGGCGCTACTTGCGGCAACTGCACAGCGGCGGCCGACGGCAGTCGGCGGCGGCGATGTGAACGAAAGAGGTGATCGATGGGCGTCACGGGACCCCCCGGTCCGGTGATGGACCGGGACGAGGTGGACCGTGCGCTGGCGCGGCTCGGCGCGGAGCACGAGGCGATCGAGACGTCGCTGTTCGCCCTCCAGGACCACGCGGGCCGCAGACTCCTCGAAGGCGCGCGGCTGACCGGCACCACGCAGGAGCGCTGGGCCGCCGCGGACCAGGCGATCACCCTGCTGTGGACGTACTTCGACGCGTACACGGCCGCCCTGCGCTCCGCCCGCGAGATACGCGTGCGGCGCCGCTGGTCGAGCCGTGAGGACCTCGTCGAGCTGACCGAGCTGCTGCGCGGCGAGAGCGTGACCGTCCCCGGAAGCGGCCCCTCCACACCCGCCTCGCTCACCGGTCCGGCCCGGCTCAGCGACCGGTTCACGCTCGCCGACCTGGTGGAGCGGATGAACGGCCTGTACGCGAGTTCGCTGGACATGGTGGTCGCCGCCGACGCCGTCTGGTCGGCGCTCCCCGCCCGTATAGACCTCCTCGCCGCCGAGCTGGGCCGCACGCGCCAGCTCGCGCACTCCGTCGGCGTACGCCCGGGTGAGCACCCCTCGGGCGACGACCTGGAGCGGATCACGCACGCGCTGACGCGGCTGCGGGAGGACGTCGTGTCCGATCCGCTCGCGTACTGGCGTTCCGCGCCCGGCAGTTCGGCGCCCGGTGGTGGCCGGCCCGACACGACCGTGTACGACCGTGAAGCGCAGGCCCTGGAGGAAGTGCGCCGCGAGATCGACGCGGTGCTGACCGTGCGGCAGGACGCGGAGGTCCGGATCGGCAGGCTGCGGGACGTCCTCTCGCGCGCCGACCGCACGCTCGCCGAGGCGCGGTCCGCGCGGGGCGAGGTCCTCGCCAAGATCGCCGCGTTCGAGGTGCCCGCGGTCGGCGGCCCGCCGACGGCGCTCCAGGAACAGCTGGCGACGGCGGCCGAGTACCGCAGGTCCGCCCAGTGGCACCGGCTCTCACCGCTTCTGGAGACCCTGGAGACGAAAGCCGAGGACGAACTCCTGCGGGCACGGGAGTCGTTGACGGCGGTCACCCAGCCGCTGGCGGTCCGCGCCGAGCTGCGCGGCCGCCTCGACGCGTACAAGGCGAAGGTGGCGCGGCTCGGTTTCGCCGAGGACCCGCTGCTCGTGGAGCGTTACGACGCGGCCCGGCGGATGCTGTGGAGCGCGCCCTGCGATCTGCGGGCGGCCGAGGACGCGGTCCTGCGGTACCAGCGGGCGGCCGCCGACGTATTGGTCCCGCGGGTGCCCGAACAGGGCGGTCCCGCCGACCGGAGGGGGGAATCATGAGCGAGCAGCGGCAGTGCCAGCGTCCCGGGTGCGTGGGTTCGTACGAGGACATGGGCGGCGGGGAGCTGTACTGCGACACGTGCGGTCTGGCCCCCGTCGTCTCACCGACGGGCATGGTGGGGTCGTCGCCGACGGGCGTCACGGTCGGCGGGCGGGGCTCCAACAGCTCCAGTGCGCGCAGCAGTTCGCGGTCCTCGCGGGCCAGCTCGCGCTCCTCGTCGCGCTCCTCGCAGTCGCGCCGGTCGGTCTCGGGCCGTCTGTCGCGCTCCCTGTCGGGGCAGTCGACATCGCGCTCGGTGTCCGTGCGCAGCTCGGGCGCCTCTGCCGCGTCGTCCGGGCGCGGGCGCCTGGGCGTCGGCCTGGTCCAGGTGCCGGACGTACCGCGGCCCGACCCGCGGATGATGGTGCAGGAGAACCCCGAGGTTCCCGAGCGGAAGCGATTCTGCTCGCGCTCGGACTGCGGGGCACCGGTGGGCCGCGCGCGCGGCGAACGACCGGGCCGCACGGAGGGGTTCTGCACGAAGTGCGGCCACCCGTACTCGTTCGTGCCGAAGCTGCGCACGGGCGACATCGTGCACGGCCAGTACGAGGTGGTGGGCTGTCTCGCGCACGGCGGGCTCGGCTGGGTCTATCTCGCCGTGGACCGCGCCGTCTCCGACCGCTGGGTCGTCCTCAAGGGCCTCCTCGACACGGGTGACCAGGACGCCATGGCGGCGGCGATCTCGGAGCGGCGCTTCCTCGCCGAGATCGAGCACGCGAACATCGTCCGCATCTACAACTTCGTCGAGCACCTCGACCAGCGCACCGGCTCCATGGACGGCTACATCGTCATGGAGTACGTCGGCGGCAAGTCCCTCAAGGAGATCGCCAACGGGCGCCGCACCCCGGCCGGCAAGCGCGACCCGCTCCCGGTCGAGCAGGCCTGCGCCTACGGGATCGAGGCCCTGGAGGCGCTCGGGCACCTGCACAGCCGCAATCTCCTGTACTGCGACTTCAAGGTCGACAACGCGATCCAGACGGAGGACCAGCTCAAGCTCATCGACATGGGCGCGGTCCGCAGGATGGACGACGACGAGTCGGCGATCTACGGGACCGTGGGCTACCAGGCGCCCGAGGTCGCGGACGTCGGCCCCTCCGTCGCCTCGGACCTGTACACCGTGGCGCGCACGCTGGCCGTCCTGACCTTCGACTTCCAGGGCTACACGAACGTCTTCGCGGACTCCCTGCCCGACCCCGACAGCATCGAGGTCTTCCGCACGTACGAGTCGTTCTACCGGCTCCTCGTGCGCGCCACCGACCCCGATCCGGCCCGCCGGTTCGCGTCCGCGCAGGAGATGGCGGAGCAGCTCACGGGCGTCCTGCGCGAGGTCGTGGCCCTCCAGACGGGCCGTCCGCGCCCGGCCCTGTCGACGCTGTTCGGGCCCGAAGTCAAGGTCACGGACACGGAGTTGTTCGCGCGGTTGACGGGCGAGGTGTCGCGGCTCGGGGTCCGGGCGGAGCCGCCGCGGCGGAGAGGGCGCGGCGCGCAGCAGGCCGCATCCGCGCTCCCGCCGGCCGGTGTGCCCACCGCGCTCCCGGGCGCCCCGGGGACTCCCGGCGCTGCTCTCCCGCCCGGCACCCCCGGCACCCCCGGCACCCCGGGCTCGCTGGTGAAGCCGCTCAACGCCGCCGCCACCGCGCTCGCGCTCCCCGTGCCGAGGGTCGACCCCGGCGACCCGAACGCCGGGTTCCTCGCGGGACTCATGGCGTCCGCGCCGGGCGAGCTCATCACCGCGCTGCGCGCCGCGCCCGCCACCTCCTTGGAGCTGCGCCTGCGCGAGCTGCGGGCCCGCCTCGAAATGGGTGAACTGGTCTCCGCCGCCCATGCGTTGGCGGAGCTGGAGGCGCAGCACCCGGACGACTGGCGGGTCGTCTGGTACCGCGGGGTCGCGGCGCTCGCGACCGGCGACCACACGAACGCGGCCCTGTCGTTCGACGCGATCTACGACGCGTTTCCCGGCGAGCCCGCCCCGAAGCTGGCGCTCGGCGTGTGCGCGGAGGTGCTCGGCCAGCTGGACAACGCGGCGGAGTACTACCGCCTCGTCTGGGCCACCGACCCCAGTTACGTGAGCGCCGCGTTCGGCCTGGCCCGGGTGCAGCTCGCCGCGGCCGACCGGCACGGCGCGGTGCGCACCCTGGAGTCCGTACCGGAGTCGTCGATCCACTACACGGCGGCCCGGGTCGCCGCGGTGCGGGCCAGGCTGCGGCAGCGGATGGCCGAGGCGGCCGCCGCGCACGGGCCGCTGCTCGACGATCTGACGGCCGCGGCGGGCCAGGTCGAGGCGCTGGACGGGTTCGGCCTCGACGCGGTGCGCCGGGAGCAGTTGTCGACCGAGGTCCTCGGCACGGCGCTCGACTGGGTACTCTCCGGTAGTCAAGGTTCCGCTCCGCGCCAGGGACCCGTGAGGACCGTCGTGCTGGGGAACGACCTGGACGAGCGGGGGCTGCGTCTCGGCCTCGAGCGCTCGTTCCGGACACTGGCCAGGCTCGCTCAGGTTGGCGAGGAGAGGATCGAACTGGTGGAGCGGGCGAACCGTTACCGTCCACGGACGTGGGTGTGAGTTGATGTCGCAGATGCCTCGGCCGACGGCCATGTCGACGTGCCCCAGCTGTGAGGAGCCCCTCGAGTCGGGTGACCGCTTCTGCGGCGCGTGCGGGTACGACTTGTCGGCGGTGCCGGCCCCGCCGGACGACCTGCCGACTGTGACGCCGGTCGCGGACGGCGCGGCAGCGGCCGGGACGCCCGTCGTGGACTGGCCGTCGGCCCCCGAGCTCGACAGCTCCGACACCCCGGCGCCGGTGCATCTGCCCACCGACCTCCAGGGCACCGACTCGGGCGGCTCCGAACTGCCTTCGGCCGTGCGCTTCGACGGGGTTCCCGAGCAGGCCGGGGAGTCCGAGCATGCCGGGCAGTCCGCCGGCGCCGGCGACTACACGCTGCCCGCCCCCGATCCCCGTACGGCGCCGCCCGAGGCGCTCGCGACTCCTCCCGCGGGCACGAAGCTCTGCGTGGCGTGCCGGGCCGGACACGTCGACCGGGACGGCTACTGCGAGAACTGCGGGCACGCGCAGCCGCGCGAGCGCGATCACATGGAACAGGAGCTGGGCGCGGTCGCCGCGGTCAGCGACCGAGGGCTGCGCCACCACCGCAACGAGGACGCGTTCGCGATCGCGTCGGCCGCCCTGCCCGACGGGACGCCGTCCGTCGTCTCGATCGTCTGCGACGGCGTCTCCTCGGCGACCCGCCCCGACGAGGCGTCCCTGGCCGCGTCGCGCGCAGCGAGCGAGGCGCTCCTGGAGTCGCTGCCGCGCGGGACGCATCCTCAGCAGGCCATGCACGACGCGATCGTCGTGGCGGCCGAGGCGGTCAACGCCCTTGCGCAGGAGCCCGGTTCGGCCCACGAGCACGCCCCGCACCAGAACGCGCCCGCGTGCACGCTGGTCGGCGCGATCATCGCCAAGGACCTGCTGATCGTCGGCTGGGTCGGTGACTCGCGCGCCTACTGGGTGCCCGACGACCGCACGGCCCAGGCGGCCCGCCTCACCGAGGACGACTCGTGGGCGGCCCAGATGGTCGCCGCGGGCCTGATGAACGAGGCGGAGGCGTACGCGGACGAGCGCGCGCACGCGATCACGGGCTGGCTCGGCGCGGACGCGTACGAACTGGAGCCGCACACGGCCTCGTTCAAGCCGGACCGCCCCGGCGTGGTCGTGGTGTGCACGGACGGGCTGTGGAACTACGCGGAGGCCGCGGAGGAGATGGCCAGGGTCATCCCGGCGGATGCGGCACACCGGCCGCTGCACAGCGCCCAGGTCCTGGTCGGCCACGCGCTCGACGGCGGCGGCCACGACAACGTAACAGTGGCCGTGTTGCCGTTCCCCGTACCGCCCGCGGGGGCAGGATCGGCGTAGACCGGGCGGCGCGGGGAAGTCGCCGGGTCGTCGGGGAAGTTCCACGCAGGCGCACGAAGGTGTAGGGGGGACCAACAACCATGGCCAAGTTCTCGAAGTCGAGCGTTCCTCAGTTCTCGGTCGACGTCTATCAGAACGAGTTCCTGCCGGAGGGCGGCCGCGAGGTCAACGCGATCGTGACCGTGACGTCGACGGGTGGCGGCACGGTCGGCGGCGCGGTGGCCGCTCCGCAGTTCTACGCCGCGGGCCGGGGGGCCGACGCGGCGGTCGCGCTGATGGTCGACTGCTCGGGCTCGATGGACTATCCGCCGACGAAGATGCGCAACGCCCGTGACGCCACGGCCGCCGCGATCGACACCCTGCGCGACGGCGTGCACTTCGCGGTGATCGGCGGGACGCATGTGGCGAAGGAGGTCTACCCGGGCGGTGGCCGGCTCGCGGTCGCCGACGCGCAGACCCGCGACCAGGCCAAACAGGCGCTGCGCAAGCTGTCCGCGGGCGGCGGCACCGCGATCGGCACCTGGCTGCGCCTCGCCGACCGGCTGCTGTCCGCCGCCGACGTCCCCGCGTCCTCGGTGCGTCACGGCATCCTGCTGACGGACGGGCGCAACGAGCACGAGTCGCCCGAGGATCTGAAGGCCGCGCTCGACACGTGCGCGGGCCGCTTCACGTGTGACGCGCGCGGCGTGGGGACGGACTGGGAGGTCAAGGAGGTCACGGGGATCGCCTCGGCCATGCTCGGCACCGCCGACATCGTCGCCGACCCGGCCGGCCTGGCCGCCGACTTCACGCAGATGATGGAGACGGCGATGGGCAAGGAGGTCGCGGACGTCGCGCTGCGGCTGTGGACGCCACTCGGCTCCGAGATCAAGTTCGTGAAGCAAGTGGCGCCCACGGTCGAGGAGTTGACGGACCGTCGCATCGAGGCGGGGCCCCGCGCGGGCGACTACCCGACGGGTTCGTGGGGCGACGAGTCCCGCGACTACCACGTGTGCGTACAGGTCCCGAACGCCGAGCTCGGCCAGGAGATGCTGGCGGGCCGCGTGTCGCTGGTGATCCCGGGGGCCGACGGCGGCGTGCAGACCCTCGCGCAGGGACTCGTACGGGCCGTGTGGACGGACGACATGACGGCGTCCACGTCGATCAACCCGCAGGTGGCGCACTACACGGGCCAGGCGGAACTGGCACAGGTCATCCAGCAGGGTCTGGATGCCCGCAAAGCGGGCGATGCGGACGGGGCGACGGCCAAGCTGGGACGCGCGGTGCAGCTCGCCGCGGCCTCCGGGAACGCGGATACGGCCAAACTGCTCTCCAAGGTGGTGGACGTGGTCGATGCCGCGGAAGGTACTGTTCGATTGAAGGCCAAGGTCGCCGAGGCTGACGAAATGACCCTCGAGACCCGGTCCACGAAGACTGTCCGTGTCAAGAAGTGACGACGTAGCGAAGTAACGGAGGGGGAAGCGCCGACATGCCGACCTGCCCGAACGGACACCAGTCGGGTTCCGACGACTGGTGCGAGGTCTGCGGTCACCGCATGGCCGGTGCCGTGCCCCCGCCCCCTCCGCCCCCGGCCGCTGGTTACGGATACCCCCAGGGCGGCCAGACCCCGCCTCCCGGCTACGGCTACCCGCCGCCGGGGAACGCGGGGCAGCCCGCTCCGCCGCCCGGCGCCGGCCCCGAGCTGTGCCCGCAGTGCCGCACGCCGCGTGAGGGCGGCGCGCCGTTCTGCGAGGAGTGCCGGTGGAACTTCCTGACGAACACGGCCACGTCCTACACGCCGGCCGCACCGAACCCGCCGGCTCCCGGCCCCGGCCAGGGCCCCGCCGGCCCGAACCCGGCGCTCCGCTTCCAGCAGCAGCCGCCGCAGGGACCGGGTGACTCGTACGAGTACCAGGGCTCGCGGCCCTCGCAGATGAACCGGCCCGCCGAGCCGATCCCGCCGTTCGGCGGCGACCCGGCGCAGACCCCGCCGCCCCCGCCGGGCCCCCGCACGGGTGGCGCCCCGCAGGCGTTCCAGCAGCCGGGGCCGCCGGCGCCCCCGCAGGCGTTCCAGCAGCCCGGCCCGCCGGCCCCGCCCGCGTTCCCGCAGGAGACCGGCCGCCCGCAGGGTCCGCCGCCGCCTCCGCCGCCTCCGCCGGGCCCGTCGGGTCCGTCCTTCGGCGGCGGTGACGACTGGGTGCTCTCGCCCCCGTCGGCCCCGGCTCAGCAGGGTCCCGGCGCGACCGAGGCGCCGGGCGCTCCGCAGGGCTTCCCGCCACCGCAGCAGACCCAGGCTCCGCAGGCGCCCCAGGGTTTCCAGCAGCAGCAGCCGGTGTCCTGGAGCGCGACGATCGGCCCGGACCGCGAATACTTCATGGCGATGATGCACCGCAGCGGGCCCGAGGCCTCGGGCCTGAACCTGCCCGCGTACTCGCCCGAGCAGCAGCGCCGGCTCACCGGGAACCAGTTGACGATCGGCCGTCGCCGCCACTCCACGGGCGACACCCCCGACATCGATCTGTCGGTGCCTCCGGAGGACCCGGGCGTCTCGCACCAGCACGCCGTGCTGGTGCAGCAGCCGGACGGATCATGGGCGGTCGTCGACCAGAACTCGACGAACGGCACCACGGTCAACGGCGGCGACGAGCCCATCCAGCCGTTCGTCCCGGTGCCGCTCCAGGACGGCGACCGGGTACACGTGGGCGCCTGGACGACGATCACGATCCACCGGGGCTAGCCCCTCCGCGTCTACATCCGGTCCGGCCGCAGTGACCAGGCGTACGGCCCTTCGGGGTCGTCCAGCCAGGCCCATTCGTGCTCACCGCTGACCGTGACGCCGAACCGTTCCCGCGCAGGCCGTCCCTCCCGCTCCCACAGGGCGAGGGCCTCGTGCGGGTCGAGCCGGCCCGCGGTCAGCGAGAGCAGGAACCGGAAGAGGTCGTCGGCGAGGACCCTGCGCGGCAGCCCGCCGATGTGCTGCACCGGTTCCTCGCCCTGCGTCGCGCCGCGCAGGGGCACGAAGTAGGCGGGCGTGTGCAGGAAGCGGCCCTCGGCGTGGCCGGCCTCGCGCACGGTGAGCAGGATCAGGCCGGTCGCGAGGGGCGCCAGGATGCGCGCCCCCGGCCGGCACTGCGCGGGCCAGGCGCTGGGCACGGACCGCAGCGCGCAGGTCGCGATGATGCGGTCGTACGGGGCATGCTCGGGGCAGCCGGTCGCACCGTCGCCCGTGACGACGGCGGGCCGGAAGCCCACGGCGGCGAGGTGCCGGCGTGCCGACTCGGTGATCTCCGGGTCCAGGTCGATCGTGGTGACGTTCTCGTCGCCGACGCGGCGGGCGAGCAGCGCCGCGTTGTAGCCGGTGCCCGCGCCGATCTCCAGGACGCGGTTCCCCTCGCGTACGTCCAGTTCGACGAGCATCCGCGCCATCAGGGACGGCTGGCTGCTGGACGACACCAGCTCCCCGTCGCGCACCCGGCTGGCGAGCGGCTCGTCGGCGTAGGCTCCGCGCAGCCAGCGCTCCCGCTGCCGCGGGTCGGGGTCCTCGCACCACAGCCGCCGATAGCCGGTCGGCGCCGGAAGGTAGTAGTAGGGCACGAACACATGGCGCGGGACCTGCTCGAACACATCGCGCCAGGCCGGGTCGCCGTCGAAGGCCCCGGTGACGGCGATCTCCCGCACGAGCGCGGCCCGCGCCGCGTCGGCTCCCGACTCCGGGTCCGTGCCCTGTGCGCCCATACGTCCACTGTGCTGTGCCGGGGACGTAAGAGCGAGCCCCCGTCCGGGGTGTACACGGGTGCGGGATGGGCAGGGCCGCTGTCCGGGCAGGGCCTAAGCCCCAAGTCCTCGTCCCGGTCGTCTGAGACGATGTACGAGTGCTGCATTTTCCGGGGGACAACCCCCGGACCCCCGGCCGGACAGGCATCGGGGTGACCCGAGCGAGACTTGTGAGGCCAAGCGACGTGACCGAGATTCCGCGCGGCACGCTTCAGGAGCAGACCTTCTACGAGCAGGTCGGCGGCGAGGAGACCTTCCGGCGCCTGGTCCACCGCTTCTACGAGGGGGTCGCCCAGGACCCGCTGCTGCGGCCGATGTACCCGGAGGAGGATCTGGGTCCGGCCGAGGAGCGCCTCGTGCTGTTCCTGATGCAGTACTGGGGCGGGCCCCGCACCTACAGCGACCACCGGGGCCACCCTCGTCTGCGGATGCGGCACGCGCCGTTCACCGTGGACCGGGCGGCGCACGACGCGTGGCTGCGGCACATGCGAACGGCGGTCGACGAGCTCGGCCTGGCCGAGGAGCACGAGCACACGCTGTGGAACTACCTGGCGTATGCCGCGGCTTCGATGGTGAACACGGCCGGCTGAGACGCCGTTATGCGATACGGCACCCCCGCTATCCGGTTCGAACCCCTTCCCCAACTCCGTTCGCTCTGAAAGCATCCGGACAGACTTTCGGGGGATGTACGGCGTAGAGCGGGTACGGGGGCAGGGGTGTCGGGATTTGTCCTACTCAGGGTGCGTGCGCACCGGTTGCTCCTGACGGCTGCGCTTCTCGCGGTCCTGCTGACGACGTCCGTTCTCGCGATGCTCAGCGCCTTCTCGGGCGCGATCGGTGACGCCGCCCTGCGGAACTCGCTGCGTACCCGCGATGCCGCGACCACCGCCCTGACCGTCAAGGCCGACGTGCCCGCCGAGGGCCGCGAGGCGGCGGACGCCGCGATCCGCTCCGGGGCGCGGGACACCTTCGGCGGTCTGCCGGTGCGCGTGCAGACCCTGATGAGGTCGGGCCCGTACGCGCTGCCGCGCTCGCTCCAGCCGCCCGCCGCCCGCTCCGGGAACCCCGACCTGACCCAGTTCGCGGCGCTGGAGCGCGGCGAGGTCCGGATCACGAAGGGGCGCGCCCCCAAGGCGGCGAAAGGATCCAAGGCCCCCGTCGAGGCGGCGCTCCCCGAGGCCGCCACCCAGCAGCTGAAGCTGCGCCCCGGCGACAGGCTCACCCTGAAGGACCGCATCGGCGGCCCCACGGTGTCCGTCGTGCTCACCGGCGTATACCGGCCCCTCAGGCCGACCGCCCCCTACTGGAAGCTGGACGACCTCGGCGGGCGCGGCATCCAGAAGATCTCCTTCACGACGTACGGGCCCCTGCTCGCCGCCCCCTCCGACCTCGCGGCCGGCCGGGTCTCCGCCGGGAAGTCGGCCTGGCTGGCGAGCGCCGACTTCTCGTCGGTGACGACGTCGGACATCGACGCGCTGCGCACCAACGCCCGCGAAGGCACCAAGAAGCTGCTGCACGAGAAGGCGCTCGCGGGCACGACCGGGGTGAGCACCTCGCTGCCGGAGACCCTCGACCGGGCGGAGCGCGCCCTGCTCGTCTCCCGCTCGACCCTCCTCATCGTCGCGCTCCAGCTCGTCCTGCTCGCCGCGTACACGCTGCTCCTGGTGGCCCGGCTGCTCAGTACGGACCGCGCGGGCGAGACGTGGATGCTGCGGGCGCGCGGCGGTTCGCGGGCCAAGGTCACCTCGCTCGCCGCGATCGAGGCGCTGCTGCTCGCGCTGCCCGCCGCCGTGTGCGCGCCGCTCCTCGCGGGCCCGCTGATCCGGCTGCTGTCCTCCTGGGGCGCCCTGTCGCGGATCGGGCTGCGGCTCGACGTGGGGGCCGACCGCGGGGTGTGGCTCGTCGCCCTGGCGGTCGCGGTGGGCTGCGCGCTCGCCGTGACGGTGCCCTCGCTGAGCGCCGCGGGGCCCGAGCGCGGCCGGGCCAGGACGCTGCCCGCCCCGCTGCGGGCGGGCGCCGACGTCGGACTCCTGGTCATCGCGGCCGTGGCGTACTGGCAGCTGGACCGGCAGACGTCAGGTTCGGGCGCGCTCAGCAGCAACACCTCGGGCACCCTCGGCATCGACCCGCTCCTCGTCACGGCCCCCGCCCTGGCCCTGCTCGCCGGTACGGTCCTGACGCTGCGGCTGCTGCCGCCCGCCGCGAAGCTCGCCGAGCGGCGCGCGGCCGGCGGGCGCGGACTGCCGGCGGCGCTCGCGGGCTGGCAGTTCAGCCGCCGCCCACTGCGCGGCGCGGGACCCGTCCTGCTCCTCGTACTCGCCGTCGCCATGGGCATGCTGGCGATCGGCCAGGGCGCGTCCTGGAACCGCTCGCAGGAGGACCAGGCGGACTTCCGGGCTGGCGCCGCCATCCGCGTCCTCGCGCCGGGCGGCGGGCTCGGCCAGGCCGGGGCCTACGCGGCGGCTCCCGGCGTACGGGACGCCGCGCCCGCCGTGCGCACCACGATGCCCCTCAGCGGCAGCCGGGAGGCGACGCTCCTCGCCCTCGGCACGGCACACGCCACGGACCGCTTGCTGCTGCGCGACGACCTGTCGGAGAAGTCCCCGTCACGGCTGCTGTCGTCGCTGCGCACCGGCGACGACCGCTCGCCCGGCGTCGTGCTGCCCGCCGACACGGTCGGCGCCTCTCTCACGCTGCGCCTGAGCACGCCCGCCCGGCCGCACGACGCCTCGCCGTCCGATGTGAAAGGCACCGTCACCGCGACCGTCGAGGACCGCTACGGCATCCCGTACGACGTGTTCCTGGACGGCCTGCCCGCCGACGGGCGCGCGCACCGGCTCGCCATGGACCTCGGCGGGGGCGGCGGCTCCTCCCTCGACCGGCCCGCGGCCCCGCTGACCCTGACCGGCCTGGCCCTCGACATCAGCCAGCCCGTCACCGAGACGGTGAAGCACCGCCTGACCTTCGAGGGAATGCGGTCCGTGAACGCGGCAGGGGCGCAGCGGTCGCTGAAGCTGGGCACGCGGTGGCGGGCGTCCGTACAGGGCGGCGCGGAGGTAATCGGTGACAGCCGGCCGGGCGCCCCGGTGCTCGGGAGTCCGTCGGGCGGCCACGTGTCCGTCGGGTTCGACACCGGGCAGCTCAATCCGCTGACCATCCCGTTCGGGGCGCCGCCGAGCATGACCGTCGAGCTCACCGCGAAGCGCCCCGCGGTCAAGGAGGTCACCGCCGTGGCCACCGACCGCTTCCTCCACTCGTCCGGCACGAAGGTCGGGTCCACCGTCGCGGTGCGCGTCAACGGAACGCCCGTCAAGGTGCGGATCTCCGCGAGCGTACGCGCCCTGCCGACCACGGGACCCGAGGCCGGGGCCGACACCGGCACCGGCACGGACACCGGCCCCAAGTCGGCTGACGGGGGCGCCCTGTTGCTCGATCTGGGCACCCTGAACCGGGCGCTCGCCGACCGGCACAAGGAGCCCGTCCTGCCCGGCGAGTGGTGGCTGAGCACCGAGCCCGGCCGCGCCGCCGAGGCCGCCGCCGCGCTGCGCGCCCGCCCCGACGCCGACCCGGCGCAGGTCGTCGTGCGGTCCGAGATCGCCGAGACGCTGCGTGACGACCCGCTCGGCGCGGGACCGCAGTCGGCGCTCGCCGCGGCCGCCGTCGCCGCCGCCCTCCTCGCCGCGGTCGGCTTCGCCGTGAACACGGCGGGCTCGATGCGCGAGCGCGGCGACGAGTTCGCGATCCTGCGGGCGCTCGGCGCGTCCCGGCGCCGGCTCGCCCGCCTCGTCGCCGCGGAGCAGGGCATCCTGGTCGCGCTCGCCCTCCTGGTCGGGCTCGCCCTCGGCGCGTTCCTCACGAGGGCCGTCGTGCCGCTCGTCGTCCTGACCGGGCAGGCCACCCAGCCGATGCCCCGGGTCCTGGTCCAACTGCCCTGGGGACAGGTCCTGTTGCTCCTCGCGGGCGTCGCGGCGACGCCCGTCCTGATCACCGCGGGCCTCGCCCTGCGCCGGCCACCGGACGCCGCCGTCACACTGCGCCGTCAGGGGAGTGAGTGACATGACGCCACCGACCGTCGCCCCCTGGGTACGCACCCGCCTGCGCACCGCGCCCGGCGCCGCCTGCGCGCTCGCCCTCCTGGTCGCCCTCACCTCCTGCCTGGCCGCCGTGTTCCCGCGGGCCGTCCAGGACTACGAGGACGCGGGCCTGCGCCACGCGGTCTCGGCCGCGGCACCCCAGCGCACCGTCCTCGCACTCACCACCGCGCAGCCCGGCATCGAACAGGAGGCGGGCGCGCGGAACGAGATGATGCGCTCCGGCTCCATGAGCGCCGCGTACGAGGGCATCGTCAACTCCCTGAAGGCGCCCCTCGCCGTGGACAAGGCGCAGTCCTCGTACGGGCTGCGCACCACCGTGCAGCTGGCGGCCACCGACACATGGCTGCCGCAGCCCGACGGGCTGCCCGCCGAGTTCACCCTCTCCGCGCAGAGCGGCCTCGCCCGGCACAGCACGGTCGCGGCGGGGCGGCTGCCGCGCGCGACGGGCAAGGTCACCTGGAAGACGAACGAGGTGGAGGGCGCGGTGACGGCCGCGACCGCCGAGGCACTTCACATCAGGCCCGGTTCGGTGATCCATGTGCCCGCCCTGATGAGCGGCGTCGTGTCCGTGCGCATCACCGGTGTCCTGAAGGTGCGCGACCCCAAGGCGTCGTACTGGGCGGCCAATTCGGTCCTCGCCGTGCCCTCGCTGCGGCAGAACGACGGGAAGCCTCCCAAGCAGTTCTGGCTCGGCGGGCTCCTCCTCGCGCCCGACGCCGCGCCCGCGCTGCTGGGCACGGCCGGTGACCCCGAGCAGTTCTGGCAGCTCGCGCCCGACCTGGGCTCCCTCGACGCACGGACGATGCCCGCCCTCAAGTCCGCCGTCTCCTACACGAGGGACGGCCCGGGTCTGCTCGCGGTGCGCGGGGCCACGGGCGGTGACACCGAGGTCGCCACCGGCCTCGACGCGTTCATCACCGGCTACCAGGAACTGCGGTCCCGCATCGGCCCGGTGGTCTCCGTCGCCGCGTACGGCACCGGCACGGTCGCCTGCATCGTGCTCCTGATGGCGGGGGGCCTGGTCGCCGAGCGACGCCGCGCCGAGTTCACCGTCCTGCGCTCGCGTGGCGGTTCGGTGCGCGGGCTCACCGGGCGGCTGCTCGCCGAGACGGCGGTCGTGGCGGTGCCCGCGGGCGCGGCCGGACTCGCGCTCGCGCTGGTCGCCGTCCCGCACGGCAGCGCGCGGCCCGCCGTGCTAGCGGCCGCCGCGGTCGTCCTGCTCACCTGCCTCGCGCTGCCCCTGCGGGCCGCCGCCGCGCACCGCCGCGTCCAGGTGGGCGGCGCGCGCGACGACCTCGCCCACGCGCGCCCCTCGCGCCGCCGCACCGTCGCCGAACTCACCCTGCTCGTCCTGGCCGTCGCCTCCATCGTGGCGCTGCGCCGCCGGGGCACGGGCGACGGCGGGAACAGCCTGGTGGCGCTCGCGCCGGTCCTGGTCGGTGTCGTCGCCGCGTTCGTCCTCGTGCGCGTGTATCCGCTGCCGCTGCGCTGGCTGGCCCGCCCCGCCGGGCGGCTGCGCGGCGTCGTCGGCTATCTGTCGCTCGCGAGGACGGGCCGCGCGACGGCCGGTGCCGGTACGGCGGTACTCCCCCTGCTCGCGCTGCTCACGGCGCTGACGACGGCCGCGTTCGGCGGTTCGGTCCTCGCGGGCATCGACCACGAGCGGGACCGGGCCGCGGTCCTCGCGACCGGCGCGGACGCCCTCGTCGAGTCCGGCTCCGCGCTGCCCGGCGCACTCACCGGGCAGGTCCGGAAGATGCCCGGGGTGCGGGACGTGTCGCCGCTCACCCTGCGGTACGACGCGGAGCCGAAGGACGGCCGGCGCAAGGTGCCGCTCGCGGCCGTGGACACGCCGTCGTACGCGCGCCTGGCCGCCCGTACGGACCTCGGGCCGTTCCCCGCCGGCGCGCTGACGACGGACGCCGCGCGGACCGGCACCGCCGCGTCCCCGCTGCCCGTACTCGCCTCCCCCTCGATGAGGGACCTCTTCGGGACCGGCCCGTTCTCGCTGTGGATGGACGGCGAGGACATCGTCCTGCGCATCTCGGCGGTCCGTACGGTCACGCCCGCGTTGTCCGACGACTTCCTCGTGGTCGACAGGACCGCCCTGGCCCGCCGGGTCGGCATCGGCCAGGAGGCCAACAAGGACATCGCGTCCCGCTACCTCCCCACCTCCCTCCTCGTCACCGGCGACCACATCGACGGGACCGCCCTGCGCAAGGCCGCGGGCCCCGAGGTGTCGGTGCGGCTGCGCGCCACCGAACGCGCCCGGTACGTCGACTCGCCCCTCCAGACCGGTGCCGCCCGCGTCTACTCGGCGGCCGTCGTCATCGGCGCGGGTTACGCGGCCCTGACCCTGCTCCTCGCCCTGGCACGCGCCGCCCCCGAACGCACCGCGCTCCTCGCGCGCCTGCGCACCATGGGCCTCACCCGTAGCCAGGCCCGCCGCCTCCTCGTCCTCGAAGCGCTCCCCCAGGCCGTACTCGCCGCGGCGGGCGGCGCCCTCACGGGGTGGGCCGCGATCCGGCTCCTCGCACCGGGACTCGACCTGACGGGTCTGGCCCTGGCGACGGACGGTGACGGGGGCCCGGTGGCGCAGCTGCGCACCGACACCCTGTCGCTCCTGCTGCCCGCGCTGTGCGTCGTCCTCCTCGCCACGGCGGTGGCGGCCGGCCAGGCCTGGTGGGCCGGACGGCGGGGATTCGTACGGGAGTTGAGAGCGGGGGAAGCGTCATGAACCGATGCGGGCAACGGGCGTACGACTACGACCTCACGGCAGCGACAGGATCAGCCACGGCGAGGGCCGAAGGGACACCGGGAGAGACCTCATGACCACCACCGACCCCACACTCGCCGATCTCGAACGGCGCGCCGCGGCCCGGCGCGACCAGCCCGCGTACGGCCACGACGCCCTGATCACCTGCGACCGGCTGGTGCGGATCTTCTCCACCGACGGCGTCGAGGTGCAGGCGCTCCAGGGGCTCGATCTCCTGGTGCGCGAGGGCGAGTTGATGGCTCTGGTCGGCGCGTCGGGGAGCGGCAAGTCAACGCTGATGAACATCCTCGCGGGGCTCGACGAGCCGACGGCGGGAGCGGCCAAGGTCGCGGGCTGCGACCTGCTCACGATGGGCGCGAAGGAGCGCCTGCGCTATCGCAGGGACATCGTCGGCTTCGTCTGGCAGCAGACGGCCCGCAATCTGCTCCCCTATCTGACGGCAGCTCAGAACGTGGCGCTCCCGATGCAGTTGAGGGGCGGCACCAAGCGGTCCCAAAAGTCCCGGCGGGCCGTGGAACTCCTCGATCTGCTGGGGGTCGGCGACTGCCGCGACCGGCGTCCGCAGGCGCTGTCGGGCGGCCAGCAGCAGCGTGTCGCCATCGCGGTGGCGCTCGCCAACGAGCCGTCGGTCCTGCTCGCCGACGAACCGACCGGCGAACTGGACTCCCACACCGGCGAGCAGATCTTCGCCGCGTTCCGCACGGCGAACGAGGAGCTGGGCACGACGATCGTGATCGTCACGCACGACCAGACCGTCGCCTCCGAGGTCCGCCGTACGGTCGCCATCCGCGACGGCCGCACCTCGACGGAGGTCCTGCGCCGCACGGAGGTCGACGCGGCGACGGGCCAGGAGTCCCTGATCTCGCGGGAGTACGCGATGCTCGACCGTGCGGGCCGGCTCCAGCTCCCCGCGGACCACACGCGGGCACTGGGAATGCGGGACAGGGTGCTCCTGGAGCTGGAGGAGGACCACATCGGGGTGTGGCCGGACGACACCGAGCCGGGCTGATCCCCCTCCGGCAAGAGGGTGACCGGTGACGTCGGTCAGGCGGGCGTCACGGAGAGGCCGGAGATCCCGTTCGTACGGCGCAGCGCCACGGAGCCGTAGGCCGTGCGCAGCCGGAGCCAGGCGCCGCTGCTCAGGAGGTCGAGCGCGTCCCCACGGAGGAATCCGAGGGACTGGGCCGCGTGGGCGGCGCGCACCGGAACGCCGGTGTCGCCGACGGTCCGCGACCAGATGTCACGCCCGATCCGGTCCAGTTCGGCGCGGGTGCGCGCCTCGGGAGCCAACTCCTCGACACGCGCCTTGAATTCGGCGACAGCAGCCCGTACGAGTCCGCGTACGACGTCGACATCCGGGAAACCGGGAACCAGCTCCCAGCCGCCGCGAGGGGGCAGCACGCCGGCCCACGGAGGTCCGGTCACCGCGGCGGGCACGCGCGCGGTCCCGGCCCGCTCCTCGATCGACTCGAGCAGCTCACCGGCCGACACGGTCACGTCCAGCGAGCTGTCGAGCCCGTACTCGTACGGCTTCAGGAGGCGCGCCGTGCGGATCGCGAGCACCTCGAACGACGGCGGCCGCCCGAAGACGGCAAGGGCCTGTCCGCCCGCCTGGATCCGCACGGCGGCGGCCCGGTCGTAGTGCACGAGCCGGCCGAGGAAGGCGGCGAGATCCGCCCCTTCCCCGGCGTCGGCGAAGTGCAGCACGGGTGCCGTCATGCGGCCAGCGCCCCCGAGCCGCTGTCCGCGCTGTCGTCCACGTACTCCTGGAGGTACGCCCGCTCCTCGGCGGTGATCCGCCGGGGCCGCTGCGCCTCCAGGTTGAACGGCACGACCACGGTCGAGGCCCGCACGTAGAGCTGGTCCTCGTCCTTGATCTCGTACGCGATCGTGAGCGACGCGGCGCCGATCTTCGTCACCCACGACTCGATGGTGACCGGCGCGTGCCGGTGCACCAGCGGGCGTACGTAGTCGATCTCGTGGCGGGCCACGACGGACCCGCCGGAGAACGACGGCGACCCGTCCCCGGGCGCCAGCCGGAACATGAAGTCGATCCGCGCTTCTTCCAAGTACCGCACGAAGACAGCGTTGTTGACATGCCCGAAGGCATCCATGTCCGACCAGCGCAGGGGGCAGGCGTAGATGTGACGCACGATCAGCCTCGCGTCAGCTTCTTGTACGTGGCACGGTGCGGGCGCGCGGCGTCCGCGCCGAGGCGCTCGATCTTGTTCTTCTCGTACGACTCGAAGTTGCCCTCGAACCAGTACCACTTGGAGTCACCCTCGTAGGCGAGGATGTGCGTGGCGACGCGGTCCAGGAACCAGCGGTCGTGGGAGATGACCACGGCCGCACCCGGGAACTCGAGCAGCGCGTTCTCCAGCGACGACAGGGTCTCGACGTCGAGGTCGTTCGTCGGCTCGTCGAGGAGCAGCAGGTTGCCGCCCTCCTTGAGCGTCAGGGCGAGGTTGAGGCGGTTGCGCTCACCGCCGGACAGGACGCCGGCCGGCTTCTGCTGGTCCGGGCCCTTGAAGCCGAAGGCGCTGACGTACGCGCGCGACGGCATCTCGACCTGGCCGACGTTGATGTAGTCGAGCTCGTCCGACACGACGGCCCAGAGGGTCTTCTTGGCGTCGATGTTGGCGCGGCTCTGGTCGACGTAGGAGATCTTGACCGTGTCGCCGACCTTGATCGAGCCGTTGTCCGGCGTCTCGAGGCCCTGGATCATCTTGAACAGCGTGGTCTTGCCCGCGCCGTTCGGACCGATGACGCCGACGATGCCGTTGCGCGGCAGCGTGAACGACAGGTCGTCGATGAGGACCTTGTCGCCGAAGGCCTTGGAGAGGTTCTCGACCTCGACGACGATGCTGCCCAGGCGCGGGCCCGGCGGGATCTGGATCTCCTCGAAGTCCAGCTTCCGCATCTTGTCCGCCTCGGCGGCCATCTCCTCGTAGCGGGCGAGACGGGCCTTGGACTTGGTCTGACGCCCCTTGGCGTTGGACCGCACCCACTCGAGCTCTTCCTTGAGCCGCTTGGCGCGCTTCTCGTCCTTGCGGCCCTCGACCTTGAGGCGCGTGGCCTTCTTGTCGAGGTACGTCGAGTAGTTGCCCTCGTAGGGGAGCGCGCGGCCGCGGTCCAGCTCGAGGATCCACTCGGCGACGTTGTTGAGGAAGTAGCGGTCGTGGGTCACGGCGACCACGGCGCCCGCGTACTTCGAGAGGTGCTGCTCCAGCCAGTTCACCGACTCGGCGTCGAGGTGGTTGGTGGGCTCGTCGAGGAGCAGCAGGTCGGGGGCCTCGATGAGGAGCTTGCACAGCGCCACGCGGCGCTTCTCGCCACCGGAGAGGTTGTTGACCGGCCAGTCGCCGGGCGGGCAGCCCAGGGCGTCCATGGCCTGCTCGAGCTGCGCGTCCAGGTCCCAGGCGTTGGCGTGGTCCAGGTCCTCCTGGAGCTTGCCCATCTCCTCGAGGAGGGCGTCCGAGTAGTCGGTCGCCATGAGCTCCGCGACCTCGTTGAAGCGGTGGAGCTTCTTCATGGTGTCGGCGGCGCCGTCCTGCACGTTCTCCAGGACCGTCTTCGACTCGTCGAGCTGCGGCTCCTGCATGAGGATGCCGACGCTGAACCCGGGCGAGAGGTAGGCCTCACCGTTCGACGGCTGCTCGAGGCCCGCCATGATCTTCAGCACCGTGGACTTACCGGCACCGTTGGGACCCACGACACCGATCTTCGCGCCGGGAAGGAAGTTCAGGGTGACGTCATCCAGAATCACCTTGTCGCCGTGCGCCTTGCGCGTCTTGCGCATGGTGTAGATGAACTCAGCCAAGAGAAACCGTCCGGCAATCGATGTGTGGGCAGATACACCCCATCTTGCCTGACCGCCACCCCAAGGGGGAAACCAGAATGGTCAGGGGTCCATGACCTGGCCGTTCCTGGTTCGCCTCGGTAGCCGACCTGTCACTAGTTGTCGACGTCGGTCACCATTGAGCCCCTTCGCACGGCCCACAGACGGCCCACAGGCAAGGCAGCGAGCGGGCCGTCGCGGCAGCTTGTAGCTGCCGCGTGAGAGCCTCCCGGCCATGAGCTCGCCTGCCCCTCCGACGGGTGGATCAGCTCACCCTGGAGCGTCCCTCCCCCCCAGCTACATAAGCCTGGTGAGGCGGCCCCGTGGGTTCAAACCCCACACCCACCGCACAGGTTGAAGGCCCCTGACCAGCAATATCGGTCGGGGGCCTTCGTCATGCATGGTGCCTGCTGGTGACCGCGATTCTCCGTGAGTCCCCGGCCTACCGGGCACGGGAGGGGAACGCGGTTTCGTCGACCCTACGCCTGACTTCCGCGCGGATACCGAGCACTACAGACGCGAACAACAGGGCAAACTGGATGTCAGCTCTCCGCCCGGCTTCGCCGCAGCTCAGGGCGCGTTCAACCCGAAGGCCTGGTGGCTGTTGTTGCTCGCGCCGGGGCTGTTGATGTTGCTGTTCGTGGTGATGTTGTTGAACATCGGGATGACGCCGTTGAGGTTGATCGGCAGGATCGAGCCCCCGCCCCCGCTCCCTCCGTCGCAGTCGCCGCCGGTGATCGTCGTCGGGTCACTGGCCGAGTGGGTGAAAGTTTCTCCACCTTGGGCCTCGGTCTCGGTCTCGATGACCGTGACGGTGTTGCTGACGGAGCACGGTGCGTCGGCGGCGATGTTGACGGTGACGTTGAGTGGGGCACTGCCAGCGGCGATGAAGTTGAGGCCGTCCCCGCAGTGGACCGTCGTACCGCCATTAGTGATCTCACAAAAGGACGCGAGAATGCCTCCGAGGGCCGTGGCCCTGACACCCGTCGGAAGATTGTCCGTGACGTCCAGAATTCCGGTCGCACCTTCGCTGGTCAGCGTGATGGTGTAGACGCCTTGCCCTCCCCGTGCGAAGTTCCCTTCGTGGCTCTTGCTGACGCTCAACGTCGATTGAGCATGCGCGGGTGCGGCCAGGGCAAACGGCAACGCGACGCCCAGCCCCACCACCGTGCCGAGGGCGGACATCCGCCGCCTCAACCCGTGTCTTTTCATCGATGGTTTCTCCAGTCCGTGAGGGTCCGCTGCAGTCAGGCTCCGGAAGCGAGTGGAGGAGCCGACGCGGGGAACGTACTGACTGGCAACGACCCGTTGGTCAGCAAGCGACCTGAGAAACGTCTATTTCACTCGATTACCCCGTTTAAGCCTCCCGGACCGCCGAACAACCTACGGAGCGGCTTTGGCCGGCGTCCTACCCGGTTCGGGGTCGTGCGTGATCAACGGGCCGGCACTCGCGTACGGCGCCCCCTCCATCTCGCCTTCGCCCCACCCAAGCGCGGCAAGCTCCGCGATGTCCCCCTCGACCCTGAGGTGTCGACGGCGCTCACTGAGCACATGAAGGCGTTCCCGCCGGTCGATGTGACCTTGCCTTGGCTGACGCCGACCGGGCCTATGGTCACGCATCGACTCGTCTTCACAAGCGGCATCGGCGCCGCTCTCTGGAGCCAGGGGTTCAACGACCAGTCATGGAAGCCTGCGCTGGGCCTCCGCCGGGATCATCCCGGCCCCCGAGAAGGGGCAGCGCTACACGGCGGCCCGCGTACACGGCATGCACGCCCTGCGGCACTTCTACGCCTCGGTCCTTCTGGACGCCGGGGAGAACATCAAGGCGCTGAGTCTGTACCTCGGGCACAGCGATCCGGGGTTCACGCTCCGTGTGTACACGCACCTGATGCCAAGCAGCGAGACCCGGACCCGGAAAGCCATCAGTGCGATGTACCGGGCCACCGGTCACGCCCATGACGGCCCACAGACGGCCCAAGCCGCCTGACACGGCCCCTCATCGACGGGAAACCCGCTGGTGAGGGGCTGTTTCATGCCCTCGTTCGGCAGGTAACACCCCGTCTTGCCCAACCGCCACCCCATAGGGAAACCAGTGAGGTCAGGGGTCCAAGACATGGCTGTTCCTGGTTCACCTCGGTAGCCGACCCGTCACTGGTTGTCGACACTCGTTCTCGACGCCAGTCACCATTGAGCCTCTTCGGTACCCCACAAAGGGCGCCGGATTGCTCAAGGTCCCCATTCCTGGTGACGCTCCGAGCGTGCCCGGGAACGCATACGGCCCCGGCCGCCGTGGAGGCGGGCCGAGGCCGTGGTCAGGCGTGGTGGGGGTCAGTCCTGGGTCGGGGCCTTCTTCTTGCGGACCAGGAAGACCGCTCCGCCGCCGATCACCAGGAGACCGATGGCGATGCCCGCGATCATCGGGGTCGCGTTCGAGCTGCCGGTCTCGGCGAGGTCGCCGGCCTTGGTGCCGGTGCCGCCCACGGAGGCCGGGCTGGGCTGCGACGACGGGTGCTCACTGCCGCCCGTGCTGCTCTCGGTCTTGCAGTCGAGGACGCCCTTGAAGCGCTTCTCGAAGCCGTTCGGACCCTTGATCGTGAAGTCGTACGCCTGGTCCTCCTGCAGCGGGATCGTCACCGTCTGCGAGGCGCCGGCCGCGATGGTGTGCTCAAGGCCCATCAGCTTGAAGGTGAACGGCTCGTCACCCTTGTTGGTGGCCGTGATGTCCACGCCGCCCTTGGCGCAGTTCTTCTGGGCCGACAGCGCGGGGGCCGCGCCCTTCTTCGCCCAGTTCGCCGTGGCGGTCGCGGAGACCGTGGACTCGCTGGAACCGGCGAGGATCTGCGTCTGGCTGCGGGTCTCGGAGGCGAAGGCCCGGCCGACCGGCACGGTCGTCGACGCCTGCACCGTCAGCGCTGCCGTGCCGTCGGCGGCGCCCTCGGGGATGTCGAAGAACAGCTGCCCGCCGTCGGCGGCGGACGTCACGGGCTTGCCGTCCTTGTCGACGATCTTGACGCCGCTGGCGGCCGCGTCGGCGGGCGGCGTCACGCTCACGCCGGCGGCGTTCGTACGGACCGTGACCGGGCCGAGCCGGTCACCGGCGCGGCCGGAGACGGCGGAGGGCTCCAGGTTCAGCGAGGCCTTCGGCTCGGCGAGGGGCTGGGCGCTCTTCTGCAGGTAGTCGGCGAGCTTCTCTGCCGCGGGGCTGACCGCGTCCACGTCCGCGCCGTCCGAATAGCGCCAGATGGCGACCTGCGTGCCCGCCGCGGCGTCCTTCTCGGTGAGGCTGCCGGCGCCGGCCTTGCGGGCCAGCTCGGCGAGGTCGTTGACCTGGGGGTAGGAGTTCTGCAGGATCCAGCGGATCTTGCCCGCGTCCGCGTTCCCGTTCAGCGACGTGCCGCTCCAGGGGGTCTCCTGGTACTTGGCGTCCCGCTGGGTCGGGTTGTGGATGTCGATGCAGTACGTCTGCAGCGTGCCGCCGTTGTCGACGGACATCTCGAACAGTCCGGCGGAGACGGGCTGGTCCTGGCCGTTGTCGTGAATGACGGCCTGACCGTAGGTCTTGAGCCCGCCGATCGTGGCGGTCGCGCCGCCCTGCTGCTGGGGGGCCTCGTCCGCAGAGGCCGCACCAGCGCCGGATATCGCGGCGGTGGCCACGAGTCCGGAGACCAGGGCCGCCGCGGCGAGGCGGGCGGCGCCCCGCCCGCGTGGGGTGACCGCCGACAACACAGATACCGCAGAGAACACAGAATTCCCCTTCAGGCGGGAGACGTTGACACGAGGGGGGTGACGTCCCGCCGACAGAACGACGTGTGAATCAGGCGCTTGAGCAGACGTCCGAATCAATGGCCCCGTGGGCTACGCCCGGAATCTTAAAGAAGCCGCGCATCACAGGTCCCAGGTCAGAGCGGTATGAGGACGATCCGACTCGGAATCGTTATCGCCGCTAATGATTACGGCCCTGGCTTATCGACAAATCAACGGCATGGAACCGGTGTTCATTCGCCGATAAGCCGCACTTCGGGCCGCATTCGGGCCGCGCCCCGATGTGAGGGCTCGGCGGCCTCTTTCAGCCGACGGCGGCCGGTTCTCGCTCTTCGCTCTGCTCTTCGGGCTCCCCATGCTCTTCGGGCTCCTTGGGATCCCCATGCCCCTTGGGCTCCATGGGCTCTTTTCGGGAAGCACTCTCCCCTTGCGGCTCGATCTCGAACGACGGCTCGTCGGCGTCCGGTTGGCGCCCGGGCCGGCCCCGGTTACGCCGGAACGCGGTCGTCCCGCGCGACAGGTCGTGCCCGACCGTGGACGCCTGGATGTCCGCCGACGTCCAGTGCTGTCCGCCCCGCTCCTCGTCCCGCACCCTCAACCTGCCCTGGACGAGCACCGGTTCGCCGATGGACAGCGAGCCCTGCACATTCGTGCCGAGCGCGCCCCACGCCCACACCGTGAAGAAGTTCGTGTGTCCGTCCACCCACTCGTTACGCACCCGGTCGAAGCGCCGGGCGGTCGCCGCGAGCCTGAACCGCGACACGGGCCCCTTCGGCAGCTCCCGGTACACCGGCGTCGTCGCGACGTTCCCCACGACCGTCACCGTCGTCTCGCTCATATCGGCCCCCTCCCCTGCGCACGGACGCGTACGGGCCCGTCCCGCACGGACTCGTCCGTACCGCGTTCCCGGTCGGTTCCGGGTCGCGATCTCAGAGTGCCTGTGCCGGGACGAGCCCGCTGAAGGCTGTGTTCTACCGGCCGGTTGTGGAAAAACCCGTCAGTCGACCCGGGGGCGCGAGACCTCAGTAATTCACCCCGTCACCTTCACGTACTGCTCCCGGACCTCCCGGTACCGCAGCAGCTCGGCGGCCACCGGATCGAGGACGCGGGCCCGGCCGCACCCCGCCGCCGCCTCCCGCAGACGCCGTTCGGCGTCGAGCCCGTAACGCCGCGCGGGCCCCTTCGCCGCCATCCGGCACGACCACTCCACACCCGGTCCGCCCACGATCCCGCACAGCATCAGCAGCACCGGCACCCCGAGATTCGGGTCGAGGACCCCGATGATCTGCCCCAACAGCCACAGCCCGCCGACGACCTGAAGGATCGTCATGGAGATCTGGGCGAGGACCGCGACCGGCCACCAGCCGGGTCTCGGCAGCCGTGCGGGCGGCGCCCCCGCCGAGGCCGCCAGGTCGTCGAGCGCCTCCGGGAGCCCCTCGGCCCCCCGCGTCGCCGCCTCGCGCACCGCCTGCCCCCAGGGCCCCGGCAGCCCCGCCGACGCCCGCTCACCCACGATGCGCACGGCGTGCTCCACGCGCTGGCGCGCCGTCGCCTCGTCGTCGGAGGGCGAGGGCCTGGCCGTCAGCGTGGCGCTCGGGGTGCGCCGGCCCTCGTACCAGTGCCAGAGCCGCAGCCAGGGGGTGCCGCACGCCTTGTTGGCGTTGCGGCGCCAGGCACGTTCGGCCGCCTGTCCCGCCGCTTCGGCGCCCACGGCGTCGGCAAGCCGGTCGGTGAACTCCTCGCGGGCGTCCTCGCTGAGCCCGCTCTTGCGTCCGGTCGCGTAGACGGGCCGCAGCCGCAGCGCCGCCGCGTCGATGTCGGCCGCGATCCGGCGGGCGGCGGCACCCTGCTCGCGCGTGAACTGGTCGAGGGAATCGCGCAGTTCATCGACACCGTCACCGGTGAGCGCGGACAGGGAGAGCACAGTCGCGCCCGGTTCGCCGTGCTCGCCGAGCGCGATCCCGTCCTCGTCGAGGAGGCGACGAAGGTCGTCGAGTACGAGGTCGGCGGCCTCGCCGGGCAGCCGGTCCACCTGGTTGAGGACGACGAAGGTGACCTCCGCGTGGCCGGCCAGGGGCCGCAGGTAGCGCTCGTGAAGCATCGCGTCGGCGTATTTCTCCGGGTCGACGACCCAGATGACGGCGTCGACGAGCGCGAGGATCCGGTCGACCTGGTGGCGGTGCTCGACGGCCGCCGAGTCGTGATCGGGCAGGTCCACCAGGACGAGCCCCTTCAGCGGCGCGTCCAAGTCCTGGGGGCCCTGGCCCTGGAGAGGGCGGCGGCGCAGCCGGCCGGGGATCCCGAGCCGGTCGAGGAGCCCCGCCGCGCCGTCCGTCCAGCTGCACGCGATGGGCGCGGAGGTGGTGGGCCTGCGCAGTCCCGTCTCGGACAGGGGCACGCCGGCGAGGGCGTTGAAGAGGGTCGACTTGCCGCTGCCGGTGGCGCCCGCGATGGCGACGACGGTGTGCCGGTCGGAGAGCCTGCGCCGGGCGGCCGCCTGGTCGAGCACGTGGCCCGCTTCGGCGAGTGCCGCGCCGTCGACGCGGGCGCGGGAGAGGCCGACGAGTTCGCGCAGCGCGTCGAGGCGCTCGATGAGCTCCGCGTCGGCGCCGTGCAGCTCGTCCTCGTGGGCGTACTGGCCGGGTACGGCCTCGACGTCGAAGACGCCGGAGTCCGCGGCGCGCCGGGCGATGAGCCCGTCGTCCCAGACCCCGCCGCCGGAGCCGTCCGCGCCCTCCGGGGTCCGATCCACACGCCCGTCCGGTTCCGTGCCATCGGCGTGGTCGGTGTGATCGGCGTGATCCGTGTGGTCAGCGTGATCGGTGTGCTCGACCTGCTCGGCGTGCTCGGTGTGCTCGGTGTGCTCGGTGTGGTCCGTGACGGCGGTCACCGCGGTCACCTCTCCTTCTGCAGTACGGACAGCGCGGCGATCAGTTCGGCCTGGGACTCGGGGTGTACGTCGAGTGCGTCGAGCGGCGCGAGTCTGCGGGCGCGCTCCACGGCGAGCACCTTGTCCAGGTAGTCGGTGAGCAGCCGCCCGCCCTGGTCGCGCAGGCGCAGGGCTCCTTGGGCGCCGATGCGGTCGGCGAGGTTCTCGCCGGCGCTGCGGGCGCGGTTTCCGCCGAGGAGGGCGGTGGCGAGGAGGGCGGCGACGAGTTCGGTGTCGGGCGGCGGGGTGGTGTCCAGGGTGCGCACCTGTTCCTCCGCGTACTCCTCGAGCATGCGGCGCCAGCGGCGTACTGCCATGCCGATGCGGTGTTCCGCGGTCTCCAGGTCGGGGTCGCGGTCGGCGAGGCCGTCCGCCGCGCCCGCGGGATCGCGGTGCCAGGCCTCGTCGATGCGTTCGTCGGCGGCGGTGACGGCGCACAGCAGGAGCGCGCCGAGGCTCTCGGTGAGCGCGTCGAGCAGTTCGGCGGGCGCGCAGTCGAGGGGGTAGCTGCGCCACCGCTTGAGGGCGTCCCCGGCGAGCACGCCACCACTCTGGAGCCGGGTCCGCACACGCGCGTACTCCCTCTCGTACGTCTCGTCGACGGTGGCGGTGAGCCGCAGGGCGGCCGCGTACTGGGAGGCGACGGCGCCGGCGAGTTCGGGGGTGCGGACCCTGAGGGAGTCGATGACTCCGTTGGCGGTGCGGGCGATGGCGGTGCAGCGGGCGGTGGGGTCCTGCAC
The DNA here is from genome assembly GCF_056432625.1 of Streptomyces sp. NPDC045026. NCBI lineage: Bacteria > Bacillati > Actinomycetota > Actinomycetes > Kitasatosporales > Streptomycetaceae > Streptomyces > Streptomyces sp. NPDC045026. Next base: position 217,889 of record NZ_JBWKIS010000007.1, read on the forward strand.
GCGGTGGCTGAGCCAGGCGCGCAGGGGGGCGACGGCGGTGGCCGGCAGGAGGCCGCCGCCGCCGGTGGACTCGGGCAGTTCGGGGACGGTGAAACGCGGTACGTCGCCGAGCCCGGCCTTGGCGAGCAGAGCCCCGTACTGGCGGGAGACCTCGGCGACCATCTGGTGGGGCACGCGGTCGAGGACCGTGACGAGGGTCGCGTTGTTCTCCTTGGCGCTGCGCAGCAGGCGCCAGGGCACGGCGTCGGCGTAGCGGGAGGCGGTGGTGACCATGATCCAGACGTCGGCGGCACTGATCAGCTGGGCGGCGAGTACGCGGTTGCCGGCGACGAGGGAGTCGACGTCGGGCGCGTCGAGGAGGGCGAGCCCGCGGGGCAGGTTGCCGGAGGTCTCCACGCGCAGGACGTGTTCGCCTTCGTCCGCGGGGGCGGAGGCGCCGAGTTCGGTGTCGTCGGGCTGCCGTGGCGTCCAGACGCGGTCGAGGTCGGGCAGGACGCGGGCCCCGGAGAACCAACGGTGGTCCTCGGGGTGGCAGACGAGAACGGGGGTGCGGGTCGTGGGCCGCAGCACCCCGGCCTCGCTGACCTTCCGCCCGACCAGGGAATTGACGAGGGTCGACTTCCCGGCGCCGGTCGACCCGCCGATGACGGCGAGCAAGGGGGCTTCGGGGTCTCGCAGTCGCGGCACGAGATAGTCGTCGAGCTGCGCGAGGAGTTCCACCCGGTTGGCACGCGCACGCGGCGCCCCGGGAAGAGGGAGGGGAAAGCGCGCGGCGGCGACACGGTCGCGCAGCGCGGAGAGTGCGTCGAGCAACTGAGGCCGTACGTCCAAGGTCACCACATGCGAAGAATGCCCAATTTTGGCGGCTTTCTGAAGCATATGGACGTCTCTGCGCGCCGATCCGGCCCATCCGGTCCATGGGACGGAAGGGACGACTGGGGCGCAGGCATAACGAGTGCACAACACCCGGGGCGCGAGACGCCAAAAGCGGTGCAGGATTCGTACCTGCCTGCGATTATCAGGACCGCTTCACCGAACCTCCACATCGCGCCACGGAGGCGAAGCAGCAGGGACAGGGATCCGGGAGCCCTATCCTTGGTCCCGGCAAGGTCACGGATCTCCCCCACATCCGTCCCGAGCCACCGGCCACACACCGGCCCCCGTAGCTCAGTGGATAGAGCAGGCGCCTTCTAAGCGCTTGGCCGCAGGTTCGAGTCCTGCCGGGGGCGCCTCTCTGAGGCCCTGCTTCGGTAGGGCCTTTCTGCTGGTCAGAGCGCCTTTCGAACGACACGCAGAAGCCCCGTCACTCCCCCGACGATCACGGGAGGGCTCCGGGGCTGTCCGGCTGTCACCGGGTTTCTGCGGGTCGCTGTGTCGAATACGTGTCGAAGTTTTCTTGGAGCGGGTCAGCCGGCCGGATCGAGGTCGGTCTCCGGGAGATCCCCGGCAGCCTCCATCCGACGCTTGAGATCCGGGAGCTGGCCCTCGATGCAGCCGGCGTAGAACGCGAGGAGCACGGGGACGCTGTTGCCCGCCCAGTAGGCCGCCTGAGCCGGCGGAATGCCGTCGTTAAGCCACTTGGTCAAGCGGGTGTGCCGGATGTCGTAGATCCGGCGCCCCATCGGCGACTCGTACTCGCGCTCGGTCAGCTCTGCTTTGCGGGCGGTTCGCCAGGCGCGGCGGGCGACTGAGCCTGCAAGGATGCCGCCGAACTCACCCTGGAACAGCCGATCACCGGGCTTGAGGCCCTCGTCCTCAATGTGCTCCCTGAGCGTCCGTGTCAGGGCGGGAGGACCGGGCACGACGCGCGTGTCGTCATCGGCACGCCCCTTCAGTCCACGCCCCTCGTGGATGGCGCCGTCATCAGTCCAGTTCTTCCCGACCTCCGGCTCCGCGGTGTGGAACAGAACTTCACACCACTGGTCTTCCGAGTCGGCTGGGGGAAGCGTGACGTCGTCCACGTACATCGCCACAGCCTCTTCGGGGCGCGGACCGGTGTAGTAGAGCGTGCTGAAGTACGCGTGCAGGCGTCTTCCGCCTCGTGTACGACGCCGGATCCCAGCGAGGATGCGGGCCATACGTTGCGGGTGGATGAGGGATCGTCGGTCGACCGCGTTGGACGTCTTGGGTGTGGACCCGCGCCCCTTTGGCAGAGGGTTCGTACGCAGGATCTTGTGCATGATGGCGTACTCCATGGCCACGTTGAGGATCCGGCGCGTGCGCTTGATGGAGCTGGCCGCGGCCTGCGTGCCGTCAAGCAGGGTGTCGACCGCGCGCAGGACCCCGTCGACCTTGACCTGGTCCTCCCAGACCGTCATGGGCACGCTGTTGCGCTGCACCCACCGCAGGATGGTTGCGACCTCAGGCGGCGCCTCTGCTCGACGGCGCGTGTTGAACGCGTACTCCCGCAGGGCCGTCCGCAGGTCGACCGGGTTGAAGGCGCTTGGTGAGGTGCGCAGGAGCGCAACGGTTGTGGCCGTCAGAGCCTTGGCCGTGTTCTTCCGGGTGTTGCCGGCAGTCCGGATCCATTGAGCGTCTGCGAACTGCACCGCGAAGTCGTACCAGTTGACTGCGCTGGCGCCGGACTCGTGAGAGACGGGCCGTCCTGTTTCCCGATCGAACCCTTCACCTCGCCGCGTGGCGGTGATGAGTTCCGAGCGGAAGCTGTCGGCGAGCGCGGCTGTGTCGAACGGCTCGCGCCAGCGTTTACCGGCGACCACCCAGCGCACGGTGTGCGTGGTCTTGCGGGCGCCCTTGTACGTCAGGATCTTGTAGACCTTGACGTCGAATGTGGTCTCCATCAGGCGCCGTCCTCACGGCCGTCGAGCCAGTGGTCGAGGTCGACCCGCCTGATCCGGAGGTCGCCGTTGGGGAGCTTGATGCAGCGCGGGGCACGCCGCTTGGCACGCCAGTCGTAGAAGGTCGAGCGCGAGATCTTCAGCTCCTCGCAAACCTCAACGAGGGTGAGCATGTTGCGCGCTCGTACGGCCGTAGTCATGTTTCGCTCCCTTCGCAGAGCAGGGCTTCGCGGGCGGTTTCGCGGTTGAGTTGGAGATCTCGGGCGATGTTGGCGGCGAGCCAGGATTCGCCGGGGGTGTGGCCGTGGCCGGCGTAGGTCCAGTGGGCGAGGGTGAGCGTGGTCGACTCCGGGTCGTCGTCGGGGTCGGGGAGGCCGAGGGCGGCTCGTTGTTGGACGGCGCGGTAGTCGGCGCGGACCTGCCGTAGGGCGCCGAGGGTGGTGGAGTAGCGGCGGGACTTGGTGGAGAAGTGGCCGCGGAAGCCGAGCATGTGAGCCCAGGCCCAGAGCTTGCGATCCGGGTACAGGCCGTCGAGGTCCCAGCACGCGCGGATGAGACGGCGCGTGTGGTCGGGCAGGTCCGGGACCTTGTCGAGTTCGGCCATCTCCCCGATGCGCCGGTCGAGGGTGCCAGTCGCTTCGGCTGCCTTCGTGGCGTACTTGGCGACGTAGGAGGCCACGGCCTGTTCGGTGAGGTCTTCACCGGCGCCAAAGGCGACGATGGGCCGTACGTCGAGCTGTGTGCCCCACCGCAGGACGCGGGCCGGTTGGTCGCCGGCGGCAGGGATCTCGATGCGGGCACGAGTAGCGGCAGCCTTGAGCGCATCCTCAAGCACATCGAGGGTGGCCCACGCCGGAGGCGGAGTGGTCGGCCCGTCGGGTCCGTCGAAACGGATCACGGCATGGAAGTGGATCGCGCCTCGCTTTTGGTACTCGGCCACCTTGCCGTAGGAGATGCGCAGTTGCTCTTTCAGCTCGCGTTGGGTGATCCCGACGCGAGCGGCAAGTTCGCGGGGGAGGTAGATCGTCACGTATCGCCACAGGGGTCCTGCGTGGTTGTTCCACAGCACGGCGCCGGCGTAGTCGTACGTGGCCGGGTCGAGGGCGGTGCCGAGTTCCGGCGCGTCCTCGGGGTGCTGGGCGCCGCAACGGCAGCGGCCGGAGCTGGGCCGGTTGTGGACGGGCCCGAACGAGGGCGCGGTGAGGGTGGCGAAGACGCGGGGTTGATCGCGCACGGTGTGCGGGGTGCCCTTGTCGGGGTCGCCGGTCAGTCCGGCGCGGATCAGGTGGTAGGTGTCGCCGGCGTAGGTCCAGGCGCACGAGGGGCAGCGCGAGGCCCTGCGGTTTCCGCAGGCGAGGCGGAGTGTGCCGCCCGGTTCGTTGTCGGTCGTGTACGAGTGCAGGACGGTGCCGGTGGCCGGGTCGAGGGTCTTGGTTCCGCCGCTGAGCCGGATCGGGTCGGAGCAGCCTCCGGTACGGCGGATCTGGTCTTGCCAGCGGTCGAAGCCGTCCGACCCGGCCACCCGGAGGAGATCCCCCAGGGTGATCGGGTCGAGGCCCGCCGCAGTGGCGGTCAAGGTCATCGAGCACCGTCCTTGCGGCTGTTGCGCGGCGGGTCGGAGTGGTAGCGGGATGTACCCAGGTCGCGGCCCTCGTGCTGGTGGCGCGGGGAGTTCGGGTTGCGGTCGTTCCAGTCCTCCGCGCACACCTTGTGGACGGGCTCACCGTTGTGTGAGCGCATCGGGGTGGGCTTGCCGCACTGGGAGCAGGCGCAATCGCCTGAGTGGTCGAAGTGCTCGTTGGAGGACCAGTTCAGGAGTCCCATCGCGGTCACCTCCCTGCCACAACGAGGGGCGGGCGGCGGGACGCGCGGGTGCCGGTGCCGTGGCAGGTCGGGCAATGGGCGGTGATGGTGCGCAGGTTGCCGTGCCGGTCGCGTCCGCCCAGGGTGATCGCGGCGGAGGCGAAGCCGTCGCAGGCCGGGCAGACGTGGGGCGCGGGGCGAGTGAGATCGGTCATGATGGGTGTTCCTTCCGGTTGAGAGATCGGGTAGGGCACGGCTCCCGGAGCGGACGAAACTTGGCGGTAGAGGCCGCTCCGGGGCCGTTCAGCGGCGCTTGTGCTCGGAGGCGACCAGCGAGCGGACGACGAGCGCGCAGACGGCGAGCGAGGCGGCGGTGATGGCGACCGCGAGGAGCATGGAGACCAGGACGGCGCCGACGACGAGGACGGCTGCTGTACCGCCGGCGACGACGAGAACCAGCGAGCCCGGGGTGAGCTGAACCGTGGGGCGGGCGGATGTGGCCGGGGTGCGGTTCTCGCAGAAGCAGTGGGTCGGGGCGTGGCCCGTGTGCGGGACGACCGCGGTCGGCTCGACGACAGCAGGCGGGGTGACGATGCCGGTCGGCAGGTCATTGGTCGGGATCTGCGGACGGAACATGGTGGATCTCCCTTCCGAGGGTGGTTACTTGACGGCCGTGCCGATGGCGGGGCCGAGGAAGCTGCCGGCGAGGAGGTAGCCGCCGAGCAGGAGTACGGCCACGAGCCACCACGGCGGGCGGACGAGCTTGACGCCGAGGGCGCCGACAGCGATCAGTGCGAGCCAGAGCGGGACGTCCATAGCGGGGCCTCCTAGGCGGTGCAGCGGTGGGTACGCGCGGCGAGTTCGGCGGCGGAGCGGTTGTCGTATTCGGCGGAGAAGTCGCAGCGGGGAGCGGTGCAGGCAGCGGCGTGCCTGTCTCGTCCGCGTCCGTCGTGGAAGGTCGCGACCTTCACCGGGCCGAACTGCCGGACGTTGCGGAACTGCCGGTAGGCGGGCATGACTGTCCTTTCTGATCAGGTGAGTTGGAGTTCTGCGGCGATGGCGTCGGCCATCGGGGCGGGCAGTCCGAGGCGGGCCCGGAGCGCATCCGGTGCCATCGGGGCGCCGGTCGTAACGCGGTGCGTGTCGGCGATCTTGCGGGCGTGGTCGAGAAGGGCCGGCGGCACGTTCGGGGCGCTCACGGCGGGGACCGACTCTGCGGCGGGCAGTTCGGGAGCGGGAGCCGTGGGCAGATCGGCTTCGCGGCTCACCTCGACCTCGGCCGGGGCCGGTTCAGCGTCGACCGGTGCGGAGAGGACCGGTTCCGGGGCTTGTGCCGGGGTGGCCGGTGAGTGCACGAGGAGCGTTCCGCCGAGGAAGGCGAGGGCGGGCCAGCCGGCCACGAGGATGCGCAGCCAGGCAGGTACTTGGGTGAGGTCGAGGAGTCCGGCGGTGGCGATGTTCGCACCAAGCGAGGCGAACAGGGCGATCACGAACCAGGTCCATGCCGCCCGGTCACGGCGTGCAGTCCGCAGCCGGCGCCAGGCAGCCACCAGCAGCAGGTCGACCGAGATCGGGTAGGCCCATGCTTTCCACCCGTCCTGTCCTGCGGCGGATGCGATGTCGTGCAGGTGGGCGAAGGACAGGGCCCCGGCGATCACAGCCTGTACGAGTACGGCGTCCGGGCGGATCGAGCGGTTCACGGTCTTCACCTCCTTCAAGGGAGTTGGGGCCGGGGCGGGGCGGGGATCTTGTCCGGCCGCCCCGGCCCCGGCGCGGTCAGCGGCGGTTGCGGCCAGGGCAGCCGTTGACCATGTGGTCCACGCACTGCGGGCAGTCCCCACGCAGGCCCCTGTGCACCGTGCGGTCGTGGGCGTGCCTCCAGCACTGAGGGCACTCCCTCTCAGGCGTGGACTTGGACGGTTCAGCGGTACGCGGCGACTTTCCGAACAGGCCCATCACGGGCTCCTCTCTTTTGGCCGGCGGGTGTTCAGTCCGGGATCGCTTCGCCGGTGCCGAGGCAGGCCAGGCACAGGCCGTTCTGTTGGCCGACGACGCGGCGTTTGCGGCCGACGCGGACCGAGACAGCGACCTCTCCGGTGCCCCTGCACGGGCCGCATCCCTTCGCGGCCGGCGGGCGGGGCGGGGTCTTCTTCGCGGCCACGGTCACCGCTCCGAACCGGGGTACTGGGGGCCGTCGGTGGGGTCGAAGCCGGGCGGGAACCAGCCGGCGGGCATCGAGGCGGCGAGCGAGGGGCCCACGGCCTTGAGGAAGTCCCGGTCGGCGTCGCGGCCGTGGGAGTAGCCGATCAGGTCGCTGAGCAGGCGCAGGGTGCGGATGAAGTCGGACTGCTCGTACACGGGTTTCCTCCTGTTTCGGGCATGGCTCGGGTAGGGACCTGGCGCGAAGGCGGTCACGCCGACCGGGACGAGAGGTGTGTCAGGAAGTCGCCGGGGCCTCAGTGGGCATGGGCGGGATGATCAGCGTCGGATCCAGTGGCACGGCCGGGCGGAACGGGTCCAGGGCCGGAAGGTCCGGGATCAGATGAGCGAACTCCCGGCAGACGGCCACGGTTTCGTCCTCGCTGATCTGCGGGGTGCGAATACGGGACCAGCCGCCGGAGGAGTCCGCCGCCACTGCGAGACCGGGGCGATCAGCAGGGATGAGGGAGGCAGCCGGTACGGCTTCGGGGGCCACGTCGCTCAGGCCCATTTCTGCGGTCTGCTTGTCGTTGACGCGGTGCACGACACGGCCGGTGAGTTGAGCGCGGAGCATGGTGGCGCCCTTGCCGAGTTCGGAGCCGAAGCGCTGCCCGCAGATCTCCAGATAGATGCCGACCGAGCGGGAGAGCTGGGCCAGCCGGATCAGGCCCGTGACGATCCGCTCGCGGCGGGCCTCATCGGTCTTGGAGGCGATCAGGAACAGTTCCGCGATCTCGTCGACCAGGACCACAACTGGCGCCGGCCGTAGACGCTCGGGCAGAGACCACAGGTCCGAGGCCCCGTGCTTGGCGAGCAGGTCGAATCGGTCCTCCATCTCCGCTACCAGCACATCAATCAGGGACGCGGCATCGTCCGGGTTGGTCGCCAGCGCCGACAGGCGGGCCGCGTATCGGGACTGTTCGACCCCGCGCTTGCAGTCGATCCCGACCAGGGCGACCGGCAGTTGAGCCAGCCCCTTGATCAGATTGCGCTGGTACATCGACTTCCCCGACAGCGTGGCGCCGAGGGTCAGGGCCTGCGGGACCTTGCGGTAGTCCCGCTCGTACGCGGTGCCGTCATCGCGCAGGGCGACCGGCACCACCAGGTCATGCGGCATGGCCTTGCGCGGCATCCGGACCTTGTTCAGCACGTCGAACCCCGTCATGCGCAGTTCCACATATCCGGGCTTGGTCGGGATCGCGTTCACCGCGTGCACGCCCCACGCGTGACGAAGACGCTCGGAGGCGGCCGCGATGTCCGCAGGCTCCAGGCCGGCGGGCAGTCGCAGAGTGACCCGAAGTCCGGTCGAGGTGCCACGTACCCGGCGTACCTTCGGCGGCACGGGCTGAACCTGGCTGCGGGCGACGTTGCGAACCATGAAGGCCCGGAACCCGGACGGCTGGACCGTCAGGCCGCACACGTCCATCGTGGTCCGGTACTTCGAGGCGAACCGACCCCACGTGACGGGAAGACCGACCAGCCTCCAGTACGCACGCGGCGCGCGAACCTTCATGTAGGCGACGCCGCCGGCACCGGCTATGGCCCCGGACGCCTCCAGCCACGTGGACAGGTCGGTCATGATCAGGCCCCCGCCGTGATCGCGACGGCGCGGAACGAGATCCCGTGGCGCTTCTGCCCGTTGAACTCGTTCTCCCAGTCACGCGCCTTGAGTCCGACCACGGTGACCGGCGTACCGGGCACGAGGCTCTCCGGGATACCCGTCTCCGGCACGGTCACCTGGTAGAGGTTCCCCTCACCCTCATCGGAGACCAGAAGGCCCACCGTCGACAGGGGCGCCTTCGTCTCACGGTCCACGGCACGCTCACCGGTCTGCTTGCTGAGCACCTTCGGCACGGCCGGTGTGGCCACGAAGACAACAGCGGTCGAAAGGTCGATCTTGAACGACGACATGAAAGCTCTCCTGTGCTTGAGCCTTACTCCTGCACTCATGTACAGGAGTGATGCTTAGAAGAGTGCCCGCCTCCTGTACATGAGTCAACCCGCCACCGGAAGAAATCCCGTGGCGGGTTGCGAAGTTGACCGAGCGTCAGTCCCCAGCAGGGAAGCGATAGTCCAGAACGAACTGGTCAGCAGCCATGATCGTGTCGCAGACCTCCACGACGCGTTCCCCGCCGGAAATCGCGTTCCGCACCAGATGGATCACCGGCGAACCAGGGCTCAAGGCCAACGAGGCAGCCTCGGCCTTCGTCGCCAACCTCGCTCGAACGGTCTCGGTGAACTCGACGAGCCCGTAGCCGTTCTCCTCAAGGCGCGCATAGATGCCGCCGCCTCCGGGGTTCTCGGAGAACATCTCCGGGATGTCCTTCACCACGCCCCACGGCAGGTACGAGGTCGCTTCCTCCGTTGGGACGCCGTCCCGGAAGTACCGCCGCTTACGCGCGAGGACCTTCGTGCCCACCGCGACGCCCAAACGGTCCGCGATGTCTTCCGGAGCTTCCGTCGGGCCGATGAACAAGACAGCCACCGAGGGCTTTCCCCCTGACTGCTCGGCCTCCGCCAGGTACGCCGCCTTGCCGGCCTTCCGGTGAGAGCGCCGGAACCTGTCCGACGACTTGCGCTGCACCGGAGGGCGAGAGCGCACGAAGGACCCACGCCCGTGATGTGTCTCGATCAACTGCATCGTCCGCAGCTCCGCCACCGCCTTGCGCACGGTCCCGGAGGCGACGCCGTAGCGTTCCATGAGCTCGGACTCACTGGGCACAGCAGCCCCAGCCGCCAGAGCCCCAGTCTTGATCTGCCCTGCAAGGTCATCGGCGATCTGCAAATACTTCGCCTTGGCCACGGAGGTTACGTCACCACTCGCCATAGTCCTTCTCAGTCTCCTATTCTCCTGTACATGAGTAACAGTCCCCAGCAGAAGCCGTCAACGCCGCTCCACTCCGTTTCTGTAGCAGGCGTGGTGGTGCGTGAGGACGGGCGAGTGCTGACCATCCGGCGTGCTGATAACGGGACGTGGGAACCGCCGGGAGGGGTGCTCGAACTGACCGAGGCCCCGGAGGACGGGGTTCGCCGAGAGATCTTTGAGGAGACTGGCCTAAAGGTCCAGGTCGAGCGGCTGACCGGCGTCTACAAGAACACCGCGCGGGGCATCGTCGCCCTGGTCTTCCTGTGCGCCGTCGAGGGCGGGCACGAGCGGCTGTCCGATGAATCCACAGCGGTCGAGTGGCTCACCCGTGACGAGATCGCCGACCGAATGGGCGAGGTCTTCGCGATCCGGGTCCTGGACGCCCTCGAAGAATCCGCAGTTCACGTGCGCTCCCACGACGGCCGGAAGGTCACGGCCACGGCCTTCTAGGGCCGAGCTGTTACAGGTTTCTCTACCTCATCAAGGCTCCTCGCTCCGCTCGTCGCGCGCTCCCCGGCTCACCGCCGGGGCCCTGCGCTCCTGTCTCCGCCCCGCTCTGGGCCCCGGCTACGCCGGTCGCGCAACTAGAGCGAGAGAGCCTGGCTGAAGGGAAACGGAAGGCACAAGCGATGCCTCCGGCGGGGGCGCTCAGACTCCGGGATGGACAGGGCGCCGTTCGCGGGTGCCGGCCGAATCGTGGCGGGCGTCGTGGGCTCCCATCCCGACCACCTTCGACCCAGGCAGAGCCGAGCAGTCGCGGCCCAGGGCGTCAAGGTCGTTCGTACAGTGGCGCGCTCCACCTTGACGCCCTGAACCACGCCCACTCCACGATGTGTGGGCCGAAGGCGGACGGGATGGGAGCTGGGTGAGGGGTGGGTTGAGGTGGTCTTGAATTTAGTCTCGGGCACTCCACAGCTTCACGAGGTCTCGGACAAGTTCTGCGGTCTTAGCTTTTGAGTCACAGGAAGGGAGCACAGTCACTTGACTGGAGACGGGCAAGTGTGGCTGATCAATGAAATAGTTCCTGGTATAGGTCAAAAATTGCGGGTCATGCAGGAAGTATTCAATTTCGGGGACGCCATTTTCCTCTGCCGCGCGCCGCAACTGCAGCGTCTTCAGTGAGACGTCAAGATAAATAGTGTGGTCTGGGCGCAGATACGGCAGGTGCCATAAAAGCCGGCGGACCTGGTCGTATACTTGGAAGTCGTACAGGTGATCCATGGCGTAAGCGTGCGCCATTAGAGTGTCCACCGACCGATCCAAAATTATCAAATGGTGTGGGTCCCTGGCGGCTTGAGCAACGCGCTCGGCCTCTATACCCATAAAAACGTCGAACGCGGCTAACTGCTCCGCTGCCGACCTAGTGAGCGGTGGGGGAATATCTTGAACAAGCGGGATGTGCTCGACATAACATTTCAGGAAGAGCGCGTCGAGGGTAGGGAGAAGATTCCGGAGGCGGTGGATCGCGGTGGTTTTACCCGCATACGAAGGACCCTCTAAGCATACAATCACAAGGCGTACCAACCTCTTCGGTCGTAATTCAAAATAATCCCTGCTCTAATTATCGAACGGTAGATTGGTACCAGTGTCGCCAGAAGGAAGCAGAGCTCAAGTGTAGGCGTGCAGTTATTGGGTTCTGCCACCAAATCATCTTCCAAGCAGGCCACTGGTCATAACGGCGGGAAGAAGGTCGGACACGAAGTTCGTCGACAATTACTATGGGCCTCTGCATTCTGTCTCCCAAATCTCGCAGGCGATTGAAAAACTCCACGTCCTCGCTCATGAACCAGTCGGTACGGTATCCGGTGAGCTGACGAAACGCATCAGCAGTGCAGAATTGATCGACCCCTTGAGCACCGCGGTGCCGCTTCCGGTGACTGCTCCAGTACCAGCAAAGGAGTCGAGAGCTGATACGCCTCGGCGTGTATTTCGGGGGAATGGCGCCTCCCACATGCCGACCGGAAGCTAGCAGGCGCATCACCGTCGAGACAGCTTCAGCCGGTAAAGATACGTCAGCATCAACAAAGAGCAGATAGCGGCCATGTGCAGCAGTGGCGCCGGTGTTACGAACCTGCCCAATGTTTCTATGCACCTCCCGGACAATTCGGGCCCCGAACGACTCTGCAATCTTTATAGTCTCATCTTCACTGTCGTTGTCTACGACTACTATTTCTCCGTATTCGCCGCTTGCCTCCATCCATATCTTAAGAGAATTCACTACGGTTGGCAGGCAGATCGGCAGGTATTGAGCTTCATTGAACGCCGGGATCACGATAGAAAGCACAGGTGTGGCCATAGGTCGATCACGCTTCCCTAGTCTTTAAGCTAACTACGCAACCACCGCAGGTGGCAGTTGGCCCGGGCTTCTTTACCGGGATGGGATGGGTCCCACACTTAGATCTTCACGCATTGCAGCGCGCAACGCACGCAAGGCCGCGTGATAATCGTCGGTAATTTGGCTGCTTTCCGATGACACGGCGAGGGCTTCATTGGAAAAGTCGTCCCTTATGTTGCGGACTGTTCTGAAAAGCTCAACGGCTGGTCCGATGACAGCAGGAGGCGCAAGGATCTCCATCTGGTACCGCAGGCCATAGCAGGGAATGAACGCGGTTCGAGCCGCGTGTAACTTCTCGTCGAGTGAAATATCAGTGCTACCAGCAATTCTCCTCATCTCGTTACGAGCTTGAGTGAGGGCAGCGAGGAACGAGCTGTATAGCTCCTGGCGAGCAACGCGCCACTCGGTTTCCAGCTGCCTACGATGACGATCTTGCTCGATCGCAACTTCACGGCGGTCTCGCCGTCGTTCGACCAGCAGGGTCGAGCTCATCGCGATAGTCGCCCCGGCTAGCGTGCTTATGAGAGTCGTCCACTCCATAGCAGGACCCTAGTTGGCAGCAACCTCTGTTGCGTGTATGCACCAGTGGACTCAGCGCCGTTCGCCTCTGGTGGCCAACCAAGACCGGTCAGCGGCCAGCGGTCGGCTCGGGTAAGTCCGTCACCCAATGCAAGGTCATCAAGGAACTCGCCTCACAGCACGTCGCGTTGGTCGGCATCGACTGCAAGGACGGGGAAAACTTTGCCCCGCTGGCCCGCCCCAGGTCACGGCCGTCGATGATCAGTTGTGGCTGTCCCGACCAGCCAGCCTTGTGACAGATACATCGGCCAAAAATCATCCACGTCGAAGATCCTCGGCGCTGGCATGCTGGCAGACCGGAGTATCGGACCACGGCCCTAGGGGGACAGCGTGATCGTGAACCGGCACATCAGCAGCGAGCAGTCTGACGAGTACGACGAGCTGGAGCAGCATCTCACCGAGTCGCTCAACGCTCCGCTGGACTGGCCCGAAGGTGGCGGGCTCACCATCGGCCACGTTGCCCGCATCGCCACTGCTACGAGCTGCGACACGGCTTACAGCCGGGCTGCCAACGGCCACTTGATCGATCTGTTCGCTGCGCTCCCGCTGCCTGGAAGCACCGAAGGAAATGCCTTCTGGGACCGTGTTCGCGAGGCTGGAGGCAGTGCCTCCTGGAACATCATTCCTGCGAATATGGGTGGACCCTTCTTCGGCCGTGTCCAGAACGGCAACGAGGCAGGTATCGCTTCCCGCGTCCTGAGCTTCTTGGCGGAGCTGACGCCGTCCCAGCGCACCGCTATGGCGGAAGTCGTCGGCTCAGTCCTCGACGATGGGACCATCGGCGTCAGTGGCCGATACGGCGGTGAGCTGTGGCTACGCGACGTCGAAATGAGCGCGTGGCATGTCGCGCTGGCCAGCCGGCGGGATTTCGAGACCCCACAAGACCGGGAGCGGTTCTTCGAGGCATGGCGCCAGGCCTGATCCAGCCCGCCGTCACCCCCGTGCGGTCGAATGCGTGTCGACGTCGTCGATCACCTCAACGTCGGCTACTGGAAAGGCCAGCTCAGAGTGGCGCCCTCACAGGACCAGCAAAGCGCCTTCTAAGCGCTTGGCCGCAGGTTCGAGTCCTGCCGGGGGCACAGCTCTCCGCCTCTCCTTCGGGAGGGGCTTTTTGCAGGTCGGAGCACGCGTCGGCGCCGCATCGCAGTGGCCGGACCGCCCTCGAGTGATCGCAGGTACGGTCCGGCAGGCCCGGCACGGACGCGTCCGCAGGCCCCGGCGCTCCTTCTTTCAGGGACAGTCAGCAATTCACCCCTGCTTGACCGGCGGGCACGTGCCCGTGTCCTCGCCGATGGAGTTGATCTCGGCGTTCGAGCGCGGGTCACCCGCGTAGTTGACCTGGTCCGTGCACTTCGTGTCGGGGTCCTTCGGCGTACCCGATGCCCCGTCGGCCTTCTGGACCGGCGGGCACGTGCCCGTGCTCGCGCCGATGGAGTTGATCTCGGCGTTCGAGCGCGGGTCGCCCGCATAGTTGACCTGGTCCGTGCACTTCGTGTCGGGGTCCTTCGGCGTACCCGATGCCCCGTCGGCCTTCTGGACCGGCGGGCACGTGCCCGTGTCCTCG
>NZ_JBWKIS010000007.1:232129-389900 GCF_056432625.1 Streptomyces sp. NPDC045026
CGTAGTTGACCTGGTCCGTGCACTTCGTGTCGGGGTCCTTCGGCGTACCCGATGCCCCGTCGGCCTTCTGGACCGGCGGGCACGTGCCCGTGTCCTCGCCGATGGAGTTGATCTCGGCGTTCGAGCGCGGGTCGCCCGCATAGTTGAGCTGGTCCGTGCACTTCGTGTCGGACTTGGCGGGCGCGCCCGACGACTTACCCTCCCCGGTGTCGGACTGCGGGGTGCTCGTGGCCGCCGATGAGCTGCTCGCGGAAGAGGACGCGTTGCCGGCGCTGTCGTTGTTGCATGCCGTCAGGGCCAGGCCGAGGGCCACGGCGGTCATGGTCAGTACCGAGATCTTGCGAGTGCGCATGCTGGTGCCTGTCCTCTGCGTGGGGCTGCCGCTCATGGGAGCCGGCGGGTGGGTGAGCTGGGGCGGGGCGACTGTTCGTCCGTGTGGCTTTCTGTCCCCCCAGACAGCCGGTGTGGTCGCCCCAGTTTCATCTTGATCGTGCTCAGGACACGTTCGTGACACGACAGTGGTCGCGTCGTGAAGTCCGCGTCGGGCGTGCCGCCCACCGAGAGGTCACGGCGGCAGAGGTTTCGGTGAGGAGCACGCGCCAATACGGTGACCGGATGACGTCGATCAAGAAGTTCCAAGTCACCTTCGACTGCGCAGAACCTGAGCGCCTCGCTCGCTTCTGGTGCGAGGTGTTGGGGTACGTCGTACCGCCTCCGCCGGAGGGGTTTGCCACTTGGGACGATTTCAAACGATCCCAGTCACCTGAGGAGCGGGATTCCTGGTTCGCCTGCATAGATCCCTCAGGCGTGGGCCCGCGGCTGTACTTCCAGCGCGTTCCCGAGGGGAAGGCCGTCAAGAACCGGGTGCATCTGGACGTGCGCGTCGGCACCGGTCTCGTTGGAGAAGAGCGCCTCGCCGTGCTTGAGGCCGAATGCGCGCGACTGGTCCCGCTCGGCGCGGTGCACGTACAAACGCTGTATGACGGCAATGATTCCTGCATCCCGATGCAGGACATCGAGGGCAACGAGTTCTGTATCGACTGAGGGGCCGCGAACGTCTCCTCGTTCTGCCCAGATCTAAGGGGCCAGACCTAAGGGAAAACCGCCGCCAGACAGGCAGATGCCGGACTAATCGGCCCGATAGCATGGCAGATGCGCACGTCGGGGGTCGGCGTGACGTACGAGCAAGGGGGCCGTGTCAGTGGAAGCAAACCGTGTCCAGACGGCGGAGACCGACCGCGTGGCGGGGCTCGTGGCCGCGCAGGAGAAGGCGGTCGAACTCTTCGCAGAGGTCGAGGCGCGTGGAATCGTCGTGCCGGGGGTCGGGGAGCGGGAGGCCAGTGACCGCATCAGGGATCTGGCGAACGAGATGTTCGGCACGACCAAGCACTGGCACAAGCGCATCATTCGCTCCGGGGTCAACACCCTTGCCCCGTACCGGGAGAACCCGCCGGACCGCGTCATCGAGGCGGACGACATCGCCTTCGCGGACTTCGGGCCGATCTTCGAGCAGTACGAGGCGGACTTCGGCCGGACCTATGTCTTCGGCGACGATCCGGACAAGCATCGGTTGTTGAGCGACTTGCCGCGCGTCTTCGATGCCGGGCGGGACGTCTTCGCCGCCGACCGGGACATCACCGGCGGGCAGTTGTACCGCGCGGTGGAGAAGCTCGCGGCGGACTCGGGCTGGGAGATCGGGATCTGGCACGCGGGCCATCTCGTGGGTGAGTTCCCGCACGAGACCGTCGAAGGCATGAAGGCCGAGTCGTACATCACGCCGGACAACGACACCCCCTTGCGCCGTACGGACCGGCTCGGCCGGGTCTGCCACTGGATCCTGGAGCTGCATTTCGTGGACCGCCGACGTGGATTCGGCGGGTTCCACGAGCAGTTGCTCGATCTGGCCTGAGGGGCGGCCGACCCCGGCGCGCCGGGGTCGGACTCGACCGCGGGGCCGGCCACGGCACCTTCGGCGGCGAAGTTCTCGTCGAGGATGCGGCGGTTGCGCATGCGCGGTGCCAGCAGGCACAGCGGCAGGGACGCGGCCTGCGCCCAGCTCGCCTCGGTGTGGTCGGCGAGCGGCCCGTCGGCCGGTGTCAGCAGCACGTACCGCTCCTCGTAGAGCGGGAGGCGCTGGACGTCGCGCAGGGTGCTGTCGTCGAGATAGGTCAACGCAGCGTCGATCTCCAGGCCGGTGAGGCGACGGATGATGTCGCGCGAGGACAACGACTCCAGGCTCACCTTCGCCGCCGGGTACCGGGCGCAGAACGGAGTGGTGATCAGCGAGGCGACGGTGAGTGCGGTGGGGATGACTCCCAGGCGCAGTGTCCCGGTCAACTCTCCTTGTCGGGCGCTGAGTTCCTGTCGCAGGGCGGCGTGCTCACCGAGCATGCGGTGCGCCCACACCAGCACGTGCTCGCCCTCGGGGGTCAGGCCCTGGTAGCGGGCGCCGCGGCGGATCAGAGGGACGCCGAGTTCTCCCTCGAGTTTGCGTATGCCGGCCGACAGGGAGGGCTGGGAGACGAAGCACGCCGCGGCGGCCCGGCCGAAGTGCTGTTCGCGCGCGAGGGCGACCAGGTATTCCAGTTGCCGCAGCACACTTCCCCCAGGTGGTGAGACGGGGCCAAGGTCGGTGGCTGCACCTTACTGTGACCGTTTCCGACGGTGCGGCCCCGGCTCCACAGTCCGAACCCCGCCCAGGCGAGCCACCGCATATTCCAGCCACACCGGCCGGAAGTGCTCAGATTTACGGGTGTGACATAGGCTCATTCCTTGCATCTGCGGTCTATGTGAACGATGGGACTGGTCATGAAGGAAGGGATACTGCCGCCGGGACAACGACTGGCGAAGGGGTGGCCCGTCTCGCACTACGGGCCAGTGCCGCGTTTCCGCCAGGACCGGTGGAACCTGAAGGTCTTCGGCGCGACCGCGAGCGGACAGACATGCTCCTGGACCTTTGACGAGGTCGCCGCTCTGCCCAGGATCACCGTGCATGCGGACCTGCACTGCGCATCCGGGACCAGCACCACCGGCCACACCTTCTTCGGTGTACCTGCCCGCACCCTGCTGGACCTCGCCCCGCCCGCCGCCGGCGTGTCCCATGTCATGGCCTGGGCCGAATACGGATACAGCGCCAACCTCCGCCTCGCCGACTTCACCGCCGAGACCACCGTCATGGCCACCCACCACGACGACGAGCCGCTCACCGCCGAACACGGCTTCCCGCTCCGCCTCGTGGTCCCCCACCTGTTCGGTTACAAGGGCCCCAAGTGGCTGCGCGGCATCGAATACATGACGCAGGACCGCCGCGGATTCTGGGAAGAGCGCGGCTACCACAATGTCGCCGACCCCTGGGCAGGCCAGCGCTACTCCTACCAGGAAGACGACGAGCAGTAGCGGGCCACGCCGTCACTGCGCAGTGCGCGCCGCTCGGGGCGGAGGCACTCGGGGCGCAGGCACTCGCGGCGGAGGCACTCGGCACCGAACGTCGTGAGCTGTGGCGGGCTGTCTTCGGCCGTTGTGTTGTCGGGTGCGGGGCCGCGGGGGCATGTACGTGCTCCCGGTTCCGGGCGGGCGCCTCATGCGCCCGCCCGGTGGAGAGCAACGTCACCGCAGCGCCTCGGTACGCGGCGCCGGGGCGGGCGCCGGAAGGGGCGGCGGGGCCGAGGACTCGCGGAAGCCGTACTTCGACCACCAGTGGGCCAGCGGGGCCGGTGCCCACCAGGCCCACTTGCCGAGCAGCGCCATCGTCGCGGGCACGAGCAGGCCTCGTACGATCGTCGCGTCCACGAGGACCGCGATGACCAGGCCGACCCCGATCATCTTCATGAAGAGGATCGAGGAGGCCATGAAGCCGCCGACCACCACGACCAGGAGCAGCGCCGCGCTGGTGATGATCTTGGCGCTGCGCTGGACGCCCAGGGCGACAGATTCGATCGGGTCGCCGCTCACCTCCCACTCCTCTCGGACGCGGGAGAGCAGGAACACCTCGTAGTCCATCGCCAGGCCGAACGCGATCGCCACCACCAGGACGGGGAAGTTCGCGTCCACCGCTCCGATCGGCTCGAAGCCGAGGAGGCCCGAGAGGTGGCCGTCCTGGAAGATCCACTTGATCGCTCCAAACGCCGCCAGGAGCGAGAGGAGGTTGAGGATCACCGACTTGAGCGGGAGGAGCAGTGAGCCGAAGGCCATGAATAGAACGAAGAAGGACACCACCGCTACGAACAGGGCCATCCACGGGAGGCGTTCACCGATCATGCCGACGATGTCGACCCGGGACGCCGGCATGCCGGTCAGGAGCGTGTCCGAGCCGGCCGGGGGCGCCGTGGCGCGCAGGTCGTGGACCATGCTCTGCGCGGCGTCGGACATGGCGTCCGGCGTGTAGCGGAGCGTGATGCGGGCGTCGTTGCCCTCGAAGGCTGTCGGGGTCGCGGACGCCACGCCGTCGACCTTGGCCAGCTTGGCCGCGTAGGCCGTCACTTCGGCGCGGTCCACGGGGCCGTTGGAGCCCTGGACGACTGAGGTCATGATCTGTGCGGGGTTTGTCTCGAAGCCCGAGGCCAGTGCCTTGCTGACCACCTTCGCGTCGGCGTCGGAGGGCAGCACCCACTCGCCGGGGCGTGCCCAGTTGACGCCCAGGAGCGGTGCGCCGAGGCCTACCAGGACGGCGACGACGGCCAGGGACGAGATGAGCGGCTTGCGCATGACCGCGTGGGCCGTGCGGTACCAACGGCCTTCCTTCTCCGGCTTGGGGGCGCGGTTCCTGCCGCCCAGCGGGATGCGCCACTTGTCGATGCTGTGTCCGGTGTAGCGCAGGAGGGCGGGCAGGAGGGTGAGGGAGCCGACCACTGCGAACGCGACCACGGCGACGGCCGCGTACCCCATCGAGGAGAGGAAGCGGGAGGGGAAGAACGCGAGGCCGGCGAAGGAGATCGCCACGGCGATGCCGGAGAACGCGACCGTGCGGCCCGCCGTCGCGGTGGCCCGCTCGACTGCCGTGTCGACGTCGGCGCCCGCGTGGAGTTCTTCGCGGAAGCGGTTGACGAGGAAGAGCGTGTAGTCGATCGCGAGGCCGAGGCCGAGGATCGTGATGACGTTGATGACCGTGCTGGAGATCTCGGTGAACATCGTCAGGACGCGGAGCACGACGAAGGAGCCAAGGGCCACGAACGAGCCCACGGCCAGCGGCAGGAGCGCCGCGATCGCGCTGCGGAAGATCAGGACCAGGAGGATGAGCAGGATCGGGACCGAGAGCATCTCGGCGCGCGCGATGTCCGCGCCGGTGAGGGTGTTGACCTGGTCGGTCATCGCGGCGACGCCGCCGTAGCGGACGGTGACCCCGTCGGCCGCGAAGTCGTCCTTGATCTTCTCCAGCGCTTCGACCTGGTCCTGGTCGTTGTCGCTGGTGAACTGGACGGTGGCGTACGTCTGTTGGCCGGCCTTGGATACGTACGCGCTCGGGTCCTGGCTGCCTGGGTGCCAGAACGAGTCGAGGCGGACGATGCCGGCGCGCGGGACGTCGTCGAGCGCGGCGCGGACCGCCGTGCCGAAGGAGTCGACCGTGGCGCCCTTGTCCTTCGACTCGTACAGCACGACGAGGTCGTTGGACTCGCGGCCGAGCGGGCCGTCGAGGACCTTGTCGGCCTGGACGGACTCGCCGGCCGGGTCGTCGAAGCCGGCGCCGCCGGTGAACGAGCCGAAGACCCCGGTGCCCCACACGCCGGCGAACAATGTGAAGACGACTGCCGCGATGACGACCCATTTCCGGCGCCGCGCGGTGAACTTTCCTATAACGGCAAACACTTCTGTCTCCTTGAATCAATCAAATGGCGTGTGGCGAACTTCTATGTCCTGTGGCGTCGGTGGCGGGCAGTAAAGGTGAATTCTGGGCCGCAGCACACGATTTCCGAGACTCCCCGGAAACACGCGTTTCCGATATTCGCGTTTCGGGAAATTCGCTATGCCCCCTTCGAAGCGTTCGCCGCCGGTGCGGTCGCTCTGCGCTGGGCCAGCGCCGCTGCGGCGCCGACAGCGACGGACAGGCCCAGGCCTATCGCTACGGAGTACACGGGGTCGTCGCTGACCGCTCCGCCGACGTAGCCCACGCCCACCGAGTAGGCGGCCCAGACGACTTCGGCGAGCGCCGCGCCGATCGCGAACTTGCGGGCCGGATAGCGTGCCGCGCCGGCCGCGAGACCGCCCAGGAGGCGCCCGCCGGGCAGGAAGCGGACGCCGACGACGAACGGGATCCCGCCGCGCTGCACCCGCCCCGCGGCCCAGTCGGACAGCTCGCCCCTTCGCCCGCGCCCCGCGGCGCCGCCGCGCACCCTGCGGCCGGCGAACCAGCCGAATCGGTGAATGAGGACGTCACCGGCGAGCGCGCCGCCGGCCACCGAGAGCAGGACCAGGACGAGGGACATCTCGCCGCGCGCGGCGAGCATCCCGCCGGTGACCAGGAGCACCGCGTTGGGCAGCAGGGGCGGCAGCGTGGTGACCGCGAGGATCACGTACGCCCAGCAGGCGGCGCCCGACATCCGGGTGGACAGGCCGGACGTGAGGTCGACCCACGACACGAGCGAGGCGAAGTCCATCGGTCTCCCTTTCCCTGGGCCCGATGCCTCTTTGGAGGCATGCGCCGGGTCTTTGGTGAGGCGTGTTCCCAGGTCAGAAGCCCACTGGCGGCGCTGTGGGCAGCGGCGGGGCGTGTCCTGCGCCTCAACAGTAACCTACGCTATCGATAGTTTCACTATCACTAATGACGCAGGTGGCCATGACCGATGTGACGCTGTTCCTCCGAGAGTTCGCCCGCACCCGCCGGGACACCGGGGCCATCGCGCCCAGCAGTCCCCTGCTGGCGCGGGCCCTGACCCGCTATGTGATCCCCTCCCCCGGCCGCGCCCGCGCGGTGCTGGAGGCCGGCCCCGGCACGGGCGCCGTGACCCGGCGCATCAGGGCCTCGCTCGGTGCCCTGGACACCCTCGACCTGGTCGAGGCCAACCCCCGCTTCGCCGAACTCCTGCACCGCGACTACGGCGGCGACGAGCGGGTGCGGCTGCTCACCGGGCTCGTGCAGGAGCACGAGCTCGGCAGCTACGACACCATCGTGTGCGGGCTGCCGTTCGCCAACTTCGACGCGGGTGCGGTCGAGGACATATTCGGCCGGCTGATCGCGGCGCTCCGGCCCGGCGGCACGCTGTCGTTCTTCGCGTACGCGGGGATGCCGCCGCTGCGCCGGGTGTTCACGACGGGCGAGGCGCGCGTGCGGACCCTCGCGGTGCAGGCCGTCGTCGGACGGACCCTGGACCGGCACCGGTTCCGCACGGAGACCGTGCTCGGGAATCTGCCGCCCGCCCGTGTGCACCATCTGGCGCCGGTGGCGCCGCTGCCGGCGTACGCCGGGTGAGCCGGCGGGGGTTACGCGCTGTGCTTGCGCCCGCCGCGGATGCGGCCGGAGGCGTCCTCCTGGGCGATCCGGCGCAGCGCCGCCATGGCCGCGTCGCCGAGGACCGTGCCGAGGACCACGCCCTCGACCTTGCCGTCGGCGCTGGGCACATCGGCGAGCGCGCCGAGCTCGGCGACCGCCAACTCCCCTGCCGCGGCGGCGTACTTGTCGAGCAGGGTGAGCAGGTCGCCCCGGTCGAGATCGCGGTAGGTCAGCACGATCTGGACGAGCGCCTGCCAGCCCGGGTTCTCCGGCTTCGCCGCCCAGCCGTGGCGGCGTACGAGCTCACGGACCTCGCCCTCGGCCCGCTCCCGGTCCTCGTCGGTGCCCCGCTCGACGGCCGCCCTGGTCACCGCGGACTGGGCGACGCCGAGCATGCCGTGGACCGTGCGGGTCGGGGAGTCGACCTCGGACAGGACGTCGCGTGCGGCCGCGATGGACAGGCCGCCGACCTCCAGCATGGCGCGGATCAGCTTGAGCCTGCGGACATGGGACTCGTCGTACGCGACCTGGTTCGGGCTGGTGCGCTCGCCCGGGGGCAACAGGCCCTCGCGCGAGTAGTACTTGATGGTGGGGACCGGAACTCCGGTACGCCGCGCCAGCTCTCCGATACGCATTCCATGAGGATACTGCGCCTTCTCTGTGCCGTGTTCCCCGCCCGGTCGACCGGAATTCGGCGGTGCTTTTATCGGCGTTGAATTCCCGGGCCATCGCGCTTCCATGGCCGCTGCGACGCTCTTTTCGCAGCGCACCCATCCGCTCAGCCCAGAAGTCTCCGAGGGGCCCCAGGCAAAGGAAACAGGTATGACCACACACGTGGCTCCGGAAATTCCTTCGGCGCCCGCCGAACTCGGTTACGGGCGCACCGTCGACCGCTCCCCGGTCCGCCTGGCCGCGGTCTCCGAGGGCCACGTCACGCCCGGACACGCGCGGAACCTACCGCGCCGCCTCGCCGCCAAGACGCGGGGCTGCGCGCCGGCACCGTGGAGGTCGGCTCGGACGCGATGCGGCTGAGCGCCGGGAGGCCGTCGCGCGGGCCGCGCTCTTCGTCCACGGCCTGCTCGCCGCGCCGCCCCCGCACCCGGCCCCGGCGGCGGGCGGTCAGCCCCGGTAGAGGTCCTCGATCTCCCGCTCGTAGGCGGCCGCGACCGCATGCCGCTTGATCTTCAGCGAGGGAGTGAGCAGGCCATTGTCCTCGGTGAACTCACCTTCCACCAAAGCGAATTTGCGTATGGACTCGGCACGCGAGACCGCCTCGTTCGCGTAGTCGACGGCCTGCTGCACCGCCGCGGTCATCCGCGGGTCACGGACGACGTCGGCCATCGGGGTGTCGGCGGGCATCTTCCGTACGGACAGCCAGTGCGCGACCGCCTCCGGTTCCAGCGTGATCAGCGCGCCGACGTAGGAGCGGTTGTCGCCCACGACGATGCACTGGCCGACCGGCGGGCGGCTGCGCAGCCGGTCCTCCAGGACGGCCGGCGAGACGTTCTTGCCGCCGGAGGTGACGAGGATGTCCTTCTTGCGGCCGGTGATGGTCAGATAGCCGTCCTCGTCGAGAGCCCCCAGGTCACCGGTGGAGAACCAGCCGCCGTCGAGCACCTCCGCCGTCGCCTCGGGGTTGTTGCGGTACGCGCCGAAGACGATGCCGCCCTTGACGAGCACCTCCCCGTCGTCGGCGATGCGGACGGCCGTGCCCGGCACCGGGAGACCGACCGTGCCGGGGCGCGGGGCGAGCGGCGGCGTGATCGTGGCGGCGGCGCTGGTCTCCGTCAGGCCGTATCCCTCGTAGATGAGGATTCCGGCGGCGTAGAAGAAGAGGCTGAGGCGCCGGTCGAGGGGGGAGCCGCCGCTGATCGCGTAGCGCAGGCGCCCGCCGAGCTCCTTGCGCACGCGGCGGAACACCAGCAGGTCGTAGAGGCCGCGGGCGAGGCGGAGACCGAGGGACGGGCCGCCCTTGCCGGCGGGGCCCGTGCAGCGGCCGTGGAAGCGGACCATGTGGGCCTCGCCGTAGTCCACCGCGATCCGGTCGGCCCGGTCGAACGACGCGCCGCGGCCGAGCTTCTCCGCGGTGGCCCGGCCCGTGTCGTGGATCTTCTCGAAGAGGTACGGGACCCCGACCACGAACGTCGGCCGGAAGGAGCGGAGTTGGGGCCGCAGTTCGTCGGGTTTGATTCCGGGGCAGTGGCCCAGTTCGATGCGCGCGAGCATGCACGAGATCTGGAGGGTGCGGCCGAGGATGTGCGCCAGGGGCAGGAACAGCAGCGTCGAGGCGACCTGTCCGGTCACCTCCTTGAAGATGGGGTGCATCAGCTCCACGGTGTTCGCGGCCTCGGCATGCAGATTGCCGTGGGTCAGGACGCAGCCCTTGGGCTTCCCGGTGGTCCCGGAGGTGTAGCAGACGGTCGCGACGGTGTCGGGGGTGAGGGCGGCGCGCCTCTTGGTCACCTCGTCGTCGTCCACCTCCCGTCCCAGGGTGGAGAGTTCGAGTACGGCGCCCGCGTCCAGTTCCCAGCAGCGCGGCCGCTCCTCCTCGGCCAGTGCGGCGAGGGCGGTCCGCGCCGTGACCGTGTTCTGAGGCGTCTCCGTGATCAGATGGCTCGCGCCCGAGTCCCGCACGATCCACTCGATCTGCTCGGCCGACGAGGTGGCGTAGACGGGCACGGTCTGCCCGCCGGCCGCCCAGATGGCGAAGTCGAGGACCGTCCACTCGTAGCGCGTACGGGACATCAGGGCGACGCGCCCGCCGGGTTCGAGGCCCCCCGCGATCAGCCCCTTGGCCGCCGCCGTCACCTCGCGCGCGAAGGCCGCCGCCGTGACGGGACGCCAGTGCTCGCCCTCCCTGCGCCGCAGGACCACGGCGTCGGGCGCCTCGGCGGCGTTCGTGAAGGGGATGTCGGCGGGCGTGCTCCCGCCGGGGTCCGCGGCGAGGGCGGCCGTGCGCACCTCGCGCACGGTGCCGTGCTCGTCCTTGACGGTCTCGACGGCCACCCGGTCCGTCAAGTCGCTGCGCTGCTGCGCCCGTTGAAGATCCTTGCGTACGCCCATGACGGCTCCAGGTCGCGGCTGACGTGATCCCTGCGTCTCGCTCGTCCCACGCGGACTTACAGACTTACTCGGCCGTCAACTTACCGACGCGTAACGAAAATTCAATGGGTCGGACGTGATCCACCGGCGTCCGGCGGGAGCGCGCACGCCGTCACCTTGCGCCCCGGGGCCCGACATGAGCCCCCCGTAGCCTTCCGTCGGATCGCCCGTTGTACCCGTCACACTTGTCGGTCCATCTGCCCCGGCTTTAACCTTACCGGTTGGTAAGTTTACTGAACGGTAAGCAGTTTCGGCACACGGAGGGTTCCATGAGCGAGGGCATCAGCACGCGCGAGGGGATTGCCGGCCTCGACTTCTCGGCGGTCACGCCCGAGCAGTTCGCGAAGATCGTGAAGGGCCTGACCCCCAAGGAGATCGACGAGATCGCGCGGGACGGCGAGCTGCGGGCGAGCATCCTGAAGGAGGTCTTCACGCGCATGGAGCGGCAGTTCAAGCCGGAGTCGGCGGGCTCGCTCCAGGCGCTGATCCGCTGGAAGGTCACGAGCGCCAAGGGCGCCGAAGGTCAGGAAGAGGCCGTGTACGAGACGGCGATCGCGGACGGGACCTGCACGGTCACCGAGGGCCGCTCCGACGCCACGCCCCGCGTCACGCTCGCCATGGGCGACGCGGACTTCCTGAAATTGGTGTCGGGCAACCAGAGTCCCGTCACGATGTTCATGCTGCGCAAGGTCAAGATCACCGGCGATGTCGCCCTCGCCGCGGGCCTCAACCGCTACTTCGACATCCCGAAGCCGTGAGGGCTGGGCCTACGCTGCCCGCGTGACTACTTCACCGCACGCGCACACCGACCAGGACCGGCTGATCTACGGGTGTATGGGGCTGGGCGGGAGCTGGGACTCAGCGCCCTACCGGTCCGCCGACATCGACACCGCCGAGGCCGCCGTGCAGGCGGCCCTCGACAGCGGCATCACCGCGTTCGACCACGCCGACATCTACCGCAACGGCAAGGCCGAGGCCGTGTTCGGCGAGGTGCTCGCCAGGACACCCGGGCTGCGCGAGCGCATCACCGTGCAGACCAAGTGCGGGATCCGCCTCGCCGACGGCGACCGCCCGGGGGTGTACGACCTGCGCGGCGCCCGCATCGTGCGGTGCGTCGAGGAGAGCCTGACCCGGCTGCGGACCGACCACGTCGACGTCCTGCTGCTGCACCGCCCCGACCCGCTGGCCGACCCGGGCGACGTCGCCAAGGCCCTCAGCTCGCTCCAGGAGCAGGGCCTCGTACGGAGCTTCGGCGTCTCCAACATGAGCGCCCACCAGATCGCCCACCTCCAGTCCCACCTGGACTTCCCGCTGGTCGCCAACCAGCTGGAGATGAGCCTGAAGAGCCGGGACTGGGTGGAGGCCGGGGTGCTGGTGAACACGCCCGAGGCCGCCAGGAACGGCTTCCCGCTCGGCACCCTGGAGCACTGCGCCGACCACGGGATCCGCCTCCAGGCGTGGGGCCCGCTCGCCCAGGGCAGCTACACAGGCCGCGAGGCGACCCCCGCCGAGGACGCCACGGCACGGCTGGTCGCCGAACTCGCCGAGAAGAAGCACACCACCCCGGAGACGATCATCCTGTGGTGGCTCCAGCGCCACCCGGCCCGCATCGCCCCGGTCATCGGCACCGCGAATCCGTCCCGCATCCGCGCCTGCGGCGACGCCGCCCGCCGCGACCCCGAACTCACCCACGAGGAGTGGTACGAGCTGTGGGTGTCGGCACGGGGGGCGGCGCTTCCATAGCGGGCCGGGGCTTCCGGCGCGGTGCGCGGCTTCCGTAGCGGGCCGGGGCCTCCCGCGCGGGGTCAGCCCCGGAGTTCGTCCGCCTTGCGGATCGCCTCCGCCAGCTGTCCCAGCTCCCTGTCCTGCGTCGAGTTGCCCTCCGTCGAGCGGGCCAACTTGTCTGCGTGTGACGCCAGTTGGGGCAGCGTGGGCGCTCCCGGCAGCGCTCCCTGCCTCAGTGCGTCCGCGAAGTAGGCCGCCGTGGCCGTCAGTTGGAGGCCGTGGCTCGACCGCCATACGTCGGCGTCCAGCCCGGAGGCCTCGATCTGGGCCGCCTCCTCGTGCGGTGCGCGCGTATCGGGGTCCAGCCAGCGCACGCCCGCCGTCGCGACGTGGCCGCTCGCGCCCGGACGCAGCCGTACCGCGTACAGAGCGGTCACGGTGTGGCCGGGGCCGACCTCGCCGCCGTCCACGCGGTCGTTGCGGTAGTCGTCGTCGGCGACCTGCCGGTCGTCGTAGCCGATGAGCCGGAACCGCTGCACGGTCTGCGGGTCGAAGGCGACCTGCGCCTTGGCCTCGCGGGCGCGCAGTTCGATGTTCTGGGGCAGCTCGTCGCAGAACACCTTCCGGGCCTCTTCGGGGGTGGAGACGTACGTCGTGTGGCCGTCGCCCTTGTCGGCGAGGCGCTCCATCAGGGCGTCGCCGTACTCGCTGCCGACACCGACGCCGAACAGCGTGATGCCGTGCTCGCGGCGGGCGTCGGAGATCCGGTCGAGGATCGCGTCGGCGTCGGTCTCACCGGTGTTGGCGAGGGCGTCGGAGAGGAGCACGACGCGGTTGGTGGCGCCGGGACGCGCGCCCTCGACCGCGGTGTCGTAGCCGGTGCGCACGCCCGCGTCGAGGTTCGTGGAGGACATGGGCTCCAGGCTGTCGATCGCGTCGTGGACCCGTCCCCGGCTGCCGCCGACACGGGTCATCGGCAGCACCGTCTCGGCCGTGTCACTGAAGGTGACAAGTGCCAGTGAGTCGTCGGAGCGCAGTTGGTCGGTCATGACGCCGAGGGACTGTTTGACGAGGTCGAGCCTGCCGGGTTCGGCCATGGAGCCGGAGACGTCGATGACGAAGGTGAGCGCGGCGGGCGGGCGCTCCGACGCCGGGGCCGCGGGGCCGGTGGCGAGGCCGATCCTCAGGAAGGACCAGCCCTCGTCGCCGGCGCGGGCCCCGTCGGCCGTCACGGAGAAGCCGTTGCCCTCCGGGCGCGGGTAGTCCTGACGGAAGCTGTTGATGAACTCCTCGGGCCGCACGGTCTTCGGATCGGGCAGGCGCCCGTCCGCGAGGGTGCGGCGGGCGTAGCCGTACGACGCGGTGTCGACGTCGAGGGCGAACGTGGAGAGGTAGTCCGCGGGCGTCGGCGACGGCGTGCCGGTCGGCGCGATGTCGCGCTGCTCGCCGTCGGCCTCGGTGCCGGGCGCGGGCGTCACCGGTGCGGACGGGCGGGCCGGGGCGGGCGCGGGCAGCGGGCCCGTGCGCTGCGCCTTGCCTCGCTCCGCCGAGGAACCGTCGCTCCCGCCGCCGCATCCGGTGACGAGGAGCCCGCCCACGAGCACCGCCGCGACCAGCCCGGCCGCCCGCGCCGGTGTCCGTGTCCGCTTTCGCGCCCATGCCGATGCCCGCGTACGGTCGCGGTCCCCTGCCCGGTTCTCGCTGTCAGGCCTCATCCGTGCCCCCTCGGTTCGCCGATCGTGCGTCAGCACTCGTGAATGTGACGTCCGAGACGGCCGGAACGAGCAGTCGGAGGCGTTGCGGATGAATCTCGATGCGGCTACGAAGGGGCCCCGCCGAGGCCGGAAGGTGATCGTCCGGAGACCTACGAGACGATGTCCTTGCGGCGAAATCCCCGGAAGGCCAGGGCGAACAGGATGACGGCGTACGTTACCGAGACCGCCGTTCCCTGGATCATCCCGCCCCACTCCGGGCGCGGCTGGATGGCGTCCGCCCACGCGAACTGCCAGTGCGCGGGCAGGAAGTCGCGCCAGTCACCCAGCGCCGTCACCGCGTCGAGCACATTGCCCACGATGGTGAGCCCGACCGCGCCGCCGACCGCGCCGAGCGGCGCGTCCGTCTTCGTCGACAGCCAGAACGCGAGCCCCGCGGTGACCAGTTGGGACACGAAGACGTACGCGATCACGACGAGGAGGCGCTGCGCCGCCGTGCCCGCGGGGAGCGCGCCGCCGGTCGGGATCTCCAGCGGGCCCCAGCCGTACGCGGCCGTGCCCACCGCGAGGGCGACGACGGGCAGCAGGACCATCGCGGCCAGGCTGAGGGCGAGCGCGACGGTGAGCTTGCTCCACAGGAGGCGGGTACGGGGCACGGGCGCCGCCAACAGGTAGCGCAGGCTGGACCAGCCGGCCTCGGAGGCGACCGTGTCACCGCAGAACAGGGCCACGGGGATCACGAGCAGGAAACCGGCCGAGACGAACAGGCACGTCGCGGCGAAGTTGGCGCCGGACGCGGTGGCCGTGTCCATCAGCGTCACCTGGCCGTTGCGTGCGCCCGGGTCGCCGCCGATGGCGAACGCGACGACCAGGACGAACGGCAGCAGGCCGAGGACGGCGCCCATGACGAGCGTGCGGCGCCGCTTCAGCTGGCGTACGGCCTCGACCCGCAGGGGCAGGGTGTGGCGCGCGCGGTATCCGGGCGCCACCTCGGTGGGCTCGACGAGCGCGGTCATCCGGCTTCGCCTCCGATCAGGGTCAGGAACGCGTCTTCGAGGCGGCGGTGCGGGCCGAGGGATGCGACCGGCACGTCCAGCCGGACCAGCTCGGCGAGGAGTCTGGCGGCGGCCATCTCCCGATCGGGCGCGGGCGGCATGAGGGCCGCGGACGGCGCCGGGTCCTCCGGTGCCGCCGCCGCATTCTCCGTGGCGACAGCCGCCGGAACCGCCGCCGGGACGCCCGCGTGCGCGGGGGCGGCGAGACGGACCAGGAGTCCGCCGTCCGCACGGGCTGCCGACTCCACGTCGGGCAGCGCCCCCACCTTCTCCACCAGTGCGTCGGAGACGTCCGTCGCGAGGCCGACCAGGAGCGTGTCGCCGGAGCCGATGATGTCGGCGACCGGTCCCGCCTGCACCAGCCGACCGCGGTCCATGACCACCAGGTGCGTACAGGTCTGCTCGACCTCGGCGAGGAGATGGCTGGAGACGATGACCGTGCGGCCCGCGGCGGCGTACCGGATCATGACCTCGCGCATCTCGCGGATCTGGGGCGGGTCGAGCCCGTTCGTCGGCTCGTCGAGGATGAGGAGGTCGGGCAGGCCCAGCATGGCCTGCGCGATGGCCAGGCGCTGGCGCATGCCCTGCGAGTAGGTGCGCACGGCGCGGGCCAGGGCGTCGCCGAGCCCAGCGATCTCCAGCGCCTCGCCCAGGTGGGCGTCCTCGGCGGGGCGGCCCGTGGCGGCCCAGTACAGCTCCAGGTTCTCGCGCCCCGACAGGTGCGGCAGGAAGCCCGCGCCCTCGACGAAGGCGCCGACCCGCGACAGGACCGGCGCACCCGGCCTGATGGCGTGCCCGAAGACGCGGATCTCGCCGCCGTCGGGCCTGATGAGGCCCATCAGCATGCGCAGGGTCGTGGTCTTGCCCGCGCCGTTCGGCCCGAGGAGGCCGAGGACCTGGCCCTTCTCCACCCGGAAGGACAGGTCACGGACCGCGTACCGGTCGGCGGACTTCGCGTACTTCTTGCTCAGGTCGGTGATCTGGAGCGGGACTTCGGCGAGGTCCGGGTCGGGGGCCCCGGCGCTCGCGCGGCGGCGGCCGGTGAGCAGCAGGGCGAGCGCCGCCAGGACGCCCGCGAGGGGCAGCCACCACACCCAGGCGGGCAGCGGCGCCGCGGCCGTCCGAACGGCGGGTGCGGTGGGCACGGACAGCGGACTCTTGAGGGAGACGGTGTACGTGGCGGGGTGCGCCGGGGACGCGTAGCCGAGGTCGGTGGAGGACAGGACGAGGCGCAGCCGGTGGCCCTTCTGCACGTCGTGGTCGATGGCGGGGAGTGTGAGGGTGACGTCCTTGCCGCCACCGGCTCCGGAGCCCACCACCCTTATGGGTGAGACGAGTTGGGAGGGGAGGACCGGCCGGGACCCGCCGCCCGGCGCGACGTCGTACACCTTGCCGAACAGGACGGCGTCGTCGCTGTCGGACGCGACGTGCACCGTCACGGTCGGGGACCCGGTGACGCGCAGGTCGTCGCGCAGGGGCGCCGAGTCGAACCGGGCGAACTGCCCGGGGAAGTCGAGGGAGAGGCCGACGCCCAGGGAGGACAGCTGGCCGAGTCCGCCGCCGCCACCGCCTCCCAGCCCCGGCAGGTTCGAGATGGCGGGCGGGCTGGCGCCCGCGGGGTTGTCGACGCGCTGCTCGCGCCCGGTCAGGGGCACGCGCCGCGGGTCGTTCTCGAGGCCCGGGTACCTGTCGCCGCTCGCGCCGCGCAGCTGGGCGGCGCCGTCGGTGGAGTCGATGCCTCCGGTGCGGGTGACGCGGAAGGCGGGGCCGGTGTCGGCCGTCTTGTCGTCCTTCAGATAGCGGTCGAACCAGGAGTCGACGCGCGCCTCGACGCGCCCGGTCTCGCGGTCGCCGCCGTCGTGCCCGCCGGCGATCCAGTCGACGTCGACGGGCGCGCCGTTGGCCCGGATCGCCTTGGCGGCGGCGTCGGCCTGGCCGAGCGGGAACAGGGAGTCGGTCTGGCCCTGCATCAGGAGCGTGGGCACCTTGATGTGCTTGCCGACGGCGACGGGCGAGCGCTCTTCGAGGAGCGTGCGGGCCGCGGCGTCGGGCTTCCCGGCCTCGGCGACCCGCTCGTACATGCGGCACAGCTGCGGCTCGAACCGGTCGCAGCCGCCGCCCGTGTTGATGAACAGCCCGGCCCAGAGCTTCTTGTAGACGCCCTGGGGGAACAGCGCGTCGGCGAGGTTCCAGTACGTGATCTGCGGGGCGATGGCGTCGACCCGGTCGTCGTACCCGGCGGCGAGCAGCGAGACCGCGCCGCCGTACGAGGCGCCGGTGACGCCGACGCGCGGGTCACCCTTCTTGTCGAGCTGCACCTCGGGGCGCTTCGCCAGCCAGTCGATGAGCTTGGACGCGTCGGCGACCTCGCCCTTCGGGTCGTTGAGCCCGATCTTTCCGGTGGAGCGGCCGAAGCCGCGCGCCGACCAGGTCAGCACGGCGTATCCGTCGCGGGCGAGGCCCTCGGCCTGGGCGCGCAGGTCGTCCTTGCTGCCGCCGAAGCCGTGGGCGAGCAGGACGGCGGGGCGGCGCTCGGATCCGGGCGTCGTGAAGTACGACGTGTCGATCCTGGCTCCGCCCGTGTCCATCACCGCGTCGCGGCGCTGCACTGAGGGCGCGTCGTCCGAGGCGGCCGAGGCGGCCGTCCACGTACCGGCGCCCGCGAGCACCACGACGGCAGCGGCGGCGGCCGCCCACCGCCGCGGCCTGGCCCGCGGACCGGTCAGTCGTAGATCCATGCGTCAACGGTACGGGCGACCGCCGACAACGGAGGCAGCCCCCGGGCTGAACCGCCGGACCTCCCTGGGGAGTAGGGTCCCGCCCCCGCGTACACCGCTCGTGGTACGAAGCGTCATGCCGAAACGCGAGATCCGCCGTGCGCGCACCGTCGACGAACTGACCGCCGCAGGGCCCCTGTTCGACGGGCCGGCCCTTCCCGAGGCGTCGGCCCGCTTCCTCCGGACCCCGGGCCACCACCTCTTCCTGGCCTACGAGGACGACGGCGGGCCCGTGGGCTTCGTCAGCGGTGTCGAGACGGTCCACCCGGACAAGGGCGTGGAGATGTTCCTGTACGAGCTGTCGGTGGCCGAGGCGTACCGGCGCCGCGGCATCGGCCGCGCCCTGGTCGAGGCGCTGGCGGCGCTGGCCAGGGAGCGGGGCTGTTACGGGATGTGGGTCGGCGTGGACACCGACAACGAGCCCGCGCTCGCGACGTATCGCGGCGCGGGCGGCGAGGACGGCGGTGGGTGCGCCGTCCTCGAGTGGTCGTTCGTGCGAGCCGAGCCCGGGTGATGCTCAGGCCTGCGCGTCCTCGGGGATCGACACCAGCCAGCGGGTGTCCTTGCGCGGGCGCAGGTAGAGCGCCCAGTAGAGGGTGGCGACGGCGGTGATGCCGCCGGTCCACAGCAGGTAGGTGACCTCCTGCTGGCTGAGGATGTAGGCGAGTACGGCGATCAGGACCACCGGGACCGCGGGCCACAGCGGCATGCGCCAGGCCGGCTGGTCGCGGTGGGAGCCGCGGCGGGCGAGCAGCGCGGCAACGGCGACCAGGAGGTACATGCCGGTGACGGAGACGCCGGTCACGCCGTACAGGGTGTCGAGGTTGACGAAGCAGAGGGCCGCGCCGGGCACGCCCACGACGAGGGTCGCGACCCAGGGGGAGCCGAAGCGGCCGAGCTTGGAGAGGGCGTTGTTGACCGGCTCGGGCCAGGACTTGTCGCGGGCCGAGGCGAACAGGACGCGGGAGTTCTGGATGACCATGACGATGCCCGCGTTGATGATCGCGAGGGCGACGCAGAGGCTGACGAACGTGCCGACGGCGGAGTTGGACCAGGCCTCGACCATGCCGCTGATGTTGCCGCTGGTGAGGGCGGCGAGGTCGGGGGCGCCCATGGTGATGGCGATGACCGGGACCAGGATGATCACGGTGGAGATGGCCAGGGTCGCGAGCACCGTGCGGGCCACGTTGCGGCGCGGGTTCTCCAGCTCCTCGGAGAGGTAGACCGCGGTCGAGAAGCCCTGCGTGATGAAGAGGGCGATGGCGAGCCCGGAGATGATCAGCATCGCGGTGACGGTGTCGGTGTGGCCGCCCGCCCCGGTGACGTGCAGGTCGACGAGGGATCCGGCGCCGCGCTCGGAGTGCGAGAAGCCGAGGACGGCGACGACTCCGGCGGCGATGACCTCGAGGACGAGGAAGATGCCGGTGATCCAGGCGTTGGCGCGCAGGTCGAGCAGGCCCGCGAGGGTGGCGAGGAGCATGACGCCCGCTCCGGCGCCGGCGGCGGGCAGGTGCACGAGCGGGGCGAGGTAGTCCGCGGTGCCCATCGCGATGACGGGCGGCACGATCACGACCACGAGCAGCGAGAGCACGAAGACGAGCCAGCCGGCGAGGCGGCCCGCGAGCGTCGACACCATGGCGTACTCGCCGCCCGCGCTGGGGATGAGGGTGCCCAGCTCCGAGTAGCAGAACGCGACGGCTATGCAGAGCAGCGAGCCGATCCCGATGGTGAGGGCGGTGGCGGTGCCGAGCGAGGAGAAGAGGTCGGGGACGACCACGAAGAGCGTGGAGGCGGGCGTCACGCACGAGAGCGTGAGCAGGGTGCCGCCGACGACGCCGATGGAACGCTTGAGCTTCTGGGGACTGGCCGTGTTGCCGAGGGGCGCGAGGGGCTCCTCGGTGACGGTCGTGGGGCTGGTGCGAAGCGTGTCGGACATGGGGAGCGGTTCCGATCGACTCGTGCGGCAGATGTTGCTGATACTCGGGCCGGGAGCGCTATCGCCTCCGAAGGGCTGTCGCGGTGGGGTTTTCGTCCGCTCCCGGCGCGTCATTGCACCGTGCGAAATCCGGAACGTCAACGGCCGTTTAGCTGCGGATTCCGCACCGGACTCTTGATCCAACTACGGTCACTTCCAAGCCGGTTCGCCACACCAGATGGGTTCCATCAGGTGGCCCGGATTAATGACCTTGCTTTCCCAGGTGAACAGAGGATGTCGGCTGGGACACCCGATACATCCCCTACGTACGGGAACCGCAGCCCCGGCTCCGAAGTCCGTCGGAATTCGTCCGCACTCCGGACACCTTCCCGGCGCCGTGGGCATGTACGGCTCATACAGAGGTGCCCCGGCCGCGCTGCACAGCGGCCGGGGCACCTGGTGCTGCTGTGGACCTCAGTGGTTGCGCGGGAAGCCCAGGTCCACGCCCGCGGGGGCGTCGGACGGGTCGGGCCAGCGCGTGGTGACGACCTTGCCGCGGGTGTAGAAGTGCGTGCCGTCGTTGCCGTAGATGTGGTGGTCGCCGAAGAGCGAGTCCTTCCAGCCACCGAAGGAGTGGTAGCCCACCGGCACCGGGATCGGCACGTTCACGCCGACCATGCCCGCCTCGATCTCCAGCTGGAAGCGGCGGGCGGCGCCGCCGTCCCGGGTGAAGATCGCGGTGCCGTTGCCGAACGGCGAGGCGTTCATGAGCGCCACGCCCTCCTCGTACGTGTCGACGCGCAGGACGCACAGGACCGGGCCGAAGATCTCGTCCCGGTAGGCCTTGGCGGTCGTGGGGACGCGGTCGAGCAGGGAGAGGCCGATCCAGTGGCCGTTCTCGTGCCCCTCTACGCGCAAGCCAGTGCCGTCGAGGACGACCTCGCAGCCCTCGGCCGCGGCGCCGGTGACGTAGGAGGCCACCTTGTCGCGGTGCGCGGCGGTGATGAGCGGGCCCATCTCCGAGGTCGGGTCGCTGCCCGGACCGATCTTGATCTTCTCGGCGCGGTCCTTGATCTTCGCGACGAGCTCGTCGGCGACGGAGCCCACGGCCACGACGGCCGAGATGGCCATGCAGCGCTCACCCGCGGAGCCGTACGCGGCGGAGACGGCGGCGTCGGCGGCTGCGTCCAGGTCGGCGTCGGGCAGGACCAGCATGTGGTTCTTGGCGCCGCCGAGCGCCTGCACGCGCTTGCCGTTGGCGGAGGCGGTGGTGTGGATGTGGCGCGCGATCGGGGTCGAGCCCACGAAGGACACGGCCGAGACGTCCGGGTGCTCCAGGAGGCGGTCCACGGCGACCTTGTCACCGTGCAGGACGTTGAAGACGCC
Organism: Streptomyces sp. NPDC045026; assembly: GCF_056432625.1. Taxonomy (NCBI): domain Bacteria; kingdom Bacillati; phylum Actinomycetota; class Actinomycetes; order Kitasatosporales; family Streptomycetaceae; genus Streptomyces; species Streptomyces sp. NPDC045026. Next base: position 253,225 of record NZ_JBWKIS010000007.1, read on the forward strand.
GTCGGGCAGGCCGGCCTCGGAGAGCAGCTCGGCGATCTTCATGGACGCCGAGGGGTCCTTCTCCGACGGCTTCAGCACGAAGGTGTTGCCGCACGCGATGGCGAGCGGGAACATCCACATCGGCACCATGGCCGGGAAGTTGAACGGCGTGATGCCGGCGACGACGCCGAGCGGCTGGCGGATCGAGGAGACGTCGACGCGCGAGGCGACCTCGGTGGACAGCTCGCCCTTCAGCTGCACGGTGATGCCGCAGGCCAGGTCCACGATCTCCAGGCCGCGGGCGACCTCGCCGAGGGCGTCCGAGTGGACCTTGCCGTGCTCGGCGGTGATCAGCTCGGCGATCGCGTCGCGATTGGCGTCGAGCAGCGCGCGGAACTTGAAGAGGATCGCGGTGCGCTTGGCGAGGGACGAGGTGCCCCACGTCGCGTACGCGGCCTTGGCCGAGGCGACCGCGGCGTCGACGTCGTCGACGCCGGCGTAGGCGACCTGCGTCGTGACAGCGCCGGTCGCGGGGTCGGTGACCGGGCCGTAATTGCCCGAGACACCCTCGACGGTCTTCCCGCCGATCCAGTGGTTGACGGTCTTGACGTCGGTCGTCATGAGGGCAAGCTCCTTTGGGGTCCTACGGGTGTTTCGGGTCGTTCACGTTCTTTCACAGCCGGTGGCGTCGAGCGGTGACGCGCCGGTCGTACTCCTCGCGGGCCTTGACCGCCGACGGTCGGGTCGCTGTCTCGGCCACGGGCACATCCCACCACGCCTGCGCGGGGGGCGCGCCCGACACTGTGTCTGCCGTTTCGGTCTCCACGTAGACACATGTGGGACCGTCCGCCGCGCGCGCCGCCGCGAGGGCTTCCCGCAGATCACGGACGGTTTTCGCGCGCAGCACCGTCATGCCGAGGCTGGCCGCGTTGGCCGCGAGGTCGACGGGCAGCGGAGCGCCCGTGTACGTGCCGTCGGCGGCCGGGAAGCGGTAGCCGGTGCCGAACCCCTCGCCGCCCACCGAGGCCGAGAGCCCGCCGATGGACGCGTACCCGTGGTTCTGCAGGAGGACCACTTTGACCGGGATGTTCTCCTGGACGGCGGTGACGATCTCGGTCGGCATCATCAGATACGTGCCGTCGCCGACGAGCGCCCACACGGGCCGCCCCGGCGCGGCGAGCGCGACGCCGATCGCGGCCGGGATCTCGTAGCCCATGCAGGAGTAGCCGTACTCGACGTGGTACTGGTCACGGGACCGGGCCCGCCACAGTTTGTGCAGGTCGCCGGGGAGCGAACCGGCCGCGTTGATCAGGATGTCGTCCTCGGTGACGAGGCCGTCGAGCGCGCCGAGCACCTGCGGCTGGGTCGGGTGCACCAGGTCGTCGTCGGCCGTGAAACACGCGTCGACGCGGTACTCCCAGCGCTCCTTGTCGTCGGTGTACTCCATGACGTAGGAGGGCTCCGCGCGGTGGCCGCGCAGACCGGCCGTGAGCTCCTCCAGGCCGGTGCGGGCGTCCGCGACCAGTGGCAGGCCCGCCATCTTGTGGCTGTCGAAGGCCGCGATGTTGAGGTTGAGGAAGCGCACGCGGCCGTCACCGAAGAGCGTGCCGGACGCGGTCGTGAAGTCGGTGTAGCGGGTGCCGACGCCGATGACGAGGTCGGCGGTGCGGGCGAGTTCGTTCGCGGGCGCGGTGCCGGTGTGGCCGATGCCGCCGACGTCCGACGGATGGTCCCAGCGCAGGGAGCCCTTGCCGGCCTGGGTGGAGGCGACGGGGATCCCGGTCGCGTCGGCGAACTCCTTCAGCGCCTCCTCGGCCCGGCTGTGGTGGACGCCGCCGCCCGCGACGAGCAGCGGCCTGCGCGCGGCGCGCACCGCGCGGACCGCCTCGTCCAGCTCGCGCGCGTCGGGCGCGGGCCTGCGCACGCCCCACACCCGCTCCTCGAAGAAGGCGTCGGGCCAGTCGTACGCCTCGGCCTGCACGTCCTGCGGCAGCGCAAGGGTGACCGCGCCCGTGTCGACCGGGTCGGCGAGGACCCGCATCGCGGCGAGGGCCGCCGGGATCAGTGCCTCGGGCCGGGTGATCCGGTCGAAGTAGCGGGAGACGGGGCGCAGGCAGTCGTTGACGGACACGTCACCCGCGTAAGGAACTTCGAGCTGCTGGAGCACGGGGTCGGCGGGCCGGGTCGCGAAGGTGTCGCCGGGCAGCAGCAGGACGGGCAGGTGGTTGATGGTGGCGAGGGCGGCGCCGGTGACGAGGTTGGTGGCGCCGGGCCCGATCGACGTGGTCACGGCCTGCGCGGCGAGCCGGCCGCTCTGCCGGGCGAAGCCGACGGCCGCGTGCACCATGGCCTGCTCGTTGCGGCCCTGGTGGTAGGGCATGTCGTCGGCGTACTCCAGGAGGGCCTGGCCGATCCCGGCCACGTTCCCGTGCCCGAAGATGCCCCAGGTCGCGTCGATCAGGCGGCGCCGCTCGCCGTCGCGCTCGGTGTACTGCCGGGACAGGAACCGCACGAGGGCCTGTGCTGTGGTGAGCCGCGTCATCGGTATCCCTCCGTCAGGTGATCCGGGTGGAAGCAGATCCGCCACTCGCGCTCCTCGCCCGGTCCCGCCATCACGTTCAGGTAGTACATCGTGTGTCCCGGCTGCGCGATCGACGGGCCGTGCCACCCGTCGGGGACGAGGACCGCGTCGCCCGTACGGACCTCGGCGAGCAGGTCGGTGCCGCCGGGCCGGGACGGCGAGACGCGCTGGTACCCGTACCCGCCGGGCCCCTCGATCTCGAAGTAGTAGATCTCCTCCAGCTCCGTCTCGATGCCCGGCCGGTGCTCGTCGTGCTTGTGGGGCGGGTACGAGGACCAGTTGCCGCCCGGCGTGATCACCTCGACGGCGATGAGCTGGTCGCAGGCGAAGGCGTCCGCGGACGCGAAGTTGCGCACCTGGCGGGCGCTGGTGCCGGAGCCGCGGTGCTCGACGGGAACCTCCGGCGCGGGGCCGTAGCGGGCGGGGAGCTTACGCTCGCACTTCGCTCCTGCCAGGGCGAAGCGGCCTCCCGCGCCGGAGGCGATCTGCGCATGGGCGTCGCGGGGCACGTACGCGAAGTCGCTGACCTCGCCGAACACGCTCTCCCGGCCCAGCAGTTCGATGATCCGGCCTTCCGTGTGGACCGTGCAACCACCTGTCAGGGGCAGCACGATCCATTCACTCGTGCCGGTGTCCAGATCGTGCGTTTGTCCGGGCCTCAGTTCGATCACTCGCAGCCCCGCGCGGGACCAGCCGGCCCGCTCCGGGCCGACGGCCAGGGCGTACGGCCCGTCGGCGGCGCTCCCCCGGGGCAGGTACGGGTTCAGAGGGTCCCTCACGTTCGTCACCGTCCCCTCCTACAGCAGCGACGCGGCGGTGTCGACCGCGCCCGCCACATCCCCGTCGGCCGGGTACAGCAGCGAGCGCCCCACCACCAGGCCCTGCACGGTGGGAAGTTGGAGCGCGTGCCGCCACTTCTCGTACGCCGCGTCCTGGTCGTCCCCCACATCGCCGCCGAGCAGCACCGCGGGCAGCGTCGAGGTCTCCATGACGCGCGCCATGTCGTCGGGGTTGTCCGTGACGGGCACCTTGAGCCAGGTGTACGCGGAGCTGCCGCCGAGGCCGGAGGCGATGGCGATGGACGTGGTGACGGCGTCGGCGCTCAGGTCGCTGCGCAGGGTCCCGCGCGCCGGGTCCCTGCGGCACAGGAACGGCTCGACGAACACCGGCAGGCGAAGCTCCGCCATCTCGTCGACTGCTCGGGCGGCGGACTCCATGGTGCGCAGGGAGCCCGGGTCCTCGTAGTCGATGCGAAGGAGGAGCTTGCCGGCGTCGAACCGCAGCCGGTGCAGGTCGGCGGGCCGGTGTCCGGTGAAACGGTCGTCGAGCTCGAAGGAGGCCCCGGCGAGGCCGCCGCGGTTCATCGAACCGAGGACGATCTTGTTCTCCAGCGCGCCGAGCAGGAGCAGGTCGTCGAGGATGTCGGCGGTGGCGAGCACCCCGTCGACTCCGGGCCGCGACAGGGCGAGGCAGAGGCGTCCGAGGAGGTCGGCGCGGTCGGCCATGGCGAAGGGCCGCTCCCCCACTGCGAGGGCGCCGCGCGCGGGGTGGTCGGCGGCGACGATCAGCAGGCGCCCGGTCTCCTGCGCGAGCAGCGGCCTGCGCGCCCGCCGCGCCGCGGCCTCGGCGACGGCCTCGGGGTGGTGGGCCCGCAGCCGCACCAGCTTCAGGGGATCGACGCTCATGTCCCGGCCGTCCCGGCCGTCCCGGCCGTCCCGCGCGGGAACATGTCCGGGGCTGCTCCCGCCGACCTTGCCTGCCCGGCTCATCGGACCTCTCCTGCCGTGAGTGCGGCCTCGACCTCGTCGCGGGTGGGCATCGCCGACGAGCACTCCAGACGAGACGCGACGATCGCGCCCGCCGCGTTCGCGTACCGCATGATCTTCTCCAACTCCCAGCCTGCGAGCAGTCCATGACACAGGGCGCCGCCGAACGCGTCCCCCGCGCCGAGCCCGTTGAGGACGTCGACGGGCAGCGGCGGCACCTCCGCGTAACTGCCGTCATCACTCATGGCGAGTACGCCCTTGGGTCCTTGCTTGACGACGGCGAGGCGGACCCCGGCGGCGAGCAACGCCCGTGCCGCCGCGGACGGTTCGCGCTCGCCGGTGGCGATCTCGACCTCTTCGATGTTGCCGACGGCGACGGTGGTGTGGCGCAGGGCCTCGGCGTAGAGGGGACGGGCCGCGCCCGGATCGGGCCAGGCCGCGTCTCCCCAGAGCGCCGGGCGCCAGTCGAGGTCGAAGACGGTGATGCCCGCCTTCGCCCGGTGCGCCAGCGCGGCCAGGGTCGCCGAGCGGCTCGGCTCCTGGCTCAGCCCGGTCCCCGTCATCCAGAACACGCGGGCCGCCCTGATGGCGTCCAGGTCGAGTTCGGCGGTGCGGATCTCCAGGTCGGGCGCCTTGGGCAGGCGGTAGAAGTAGATCGGGAAGTCGTCCGGCGGGAAGACCTCGCAGAACGTGACGGGCGTCGGCAGGCCCGGGACGGGCGTGACCCAGCGGTCGTCGACGCCGAACTCCCTCAGCTGCCGGTGCAGATACTCCCCGAAGGGGTCGGCTCCGGTGCGGGTGACGGTCGCGGTGCGGCGCCCGAGCCGGGCCGCGGCGACCGCGACGTTCGACGACGACCCGCCCAGGAACTTCCCGAAGGTGTCCACGTCCGCCAGCGGCACGCCGGCCTGCAACGGGTAGAGGTCCACGCCGATCCGGCCCATCGTGATCACGTCGTACGGCTCGCCGGGACTGGGCTGCATACGGATTCCCTTCGGCGGGGCACGCGCCCCCTTCGGCGGTCTCAGGCTCAGGTCTAGCCCTGCCTCAAGACCCTGTCAACATTTTGTCCGGACATTCGGACCACGTCTTGACACCCGTCTCCGGGGCCCTGAAGGCTGGTTCCATGACGACGATGTCACCCCGCATCCGCATCGGCTCGGCACCCGACTCCTGGGGCGTGTGGTTCCCCGACGACCCCCGCCAAGTTCCCTGGCGGCGCTTCCTCGACGAGGTCACCGAGGCGGGCTACGAGTGGATCGAGCTCGGCCCGTACGGCTATCTGCCGACCGACCCGGACGTGCTCGCGCGCGAGACGCGGCAGCGCGGTCTGAAGGTCTCGGCGGGCACGGTCTTCACGGGCCTGCACCGCGGCCCCGGCGTCTGGGACGCGACCTGGGAACACGTCTCGGCGATCGCCGAACTCACGCGCGCGACCGGCGCCGGGCATCTCGTCGTCATCCCCGCGTTCTGGCGCGACGACAAGACGGGCGAGGTCATCGAGGACTCCTCGCTCACGGCGGCGCAGTGGCGCGACCTGACCACGCAGACCGAGCGGCTCGCCCACGAGGTCCGCGAGCGGTACGGCCTGCGGATCGTCGTCCACCCGCACGCCGACACCCACATCGACAGCGAGGAGAACGTCGCCCGTTTCCTCGACTCCACCGACCAGGATCTCGTCTCCCTCTGTCTCGACACGGGCCACTACGCGTACTGCGGGGGCGACAGCGTCAAGCTCATCGAGACGTACGGCGAACGCATCGGCTACCTCCACCTCAAGCAGGTCGACCCGGCCGTGCTCGCCGAGGTCCGCGCGGGCGGGATCCCGTTCGGGCCCGCCGTGGCGCGCGGCGTGATGTGCGAACCCCCGGCCGGGGAGCCCGCGCTGGAGCCCGTCATCGCGGCGGCGCAGCGTCTGGACGTCGATCTCTTCGCGATCGTCGAGCAGGACATGTATCCGTGCGAGCCGGACCGTCCGCTGCCCGTCGCCCGCCGCACCCGGGGCTATCTGAGGTCGTGCGGGGTGTAGGGGGACCGGCGGGCCACCGGTGACGGACGCCCGCGCAAGCGCCGCACGCGCCGTCCACGCGCCGCCAATGCGTCACTCGCGTCACAAACACCCCCTTCCTGTCACACATGTCCCGTATACGCGGGTCTTGCGTCACACCCCGTCGACAGCCCCTCGCCTTGGCTCTGGGTGGGTCGTTGTCCGGGCACAGGCTGACTGATCGCCAGCGTTCGCGCCGCAGCTCCCCCGACGGCCACCCCCGGGTCGCCGCTGCGGCACCCGCAGCAAGGAGCCACTCATGAGCGACCGAAGGCTCTGGTCGTACAAGGACATCGCCGCGCACATCCGGGTCCAGCCGGACACCGTGCGCTCGTACCGCAAGCACGGTCTGCTGCCCCCGCCGGACCACGTGGAGTCGGGAAAGCCGTACTGGTACGAGGACACCGTCCGCGCCTGGGTCGCCTCCCGCCCCCGTAACCGCGGACTCAGGGAATGACCCGAAAACCGCCATCCGGACGACGGCGCCGCCCCGCACGCATGCCACCGTGCGGGGCGGCGCCCGCGTTATTCGATTGCCGCGCGCGGCCGGCACTCCGGACAATCCCCGGATGACCCAAGAACCCCTGGCCGCCGGCTTCTCCGTCAAGCCGGTGCTGACCGGCGAGAAGACCGTCCTGCGGCCGTTCACCGCCGCCGACGCGGACACGATGGCCGAGATCATCGACGACCCGGAGGTACGCCGCTTCACCGGCGACTCACCGAACGACCTCACGCGTGAGTCCCTGCGCGCCTGGTACGGCTCACGCTCCGCGCAGCCCGACCGCCTCGACCTCGCGGTGACCGACCGCGCCACGGACCGACTCGTCGGTGAGGTCGTCCTGTACGACTGGGACCCGGGCCACCGCAGCTGCACCTTCCGCACCCTCGTCGGCCCCGCGGGCCGCGGCCGGGGCATCGGCACGGAGGCGGTGCGTCTCATCGTCGGCCACGGCTTCGAGCGCCTCGGCCTGCACCGCGTCGCCCTGGACCTGTTCAGCCACAACCACCGGGCCCGCCGCGTCTACGAGAAGGTGGGCTTCATCGAAGAGGGCGTGGCCCGGCAGTCGATGCTGCGGGACGGCGAGTGGTACGACGAGACGCTGATGTCGATCCTCGCCCCGGAGTGGGCCGCCCATCGCGGGCGGCCGGAGATCTAGCCGAACGGGACCCGGCGCGTGAGGGGCAGCCGTGGCGCGGGCTCCGAAGAGAGGGACGGCGCCGCGTCGCCGTCCTCCCGCACGGTGGACAGAAGCATCAACTGCGGGTCCTGGAGCAGCAGTCGGGCGTGCAGCGCGCGCAGCGCGGGGCCCGGCTCGGCGCCCAGTTCCTCGACGACACGGGCGCGGTGGTCGGCGTACACGACCAGCGCCTCGTTGCCACGGTCCGAGCGGTAGAGCGCGAGCATCAGGAGCCAGACGAAGCGCTCGCGCAGCGGGTACTTGTGCACCGCGTAGTGCAGCAGCGGTACGGCGTAGCGGTGTCGGCCGAGTTCCAGTTCCAGCTCGGCGAGCACTTCCATGTCCGCGAGGAACCGCTCCTGGCGGTAGAGCCGCTCGCGCTCCATCATCGGCCCCTCGAGGCCTTCGACCAGTGGCCCCGTCGACATGGTGCGGGCCTGGTCGAGGAGCCCGGCGGCCTTGAGGATCTCGCCGCCCCGGGCCGCCGCGATGCCGGCCGCCGCGAGCCTTTCGTAGACGTAGAGGTCCACCTCCGCGTCGCCGACATCGAGGCGGTAGCCGCCTCCCGACCATTCGATCAGGACGCCTCCGCCCGTGGCCGGGCCGGGCGCGAGCAGGCCGCGCAGGCCCGAGACGGATTTCTGGATCAGATTCTTCGCGTACGCCGGATACTCCCCGCCCCACAGCGCCTCGATCAGCTGGTCCACGCCCGTCTCCAAGCCCGGCCGCAGGAGCAGCACGGCGAGGAGCGCCCGTTGCTTGGGCGCCCCCAGTTCTAACGGCTCCGGGCCGCGGGCGACCTGGAGCGGGCCGAAGAGGCGGATCGCCATCCTCGACGGATCCTGCCCGTCACCCTCGGATCCACGTCCACGCAGCAGCACTCCTGACATCTCTCCCCCATGACAACGACGTCGCGCCCGCGAACTCGCCAAGCGCCAATCTAGGCATTACCGGCCAGTTCCCGGCGGACAAAGCCCAGTTGCGAAACACATCACTCTGCGCGACCTCTTGACGTGCTCCCAATCCTGGGGGAATCAGCCAGCCGTTCAGCGGTCCTTCCAGCGCTTCGACCAACGTTTGGTCAAACCGCTTGCATCAAGGTGATCCGGTCCCGCTCTCACGCTTGGAGAACCGATGACCGGCCCCGCACCGCAGGACCAGCAGATCCGTTCCGTACTCAGCTACGACAGCACCGTCTCGCGTGCCGCCGTGCACCGCGCCGCGATCGCCGAGGTGTTCCTCACCGACTCCCGTCCGGTGGCCGGCCGGGAGGACACCTACGAGGTGGCGGCGCAGCTGCCGCGCGCGCACATCATGGCCGAGCACTCCGGCACCCACGACTTCCTGCTCCTGGTCGAAGTCCTGCGCCAGGGCGGGGTGTTCCTCGCCCACACCTACGAGAACGTGGGCCTCGACGAGTCGTTCATCTTCCGCCACCTGCGCATACGGATGCAGGACCTGTCCGCCGTACGCACCGGCGACCGCCCGGCCAGAGCCGTGGTCACCTTCACCGTCGACCCGCAGCGCAAGCGCAACGGCCGGGTGCAGGCCCTGGACTTCACCGGCACGTTCACCATCGAGGGCAAGGTCGTCCTGCACTTCAGCGGCGGCCTCGCCTTCTTCTCACGCACCGTCTACCGCGCCCTGCGCGCCCGTCGCCGCGAGGCCCTGGCGGGTCAGATCGGCGTACTGCCCACGCACGTGGCCGCGGAGCCGGAGTCGGTGGGCCGCCGGGACCCGTACAACGTGGTGATCACCCAGCCGCAGCCCGCGGGCCCGAGCACGCTCGCCGCCACCGTGCTCTCCGACACGACCCACCCGCACCTCTTCGACCACCAGCTCGACCACATCCCCGGCAACCTCCTCCTGGAGGCGGCCCGGCAGCTCGCCGCCGCCTCCGTCGCCTCGCTGCACTCCATCTCGGCCGGGGGCCTCCAGGTGGCCGCGCTCGACGCGGGCTTCCAGGAGTTCGCCGAACTCGATCTGCGCGCCCAGGCGGTGGCGAGCGTCGAGCAGTTCCGGCTCAGCGAGACGCTCGGCACCCTCGTCGTGCCGGTCGTGGTCGAGGTCGTCCAGCAGGACCGCGTCGTCGCCTCGTTCCGCCTTGAGGTGGCGCAGTGACGTCGCCCGCGCTGACCACCTTCGTCGTCGACTACGGCGGGGTCCTGACCAATCCGCTGCACGAGACGTTCGCGGCCTTCGCGCGCGCCGTCGGCCTGCCCGTGACCGAGCTGCAGGACGCCTTCGCGAAAGCCACGGCGCGCCGGGGCCGCAGCCCGATGGCCGACCTGGAGACCGCCCTGTGCACCGAGGCGGAGATGGTCGGCAGGGTCCTGGCCGAGCTGCCCGACGGGAAGGGTGAACACCTGCTGGACGGGCTGGAGTTCGGGGAGGTCTGGTTCCGGGGCCGGACCGTCAACGACCGGCTCGTCGCCTTCGTGCGCTCCCTGCACTCGGTGGGGTACCGCACCGCCCTGCTCACCAACAACGTGGCCGAGTGGGGCCCGCGCTGGCGGGCCCAGTTCCCCGTCGACGAGCTCTTCGACACGGTCGTCGACTCATCCGCCGAGGGCGTGCGCAAGCCCGACCCGCTGATCTACCGGCGGCTCCTCGAACGCCTCCCGGCTGCCGCGCAGGAGTGCGTCTTCCTCGACGACCTCGAGGAGAACTGCGCCACCGCCTCGGACCTCGGCATGCTCGCCGTCCACTTCACCACCACCAACGAGGCGATCGACCAGATCGCCGCGCTGCTCCGCTCCCGCGGTGCCTACCACCCCAGGAGCCTGGCATGAAGCGGCAGCGCGACGACACCGTACTGATCGTGGGAGCCGGCCCGACGGGCCTGACCACCGCCTGCACCCTGCTCCGGCACGGCGTGGAGTGCAGGGTCGTCGACCGCAGGAAGGGCCCCGCGAGCGAACCCAAGGCGCTGATCCTGTGGAGTGGCGCGCTCGAGGTGCTCAAGCGCATCGACGCGGCGGAGTGTCTGGTCAACCGGTCTCTGCCGCTCTCGGGCGCGTCCTACTGGTCGGGCGGCAAGCGGGCCGGGCAGGTCCGCTTCGGCTCGCTCGCCGACACCGCGTTCCCCCGCCCGCTGTGCGTACCCCAGTCGGTCACCGAGAGCGTCCTGTACCAGCGGCTCCTGGAGCTCGGCGGCCAGGTCGAGTGGAACACCGAACTCACCGACGTCCGGCTCATCGGTGACAGCGTGGAGGGATCCGTCTCCGTCACGGTCGAGCCGCCCGGCCAGAGCGCCCCCGCCCTGCTCGCGCCGCGCTGGCTGGTGGGCGCGGACGGCACGCACAGCAAGGTGCGGGCGGCCACCGGGATCGCGTTCCAGGGCAGTACGTACGCCCGCGACTTCCTGCTCGGCGACGGCGAGTTCAGCGGGAACCTGCCCAAGGACGAGGCGCAGTACCACCTCACCCCGGAAGGGGTCCTCGTCGTCGTTCCGCTGCCCGGCGGCGGACACCGCGTGTTCTTCGACCGGGACGCCACCGGTGAGGTGCGTCCACTGTCCGACGACGACCTCCAGGAGCTGCTCACCGCCCGCGGCCCGCGCGGCTGGACGCTCCGCTCCACCTGGTGGCGCTCCACCTTCCGGGTCCACACGAGGGTCGCCGACGCCTTCCGCTCGGGGCCGGTCTTCCTCGCCGGTGACGCCGCGCACTGCCACAGCCCGGCCGGTGGGCAGGGCCTCAACACCGGGGTGCAGGACGGCTTCAACCTGGGCTGGAAACTGGCCGCCGTGTCGCGTGGCGCGGACCCGGCGCTGCTCGACAGCTACGAGGCCGAGCGGCGCCCCGCGGCGCTGCGGGCGCTGCGCAACTCCGACCGCCAGACCAAGCTGTGGATGCTCCGCGAAGGCCCCAAGCGGGTCCTTCGCGACGCCGTCCTGAAGGTGGCGTCCGCGACCGGCGCCCTCGACCGCAAGATGGTCCCCGACCTCGCCCAGCTGGACCCCGGCCTCGAGTCGAGCCCCGCGGTCCCCGGCCGGCTCCCGGCGCCCGCCGGCAAGAACGCACGCGGCGCCAAGAGCGCCCTGCGCCCCGGCCTCCGGCTGCCCGACACCCGCTGGCAGGTGCTGTCCGGCACCCTGGCGACCTCCCTGCACGAGCTCCTCGCCGCCGGCCGGCACACTCTCCTGGTCCTCCAGAACGGCGCCGACACGGTGGACGGCGAGCGGACGGCCCGCCAGGCCGCCGACCTCGCGGCCCGCTCCGCGGTGGCGGGGCAGACGGACGTCCTGTTCCTGACCGGCCGCGCCCCCGCGAGCGAGGGCGGCGACTCCGCGCCGTACGCGCGCGCCGTGGAGAGCGGCCGGCGGCTGACCTCACTGGCCGGCCCCGGACAGGACCCCCTGGTGATCTACGTACGCCCCGACGGCGCGGTCGGCGCCTGGTCGTCGCACCTCGACCTGCCGCGCCTGGCGGACGGGGTCTCGGTGCTCGGGCTCGCCGTGGGACGTGCGGCGTGAGCCGGAAGCTCCCCGGGCTCACCGCTCTCGGTACGCGGGTCGTGAGCAGACCGTGGCTGTTCCTGCTCGCGGCCGTGATCCTGATCCTGGACGCCGTCCTGCTCGGCGCCGACCTGCCCGACCGGCTCAGCAACGGCGGTACGACCGACCCCGGTTCGGAGTCGGCACGCGTGCAGCGCGTCCTTGAGAACCACTACCCGGAGCAGCAGCCCAATCTCGTCCTCCTCGTGAGCGTGCCCGAGGGCGCGCAGGCCGACGACCGGAAGGTGGCCGGGCAGGGGGTGCGCCTCGCCGAACGCCTCTCGTTCGAGAAGTCGGTCGTCGGCGTCGTCTCGTACTGGCAGACCGGTCTGGAGGAGCTGCGCTCCCGCGACGGGAAACAGGCCGTGATCGCCGCCCGCATCGAAGGCGGCGACGACCGGGCGAGAGCCGAACTGAAGCGCCTGGCACCGGACTTCCGCGGCACGCAGGGGGATCTGACCGTACGGATCTCCGGCGCGCTCGCCGTACAGGACGAGATCGAGAGCACCGTCGCCGAGGATCTGACCCGCTCCGAACTCATCGCCCTGCCGCTCACCCTCCTCGTGCTCGTCTGGGTCTTCGGCGGGGTGGTCGCCGCGGCGCTGCCGGTCCTGGTGGGTCTGGCCACCGTCCTCGGGACGGGCGCGCTGCTGCGGGTGGTCACCTCGTTCACCGAGGTGTCGGTGTTCGCGCAGAACCTCACCACGGCGCTCGGCCTGGGACTCGCCATCGACTACGCCCTGCTGATCGTCCGCAGATTCCGCGAGGAGCTGGGCACGGGGGCCGAGCCCGCGGCCGCGGCCCTGCGCACCGTGCGCACCGCGGGCCGCACCGTCCTGTTCTCCGCGCTGACCGTCGCCGTGGCGCTCTCGGCGATGCTGGTCTTCCCGCTGTACTTCCTGCGCTCCCTCGCCTACGCGGGTATCAGCGTGGTCCTCGTCGCCTCGGTCACCGCCCTGACGGTGCTGCCCGCGGTGCTCGTGCTGCTCGGGCGGCGCATCGATGCCTGGCAGGTACGCCGACGCCGTGAGGACGGCCGGACGCCGGCCTCGAAGGGCCGGCTCACCGCGGCCGTGATGCGCCGCGCGCCGCTGGTCACCGTCGCGGTGACCGGGCTGCTCCTGGTCCTCGGACTGCCGTTCCTCGGCGCCCGGTTCGGGACCGCGGACCAGCGCCAGCTGCCCGCGACCAGCGAGGCCCGGGCCGTCCAGGACAGCATTCGCGACGACTTCGACGACACCCCCGACGGCTCGGTGCCCGTGCTGTTGCGCACGGCAGGCGCGTCCCGCGCCGAAGCACGGGCCACGGCGGGGCGGATCGCGGGAAAGCTGTCCGCGCTCGACGGGGTCACCCGCGTCGAGTCGTCGGACGGCACCTACCGCGCGGGCCACCGGTCGGAGATACCGACCCCTGCCGACTCCTCGCGCAGGACCTCCGGCCACACCCTCCTGACGGTCGTCTCCGAGGACCACACCGCCGCGACGTCCGCCGCCCATCAGCGGCTGGTCGAGTCCCTGCGCGGCGCGTCCGCGTCCGACGGGGCGTGGGTGGGCGGTCCCGCGGCGTCCTTGGTGGACAGCAAGGCAGCCATCGGCCGGGGCCTGGCCCCCGCCCTCGGATTCGTCCTGCTCGCGACGCTCCTCCTGGTCTTCCTGCTCACCGGGAGCGTCCTCCTTCCGCTGCTGACCGTCGCGCTCAACGCCCTGAGCCTGACCGCCATGTTCGGCGCGGTCGTGTGGGTCTTCCAGGACGGCCACCTCTCGTCCCCGCTCGCCTTCACCGCGACCGGGGACGTGGAGACGACGCTGCCGGTCCTCATGTTCTGCGTCGCGTTCGGCCTGTCCATGGACTACGGCGTGTTCCTGGTCGCCCGGATCAAGGAGGACTTCGACCGCACCGGCGACCACCGTTCGGCGGTCGTCCACGGCATGCGCACCACCGGCGGCCTGATCACCGCGGCTGCCGTGGTGCTCAGCGTGGTCTTCGTCTCCATCGGGCTCTCGCGGATCACCAACACCAAGATGCTCGGCTTCGGCGTCGCCCTCGCCGTCCTGGTGGACGCCCTCGTCGTCCGCACGCTGCTCGTCCCCGCGGTGCTGCGCCTGCTCGGCCGCCGCGCCTGGTGGGCGCCGAGGCCACTGCGCCGCGCCCACCAGCGGTTCGCGCTGCGCGATGAGCCGGACTCCCCTCCCCCTTCGAATCTCCCTGAAAGGACGTCGCATGAGCGGCACGCCGCCTCCCACTGAACCCACGAGCCTTCGCTCGGTCGTGGTCACCGGGGCCACCGGCCTGCTCGGCAACGCCGTCGTCGAGCGGCTCCTCGCCGACGGCACCGAGGTGACCGCGGTCGTACGGGACGCCGAGCGCGCCCGCACCCTGCTGCCCCGCCACCCCGCACTGCGTCTCGTCGCCGGAGACGTCACCGACATCACCAGCTACGCGGGCGACCTGCGCGGTGCCGACGCCGTCATCCACACGGCCGCGTACTTCCGCGAGTACTACCAGCCGGGCCACGACCTGGAGCTGCTGTACCGCACGAACGTGCAGGCGGTGGAGGACCTGCTCAAGGCGGCGGTGCACGCCGGGGTGCCCGCCGTCGTGCACACCAGCTCGATCGCCGTGCTCGGCGGCGGCGACGCGCAGTCCCCCGGCGACGAGGGCACCCCCAACGGCGCCCCGGACCAGGACAACCACTACCGCTCCAGCAAGATCCGCGCCGAGCAGATGATCGCCGCCTTCACCAAGGAACACGGGCTGCGCGTACCGCTCGTGCTGCCCGGCTGGATGTGGGGTCCCGGAGACGCGGGCCCCACCTCCGCCGGACGGCTCTTCCTCGCGGTGGCGCGCGGCGAGATCAAGGCGCTGCCCACGGCGGGCAACCACGTCGTGGACGCCCGCGACGTGGCGGCCGTGTGTGTCGCCGCCGCCGCGCGCGGGGCCTCGGGCCGCCGCTACATCGCGGGGGGCACCTGGCATCCGCTGCACGACATCTGCGCGGCCGTGGTCCGGGCCACCGGCACCGGAACGGTGCCCCGCAAGCTGCCCCCGGCGGCCGCCGTACCGCTCGCCTCGATCCTGGAGTGGCAGGCGAAGATGCGCGGCCGGCAGCCGGTGGCGACCCGGACCGGCATGCGGGTGCTGCTCGAAGGACACCACCGCCGGGTGTCGTCCGCCCGGTCGGGACGTGAACTGGCCGCCGTATTCCGCCCGTTGAAGCAGACCATCGCCGACCAGGCGGCGTGGCACCGCGCGCAGGGGCAACTGCCTGCCGCGGCCGGCGCCGGCGGCACCGCACGAGAGATGAGCGGCGGATGAGCGAGCAGCGCAGAAGCGTCACCCAGCGGATCGCCTTGCTCGGCGCGGCAGTTGTCCTGCTCGCGAGTCCGGTGGCCGCGACCACGTCGTCCGACGCATCCGAGGCCCCCGGGAAGGCGGGGAGGTCCGCCTCGGCCACATCGTCCGTGCCGACGCCGGCCGAGGCAGCCGCCGCCCGCGAGGCGACCGCGGCACGTATGGCCAAGGCAGGCATCACGGATGTCCCGGTCTCCTTCTCCGTACGCAACACCAACCGCAGCAAGACGGGCTGCCGCACGGACAGCGGGAAGTACCGGGTGCGCGGCCACCTGACGGCGCCCTCGTCCGTGCTCTCGGGGTCCGGAGACGGCAAGAAGAAGGCGATCACCCTCTATCAGCACGGCATCGCCGCGGGCGAGTGGTACTGGCGCCTCGACGTGCCCGGCTACCACTACGCCGAGGAGCTCGCCGAGCGCGGCCACGCCTCCCTCACCCTCGACCGGCTGGGCTACGGCGCCAGCGACCGCCCGGACGGCTTCGGCACCTGTATCGGCGCCGAGGCGGACATCGCGCACCAGGTCGTGCGGCAGTTGCGTGCGGGGACGTACACCGTCGGCGGAAAGCCGCAGGAGCCGGCCAAGACCGGCGGGGAGACGGCCAAGGGTGCGGCCAAGGCCACCCGTTTCGACACGGTGACCTTGTCGGGCCAGTCCAACGGCGGGCAGATCGTCCAGATCGAGGCCTACTCGTTCGGCGGGATCGACGGGCTGATGATCATGGACTGGACAGACCGCGGCCTCACCCCGGAGGCCAACACCCGCTTCTTCAGCGCCCTCCAGAGCTGCATGGCGGGTGGTTCACCGAGCCGGAAGCCCTCGGACCCGAGCGGCTACGTCTACTACGACCTGGGCCCCGACCAGTTCCGCCGCGGCAACTTCCACGACACGGAGCGCCGGTCATGGACGCCGCGACCCCACACCAGAACCGCCACCCCTGCGGCGACATGACATCCCAACTCGACTCCGTGTTCACGGACTTGGACCACCTCCGCGACATCAAGGTGCCGGTCCTGATGCTGTACGGCGACGACGACGCCCGCGTCACCGGGGGCGCCGCGCACCGGCGCCTGTTCACCGGGGCCGACACCGACCTCATCGACATCCCGGGGGCCGGGCACTACGCCACGATGGCCCGTTCGGCACCCCGCACCTTCGACCGGATCGCCGCGTGGCTCGACGCGCGCGGCCTGTAGCCCCCCACAAAAAGCACACCCCCCCCCCGCATCCCCCGTATCCCCCACGCATTCGGAGAGTGACAAGTGCCGACCACCCGTCAATCCACCGCCGGCAGCCCCGAGGAAAGCCCGCCGGCCCTGCGGCGGTGGGGGCGTCTGACCGCGGCGCGCTCCCGCCCGGTGATCTGGGCCTGTGCCGTCCTGACCGTGCTCGGCCTCGTGCTCGCCGCAGGGGCCATGGACCGCCTGGTGCTCAGCCGTTTCGAGAGCCCCGGCTCCGAGTCGCTGAGCACCCGGGCCGTCCTGGAGCGAGAGTTCAAGGAGGGCACGCCCAGCGTGCTGCTCATGGTCACGGCCAAGCAGGGCACCGTCGACGACACGGAGGTCGCCGCCGAGGGCCGCAGGCTCGAGAAGGAGCTGGCGGGGCAGGACGGCGTGGCCGAGGTCGCCTCGTACTGGTCGCGCGGCAAGTCGCCGGCCATGCGCGCCACCGACGGCAAGCAGGCGCTGATCATCGCCCGGATGGCGGGCACGGTGACCGAGGCCCGTACGAAACTCGGCGAGTTCTCCCCGGACTTCAACCGGGACGAGCGGCTGGTGAAGGTCCGCGTCGGCGGCGGTGACGAGGTCTTCCGTCAGGTCTCCGAGCAGTCGCGGCAGGACTTCCTGCGGGCCGAGATGATCGTGTTCCCGCTGGTCCTTCTACTGCTCTTCGCCATCTACCGTCGGTTCTCGGCGGCGGCGCTCACCCTGGGCATGGGCCTGTTCTCGGTGATCACCACGCTGGCGCTCCTGCGCCTCGTCACGTACGCCACCGACGTCTCGACGTTCGCCGCCAACCTGGCGCTCGTGATGGGCATCGGACTCGGCGTCGACTACAGCCTGTTCGTCATCAACCGGTTCCGCGAGGAGTTGCGGTCCGGGCGTTCCGTCCCCGAGGCCGTCGAGCACGCGGTCGGCAGCGCGGGCCGCACGGTCACCTTCAGCGGTCTCACCGTCATCGTGTCGCTCGCCTGCCTGCTCCTCCTCCCGTTCCCCTTCCTGCGTTCGTTCGCGTACGCCGGCATCGGCACGGTCCTGACCTCGGTCTTCGCCGCCCTCGTGATCCTGCCCGCCGCGCTGGCGAAGCTCGGCACCCGGGTCGCCCGCAAGGGCACCGGCTCCCGCACGCAGAACGGCTGGTGGCACCGCACGGCACTGCGCATGATGCGCAGGCCGCTGCTCTACGGCATCCCGGCCCTGGTGGTCCTCCTGGGCCTCGCCACCCCGACGCTCGGCCTCACCTTCGGCGTGCCCGACGAGCGGGTGCTGCCCAAGGACGTGTCCAGCCGCGTCGTGCAGCAGGAGATCCGCGACCACTTCGCCGCGGAGGAGATGGACGCGATCCAGGTCCTGCGCCCCGGCCAGGCGGGCACGCCCGCGAACCGCGCCTCCGTCGACGCCACGGCCGCCGCGCTCTCCCGCATCCCGGAGGTCCATCAGGTCGACGCACTCACGGGTTCGTACGCCGGGGGCAGGAGGGTCTCCGAGCCGGACCGCGCGTCCGCCGACCGGTTCACGAACGACAAGGACACCTGGTACTCGGTGGTCGCCACCCATCGCGGCCTCGACCAGGACATCGACCGGGTCCTGTCCGACGTACGCGCGACGGCCGGGAGCGAGCCGGTAAGGATCGGTGGCTACCCCGCCGAACTGAGTGATTTCCGCTCCGAGTTGGTGGACCGGCTCCCGCTCGTCCTCGGCCTGATCCTGGTCGTCACCTTCATCATCCTGTTCCTGATGACCGGCAGTGTGCTGCTCCCGGCCAAGGCGATGGTGCTCAACTCCCTGTCCATGGCGGTGATGTTCGGCGCACTGGTCTGGATCTTCCAGGACGGCCACCTGTCCGGCCTGCTCGGCTTCACTCCTAGCGGCACGATCGAACCGAGCATCCCGATCCTCATGTTCTGCACCGCCTTCGGCCTCTCCATGGACTACGAGGTCTTCATGCTGTCGCGGATCAAGGAGGAGTACGACCGTACGGGCGACAACGCCGGCGCGGTGGCCGTGGGCCTGGAGCGCAGCGGCCCGCTGATCACCTCGGCGGCGGTCATCCTGGCGGCGTCGTTCGCCACGTACGCCTCCTCGGGCATCGTCTTCCTCAAGATGCTGGGCATCGGCATGGTCGTGGTGATCCTGATCGACGCCACGCTGATCAGGGCGGTGCTCGTGCCCGTCTTCATGCGACTGGCCGGCAAGGCCAACTGGTGGGCCCCCGCGCCGCTGCGCGCCGTGCACGAACGCTTCGGCATCTCCGAGTCGGCCCCGTCAGCTCCTGCCGCACGGCAGCCCGTCGGCGCATCCGCCGACGCGTAAGGAGATCCGGTGCTGGGAATCGGAATGTGGGTCCTGATGCTGGCGGGCTCCGGCGCCTTCCACTTCTACCTGTGGATGCGCCTGGTCCGTGACACGACCCGGCCCGCGAGCCGCGGGCGGCGCATCGGGACGGGTGTGGTCGCGGTGTCGGCGCTCGCCGCGCCGGGGACCCGGATCGTCACCCCGCTGTTCGACCCGTCGGAGGGCGGGGGCGGGCGCTGGGTTGCGTGGCCGGGCTACACGCTGATCGGCGTGCTCCTCTATCTGCTCCTCGCGCTCGCCGTGCTCGAAGTGCCGAGGGCACTGCTGGTACGGAGCTGGCGACGCCGGGCCGAACGGGAGGCCGCGCCGGAACCGGCGCCCGAGTCCGGGGCGCTGGTGACGGCCGGGGCCGGGCCCGGTGGCGCGTCCGGCTCCGAGTCCGGCTCCGGGTCCGGTTCCGGGTCCGGCGGGCTCGCCGATGCCCCGGCCCCGGACGCCGGGGACCAAGAAGCCGTCCCGGCCGGCCAATTGGCGGACCGCCGGCTCTTCCTCGGCCGCGCGGTAGGCACCCTCGCCGGAGCGGCGGCCCTCGGCACCACCGGCTTCGGCATGGCCGCGGCGCTCGGCGACCCGCAGACCAAGCGCGTGGCAATCGCCCTCACCAAGGTGAACGCGCAGTTGTCCGGGCTCCGTATCGCCGTCGTCAGTGACATCCACCTGGGCCCGCTCCTCGGCCGTTCCCACACGGAGCGGATCGTCCGGAGGGTCAACGCACTGCGGCCCGACATCGTGACGATCGTCGGCGACCTGGCCGACGGCAGAGCATCCCAACTCGGCCCGGCCGCCCGCCCGTTGAGGAGTCTGGAGTCCCGGTACGGCAGCTTCTTCGTCACCGGCAATCACGAGTACCTGTACGACGGGGTCGAGGACTGGCTGGACGAGATGCGCGGCCTCGGCGTCCGTCCGCTGGTGAACGAGCGGGTGGAGATCCGGCACAACGGCTCGTACGTCGACCTGGCCGGGGTCGAGGACCTGGCGGGCGAGGACACGGGCCGGGGCCCCGACCTGGACCGGGCCCTGGCGGGACGGGACGTCTCACGCCCCGTCGTCCTCCTCGCCCACCAGCCGGTATTCGCCGACGAGGCCGCCCGCCAGGGCGTCGACCTCCAGCTGTCCGGCCACACCCACGGCGGCCAGATGTTCCCGCTCACGGCAGTGACGGCACTGTCCAACCCGGTCGCATCGGGCCTCGGCAAGGTCGACGACACCACGGTCTACGTCACCAACGGCGCCGGTTTCTTCGGACCGCCGGTCCGGGTCGGCGCCCCGGCGGACATCAGCCTGCTCGAACTGCGGTCAGCGGGAGGGTAGTTACGGCCGCGCACTCCTTCTCCGGGTGCCGCGCCCTGGCGACCAGCGCCCGGGGCGCGGCACCCGTACGCGCATCCGCACCCGTACCCCTGCCCAGGCCCGCATCCGCGACCGCACCCCCACCCGGGGCCCTTCAGGCCCACGGCTCGATGATCGTCACGCCCGCGCCGGGCGCCGTTCCCATCGTCTCAAGGGCGGCGGGCGCCGCGTCCAGGGTGATCGTGGAGGTGACCAGGAGGTCCGGGCGCAGTAGCCCGGCGCGGACCATCTCCAGCATCTGCGGATAGGCGTGCGCGGCCATCCCGTGGCTGCCGAGGAGTTCGAGTTCGAGCCCGATCACCCGGCTCATCGGCACAACCGGGTCCTGCGGCAGCAGACCGACCTGCACATGGCGGCCGCGGCGCCGCAGGCCGGCCACCGAGGCGGCGCAGGTGGCCGGGGAGCCGAGCGCGTCGAGCGACAGGTGCGCGCCGCCGCCGGTCAACTCCCTTACGGCGGCGGCCACATCGGGTACCTCGGAGGCGTTCAGGCAGTGGGCGGCGCCGAAGGTGCGGGCGAGGTCCAGCGCGGCGGGCGAGACGTCGACCGCGACGACCCGCGCCCCGCTCGCCGCCGCGATCATCACGGCGGACAGGCCCACGCCGCCGCACCCGTGGACGGCGACCCACTCCCCCGCGGCCACCCTGCCCTGCGCGGCCACGGCCCGGAACGCGGTGGCGAACCGGCAGCCGAGCCCCGCCGCCGTCGCGGCGGACAGCTCGTCCGGGACGGCGACCAGGTTCACATCGGCGTGGTCGAGGGCGACGTACTCGGCGAAGGACCCCCGGTGCGTGAACCCTGGCTGGGTCTGGCGTTCGCACACCTGCTGGTCACCGGCCGCGCAGGACGGGCAGGTGCCGCATGCGCACACGAAGGGGACGGTGACTCGGTCGCCGGGGAGCCAGCCGGTCACGAGGTCACCGGCCGTCTCGACGACACCGGCGAGTTCGTGGCCGGGCACGTGCGGCAGCCGGATGTCGGGGTCGTGGCCCATCCAGCCATGCCAGTCGCTGCGGCATAGGCCCGTCGCCCCGACCCGCACCACCACACCGTGCGGCGCGGCCACCGGATCGGGCACGTCCCGCACCTCGGCCCGCTCCCCGAACCTCTCGAACACCACAGCCCGCATCGCCCACGCCCCTCGCTCGCTGACAGCCTTACGGCCCCGAACGTAAGCCTCTTCGCACGGTCACCACGACTCCGCCCCCTCCCTCCGCTCACGCGGCAGCGACCGGGCCCCCTTGCCCGCGCGCAGCTTGAGCCCGATCAGCGGGAAGACGAGCACGGAGATCATGGCCGCGCCGACCAGGGCCGCCGCGTCGTTCGACTTCAGGACGCCGTCGTCGACCCCGATCGTCGTGATCGCCACGACCAGCGGCAGCGCCGTCGAGGCGAGGAGCGTCAGGGCGTGACGGTCCCTGCGGCCCAGGTCGCGCGGCGCGAGCGCGTACACGGGCAGTCCTCGTACGAGGAGGAAAAGGACGAGGAAGACGGGCAGGAGGAGCAGGGTGCGGCCGCCGGACAGCAGGGCCTTCAGGTCGAACTCGATGCCCGTGACAACGAAGAAGACCGGGACGAGGAAGCCGAAGCCCATCGCCTCGACCCTCTCCAGGATCTCGTGCGCGCTGTCCGGGACGGCCGCGTGCAGCACCAGGCGTGTCACCAGGCCGGCGGCGAACGCGCCGAGGAGCACATCGAGGCCGAGCACCTCGGCGGCGCCCAGCATCAGGGCGAGCAGCAGCACGACGAAGCGGACCGCGAACTGGGCGCTGCTGTGCAGCGTCTTGGCGATGACCTTCGCGAACCAGGGCCGGTGCGGCCGGACCGCCCAGACCACCGCCCCCGCCGTCACCAGGGCGAACACCGCGAGGAGCACGGTCGACTCGCCGGGTGAGCGGCCGCTGAGGAGCAGCGCCATGGCGATGATGGGGCCGAACTCGCCGACCGCTCCGACGGCCATCATCACCGAGCCGAACCGCGAGTGCAGGTCGCCCGCGTCGCGCAGTACGGGCAGGACCGTCCCGAGGGCGGTGCTGGTGAGCGCCGTGCCGACGTAGACGCCCTTGGAGAAGGAGCCGTCGGCGAGGAGCGTGCCGAGCGCGAGACCGGCGGCCAGGGAGATCAGCCAGGCCCATACGGACCGTTTCAGGGTGTCGCCGCGCACCTTCGCGAACTCGATCTCGTAGCCGGCGAGGAAGATCAGCATGGCGAGGCCGAGTTCCGAGAGCGTGTCGATGACCTGCCCCTCGCCCGCCCAGCCGAGGACGTCGGGTCCGATCAGGATGCCGAGCAGGATCTCGAAGATCACCAGGGGCACCGGGAGCCAGCGGCCGATTCCGTAGGCCAGCAGCGGTGCGAGGACCGCGATGGTCATGATCAGAATGAGCGTCCCAGGCTGCGACATATCGGGTGTTTACCATAAACTCCCAACAAATCTCCCCCACTCAGAGGGAATTGCCGTGACGCACGCACAGCCGCCCGGCGCGCCCCGAGCCCGCATCCCCGGCCCCAAGCGGCCGCCGTCGTCCGTGCCGCAGATCCGGGCGGGGCTGTGGAAACACTGGCTGTGGGGCGGACTCGCCCTGTGGGCCCTGACCGCTGTCGTCACGTTCGCGACCAGGAACACCACGCTGCTGCCGACGCTGATCCTGCTCGGCAGCTTCCTCGTCCCGGGCGCCTTCGTGCTGTGGGCGTACGAGCGCCACGCGCGCGACCTGGGCGTGAGCCTGACGCTCGGTTGCTTCGCCGTCGGCGGCATCCTCGGAGTGCTCGGCGCTTCGGTGATGGAGTTCTACCTGCTGGCCCCCTCGCTGTGGATGTTCGTCGGGGTCGGCCTGATCGAGGAGGCGGTCAGGCTCGCCGCCCTGATGTTCGTGCTGCGCAGACAGCCCCGGGTGCGCGGGCTGCGGGCGGGGCTCGTCCTCGGCGCCTGCGTCGGGTTCGGCTTCGCGGCCTTCGAGAGCGCGGGCTACGCGTTCAACGCGGCCGTCGGCATGCAGGGCATCGACCTGCGCTCACTACTGGAGACGGAGGTGCTGCGCGGACTGCTCTCGCCGTTCGGGCACGGGCTGTGGACCGCGATCTCCGGCGCCGTCCTGCTGGCCTTCCGCAAGCCGAACGGGCGCTATCGCTTCGCGACGCCGGTGGTGCTCACGTATCTGGGCGTCTCGTTGCTGCACGCTCTGTGGGACTCCATGCACGGCATCGCGATCTGGATCGTTACCCGGCTCACCGCCACGGACCTGCCCCTCTCGCTCTTCGCGGAGGGCTACATCCCGGAGCCGACCGGCACCCAGAAGCACCTCTTCACGCTCTTCTCGGTGGGCGGTCTCGTGATGATCTCGCTCGCGGGGATCGCCTGGGTACGTTCGCTCGCCCGCCGCGACCCCTCTTGGAGAAATACCCCCTAGGGGTATACAGTTCTGAACGTCAGGAGGTCCCGGAAATGCCCCGGCACCTCACGCGCACGCTACGCCGCACGCCTGCACAGACCTGGATGCACGGACCTGACTGCACAGACCTGGATGCACGCGGCCTTCGACAAGGAGAACGACATGAGCGCCCAGACCGAGCTCCCCCAGATCGACGCCGAGTCGACCGGTTCCTGCTGCTCGCCCAGCGGTTCGTGCCACTCGGACGCCGCCGGGAGCGCCGAGGGAGCCGTCACCACCGTGTACCGGGTGACCGGGATGACCTGCGGCCACTGCGAAGGCGCGGTATCGGACGAGATCTCGGGGCTGGCGGGCGTCATGTCGGTGAAGGCCGTGGCCTCCACGGGACAGGTGACCGTCGTCTCCGCGGCGCCCCTCGACGAGGAGGAAGTCAGGGCCGCCGTCGACGAGGCGGGCTACGAGCTGACCGGCAGGGCCTGAGACTTCCTGGCCGTCAGGGCCTGACCCTTCAGTGAGCGCCGGGCCGCCCACCACGGCCCGGCGCTCGTGGTCGTACGCTCGGCCCTAGCTACGTACGCCCCTGGAAAGAACCGCGATGACCACGCCCACGGACACCACGGCCGGGCCGCTCTCCGAAGTGGAGCTCGCCGTCGGCGGGATGACCTGCGCCTCCTGCTCGGCCCGCATCGAGAAGAAGCTCAACCGCCTCGACGGCGTGACGGCGACGGTCAATCTCGCGACCGAGAAGGCGAAGGTCGCGTACGCGCCCGGGGTCGAGGTCGCCGACCTGGTGGCCACTGTGCAGAGGCTCGGGTACACGGCGGAGCCGGTCGTCCGGGAGGAGCCGGCCGAAGTCACCGCGGACGGTCCGGACGCGGACAGCACGCACGGCGGGCCGGAACACGACGGAACCCCGGCCGGGGTCCGAACGGACTCCGGCGCCGGACCCGACCCCACCGCCCCCCTGCGCCGGCGGCTCGTCGTCTGCGCGCTGCTCTCCCTGCCCGTCGTCCTGCTGGCGATGGTGCCCGCCCTGCAGTTCGACAACTGGCAGTGGCTCTCACTCACCCTCGCCGCGCCCGTCGCCGTCTGGGGCGGCCTCCCCTTCCACCAGGCCGCCTGGACCAACGCGCGGCACGGTGCGGCCACCATGGACACACTCGTCTGTGTCGGGACGCTCGCCGCGTTCGGCTGGTCGCTGTGGGCCCTGTTCCTCGGCGACGCCGGGATGAGCGGGATGCGGCACGGATTCACGTTCGCCGTCGACCGCACCGCCGCCGCCTCCACCATCTACCTCGAAGTCGCCGCGGGCGTCGTCACCCTGATCCTGCTCGGCCGCTATCTGGAGGCCCGCTCCAAGCGCCGCGCCGGCACCGCCCTGCGCGCCCTGCTCGAACTCGGCGCCAAGGACGTCTGCGTACTGGACGCCTCGGGTGCGGAAGTGCGCCTGCCCGTCGGGCGGCTGAGGCCGGGCGACCGGTTCGTCGTACGGCCCGGCGAGAAGATCGCGACCGACGGCACGGTCGTGGAGGGCACCTCGGCCGTCGACGCCGCCCTGCTCACCGGCGAGTCCGTGCCCGTGGACGTGACCGTCGGCGACGCCGTCACCGGCGCGACCCTGAACGCGGGCGGGCGGCTCGTCGTCGAGGCGACCCGCGTCGGCGCCGACACCCAGCTCGCCCGCATGGCGCGCCTCGTCGAGGACGCGCAGACCGGCAAGGCCGAGGTGCAGCGCCTCGCCGACCGGATCGCCGGCGTGTTCGTGCCGGTGGTGTTCGTCATCGCGCTCGGCACGTTCGCCGGCTGGCTGCTCGCCACCGGCGAGGTGACCGCCGCGTTCACGTCGGCCGTCGCCGTCCTGATCATCGCCTGCCCCTGCTCGCTCGGCCTCGCGACGCCCACCGCCCTCATGGTCGGCACCGGCCGCGGCGCCCAGCTCGGCATCCTCATCAAGGGACCCGAGGTCCTGGAGAACACCCGGCGCGTCGACACCGTCGTACTCGACAAGACCGGCACGGTGACGACCGGCCGGATGACGCTCCAGGACGCGTACGTCGCCGAGGGCGTCGAGGAGAAGACGCTGCTGCGGCTGGCCGGGGCCGTGGAGCACGCCTCCGAGCACCCCGTCGCGCGGGCCGTCGCACAGGGCGCCGCCGACCGCGCCGGAACGCTGCCCGCCGTCACCCGCTTCACCGCCCTCGCCGGGCTCGGCGTCCGCGGCGTGGTGGACCTCCGCGACGTCCTGGTCGGCCGGGAGCGGCTGCTCACCGAGCACGGGATCGCCCTGCCGCCCGCGCTCGCCGCCGCCAAGACCGCCGCCGAGGCCGCCGGCCGTACCGCTGTCGCCGTCGCGTGGGACGGGGTGGCACGGGGTGTCATCACGGTCGCCGACGCGGTCCGCCCGACGAGCGCTCAGGCCGTCGCCGAGCTGCGCGCCCTGGGCCTCACGCCGGTACTCCTGACCGGCGACAACCGGATCGTCGCCGAGTCCGTGGCCCGCGCCGTCGGGATCGCCGAGGACGCCGTGTACGCGGAGGTCCTGCCGCAGGAGAAGGTGGACGTGGTCCGGCGTCTGAAGACCGAGGGGCGCACCGTCGCCATGGTCGGTGACGGCGTCAACGACGCGGCCGCGCTCGCCACCGCCGATCTGGGGCTCGCGATGGGCACCGGCACGGACGCCGCGATCGAGGCGGGCGACCTGACGCTGGTGCGCGCGGACCTGCGTGTCGCCGCGGACGCGATCCGGCTCTCGCGGCGCACCCTCGCCACCATCAAGGGCAACCTCTTCTGGGCGTTCGGCTACAACGTGGCCGCGCTGCCGCTGGCCGCCGCCGGGTTCCTGAACCCGATGATCGCGGGCGCCGCGATGGCGTTCTCGTCCGTCTTCGTGGTGACGAACAGCCTCCGGCTGCGGACGTTTTCCTGAAGTGAGCGGCCCTTTTCCTGGAAGGACTTCACATCGCCCCCTGGTCTGGCCCATCATCAAGGGGTCTTCACATTCGCCTCACATCACAACCGCATCATTCTCACGTCCGGACCTCGATCTACATATGGGGTCTCTTGCGCACGATCAGGACATATGCAAGAGACGCAGATCACAGTGATCTGAACGTAACCATTTGAGGTTCTCGTGAGTCTAAGGAGGCGATGCAGGAACGTCTTGGGGGGCGTTTCTGTGTTGACCGGGGCCGTCTTGGGGGACGGACCCGACCGCGTTGGCCGGGACACGTGCCACGGAGAGCTTGAGCGGCCCTCCCGTGTACGCGTCCCGGCAGACCGCACCACAGACGCCCGGACGGATCCCGTGGGGGGAATCCGCACCGGGACAAGGAAAGCGCCCCGACTGCCGACCCGTGGGGGGATTGGCAGCGGGGCGCTTTCCGCTTTCTCTTCACTACTGCTCCCGCTCGACGCGGGGTGCGCTGCGTGGTGTGCGGTCACGCAGCGCGGGGTGCGCGGTACGAGGCCTCGACGGGGACGAAGTCGCGCAGGACCTCGCCGGTGCCGTGCTGACCCGGGGACAACCCCCGGACCCCCGGCCGATACTCAGCGAGCCTCGACGGGGACGAAGTCGCGCAGGACCTCGCCGGTGTAGATCTGGCGCGGGCGGCCGATGCGGGAGCCCGGCTCCTTGATCATCTCGTGCCACTGGGCGATCCAGCCCGGCAGCCGGCCGAGGGCGAACAGGACCGTGAACATCTCGGTCGGGAAGCCCATGGCCCGGTAGATGAGGCCCGTGTAGAAGTCGACGTTCGGGTAGAGGTTGCGCGAGACGAAGTACTCGTCGGAGAGCGCGTGCTCCTCCAGCTTGAGCGCGATGTCGAGCAGCTCGTCGGACTTGCCGAGGGCCGAGAGGACATCGTGCGCCGCGGCCTTGATGATCTTGGCGCGCGGGTCGAAGGACTTGTACACCCGGTGGCCGAAGCCCATCAGGCGGACGCCGTCCTCCTTGTTCTTCACCTTGCGGATGAAGGAGTCGACATCGCCGCCGTTGGCCTGGATGCCCTCGAGCATCTCCAGGACCGACTGGTTGGCGCCGCCGTGCAGCGGGCCCCACAGCGCGGAGATACCGGCGGAGATCGAGGCGAACATGTTCGCCTGCGAGGAGCCGACCAGACGCACGGTGGAC
This sequence comes from Streptomyces sp. NPDC045026, assembly GCF_056432625.1. Taxonomy (NCBI): domain Bacteria; kingdom Bacillati; phylum Actinomycetota; class Actinomycetes; order Kitasatosporales; family Streptomycetaceae; genus Streptomyces; species Streptomyces sp. NPDC045026. The sequence continues at coordinate 281,070 of NZ_JBWKIS010000007.1, forward strand.
GTCGAACAGTTCTGCTCGTGGTCCGCGTGCAGGATGAGCAGCTTCTCGAGCGCGGCGACGACGACCGGGTCGAGGTCGTACTCCTGCGCCGGCACGGAGAACGTCATGCGCAGGAAGTTCTCGACGTAGCCGAGGTCGTTGCGCGGGTAGACGAACGGGTGGCCGATCGACTTCTTGTACGCGTACGCCGCGATGGTCGGCAGCTTGGCGAGCAGCCGGATCGTCGACAGGTGGCGCTGCTGCTCGTCGAACGGGTTGTGGCTGTCCTGGTAGAACGTCGACAGCGCGCTGACCACGGAGGACAGCATCGCCATCGGGTGCGCGTCACGCGGGAAGCCGTCGAAGAACCGCTTGACGTCCTCGTGGAGCAGCGTGTGCCCGGTGATCTCGCTCTTGAAAGTGGAGAGCTCGTCGACGGTCGGAAGCTCGCCGTTGATCAGCAGGTAGGCCACCTCGGTGAAGGTGGAACGCTCGGCCAGCTGCTCGATCGGGTAGCCGCGGTACCGGAGGATGCCCTGCTCACCGTCGAGATAGGTGATCGCGGATTTATAGGCGGCGGTGTTGCCGTATCCGCTGTCGAGGGTCACCAGACCGGTCTGGGCCCGGAGCTTCCCGATGTCGAAGCCCTTGTCACCGACGGTGCTGTCGATCACCGGGTAGGTGTACTCGCCATCGCCGTACCGCAGTACTACAGAGTTGTCGCTCACGTCATCCCTCACCGACGTAGTGCCTCTTCTTCGAGGTGCCCTGACTGTTCTCTACCATCCCCCACTTGGCCCAGCAGAGTGCACTCGGGGTCGACCATTGGGCCTATTCGCGGCACTCAGTGCCGCGAACTTGCTCATCCTGCCCCCTTCGCCCCGCTTCCGGAAAGCCCGTGTGACGTTTCCGACGCATTTGATCGATCGAAAGTTACCAAACCGAAGGATGTCCCCCCGGAGAGCCGGAACCCGAGCGCCGTACAGCGCCTTCCCGCCGAGACCGTGCGCACCGCCTGGCCGAGCGCCTTGCGCGAACCGACGAGTACCACCAGCCGCTTGGCGCGCGTGACCGCCGTGTAGAGGAGGTTCCTCTGCAGCATCATCCAGGCACCGGTCGTGACGGGGATCACGACGCACGGATACTCACTTCCCTGGGAGCGGTGGATCGTCACGGCATAGGCGTGAGCCAGCTCGTCCAGCTCATCGAATTCGTATACGACTTCCTCGTCCTCGTCGGTGAGAACCGTCAGCCGCTGCTCGTCCGCGTCGAGGGAGGTGACGACGCCGACGGTGCCGTTGAAGACGCCGTTCGCCCCCTTCTCGTAGTTGTTCCTGATCTGGGTGACTTTGTCGCCCACGCGGAAGACCCGGCCGCCGAAGCGCTTCTCGGGGAGGTCGGGGCGGGCGGGCGTGACGGCTTGCTGGAGCAGGCCGTTGAGGGTGCCGGCACCGGCCGGGCCGCGGTGCATCGGGGCGAGGACCTGGATGTCACGGCGCGGGTCGAGGCCGAAGCGGGCGGGGATGCGGCGGGCGGCGACGTCCACGGTGAGCCGGCCCGCCTCCTCCGTGTCCTCCTCCACGAACAGGAAGAAGTCCTTGAGGCCCTGGGTGAGCGGGTGCCGGCCCGCGTTGATCCGGTGCGCGTTCGTGACGACGCCGGACTCCTGGGCCTGGCGGAAGATGCGGGTGAGGCGGACCGCGGGGACCGGGCTGCCCTCGCCCAGCAGATCGCGCAGCACCTCGCCCGCACCGACGCTCGGCAGCTGGTCGACATCGCCCACGAAGAGCAGATGGGCGCCCGGCGGCACCGCCTTCGCCAGCTTGTTGGCCAGCAGGAGGTCCAGCATCGACGCCTCGTCGACCACGATCAGGTCGGCGTCGAGCGGCCGGTCCCTGTCGTAGGCGGCGTCGCCGCCGGGCTTGAGTTCGAGCAGGCGGTGGACCGTGGACGCCTCCGCGCCCGTCAGCTCGGCCAGGCGCTTGGCGGCGCGGCCGGTGGGGGCGGCGAGGACGACCTTCGCACGCTTGGCACGGGCCAGTTCGACGATCGAGCGCACGGTGAACGACTTTCCGCAGCCCGGTCCGCCGGTGAGGACGGCGACCTTCTCGGTCAGGGCGAGCTTCACCGCCTCCTCCTGCTCGGGCGCGAGCTCGGCCCCCGTACGCCCCGCGAGCCAGGTCAGGGCCTTGTCCCACGCGACGTCCCGGAACGCCGGCATCCGGTCCTCGTCGGTGCGCAGCAGGCGCAACAGCTGGGCGGACAGGGAGAGTTCGGCGCGGTGGAAGGGGACGAGATAGACCGCGGTCACCAGCTCCTCCCCGCCTTCCGGGCCCGGCACCCGCTCCCGTACGACCCCCTCCTCCTCGCCCGCCAGCTCGCCCAGGCAGTCGATGACCAGGCCCGTGTCGACCTGGAGGAGCTTGACCGCGTCGGAGATCAGCTGCTCCTCCGGCAGGAAGCAGTGGCCCTGGTCGGTGGACTGCGAAAGTGCGTACTGGAGGCCCGCCTTGACGCGCTCGGGACTGTCGTGCGGGATGCCGACGGACTGCGCGATGCGGTCTGCGGTGAGGAAGCCGATGCCCCAGACGTCGGAGGCGAGCCGGTAGGGCTGGTTCTTGACGACGGAGATCGACGCGTCGCCGTACTTCTTGTAGATGCGCACCGCGATCGACGTGGACACCTCCACGCTCTGGAGGAAGACCATCACTTCCTTGATGGCCTTCTGCTCCTCCCAGGCGTCGGCGATCTTCTTCGTGCGCTTGGGTCCGAGGCCCGGGACCTCGATCAGGCGCCCGGGCTCCTGCTCGATGATGTCGAGGGTGTCCAGGCCGAAGTGACGGGTGATCCGGTCGGCGAAGACCGGTCCGATGCCCTTGACCAGACCGGATCCGAGATAGCGGCGGATGCCCTGGATGGTGGCGGGCAGGACCGTCGTGTAGTTCTCCACGGTGAACTGCTTGCCGTACTGCGGGTGGGAGCCCCAGCGGCCCTCCATGCGCAGCGACTCACCGGCCTGCGCGCCGAGCAGGGCGCCGACGACGGTGAGCAGATCACCGCCGCCGCGGCCGGTGTCCACACGGGCGACCGTGTACCCGCTCTCCTCGTTGGCGTACGTGATCCGCTCCAGGACCCCCTCGAGCACCGCCATCCCCGCGTTCGCCATGAGGCGACCGTACCGGTGGGGTCGGACACCGGGGAGCGGTGCCCTGGTTACGGATTACAGGCCGCCCATGGGTTCGATGTCGACCTTGACGGGGGTCCCCCAGATCCGGACCACCTCGTAGTCCGTGAACGCGTGCACCAGGCGGTAGGCCGAGGCCGCGCGGGGCTCCCTGCGCTGGGCCGCGAGATAGTGCTCGGCGTCCCTGCGGTCGTGCCGCGGGGTGCCGCACAGCTGCCACACCTGGCCGTTCCACTTCTCGGGGAGCCAGCGCTGCTGGGGCTGCGGGCGGTCCTCCCGGATGCCGTACCGCGACATCGCCGGGGCGTCCGCGGCCTCGCCCGGCCGGGGTCTGGCGGGGTACGCGCCGTTGATCTCGGAGCGGCGGGCGACGCGGCGGCGGGTCTCGCAGAGCAGGCACAGGTCCTGCGCGTTCTCGTCGACCGGGCCCGTGGGGTGCTCCGGGCAGCGCGTGGTGGGCGGGTCTCCGGTGACGGAGTCCTCGATGAGCTCGAGTGCGCGCTTCACGTCGCCGCGCATCTCGTGCAGCTTGCTGTCGGGTGTGTCGGTGCTGAGGCCCTCGCCGTGCTCGCCGAGGAGGCGCAGGGCCCGGCCGAGCGCGGTGAGCTGTGCGTGATTCACGGGCGTGTGCCCCTTCCGTGCGGGTTGCGTGGCCGGCTTCAGCCAGCGTCTCACGCGCCACCGACACGGCCCTCCGGCACCGGCCCGCGACGGCGGCGCACATCACGATCCGGTCTCGACAAGTGGAACGGGGGTTGCCAACAAGCCGTGTAATCGATTCCAATCCTTCGTGTAATCGATTCCATGACGGTTTCGGAGCAGGTTTTCGGACCATGCAGCCACAAGGAGGTGGTCCTGCGATGGCGAGCATCAAGGACGTCGCCGCGGCGGCGGGTGTCTCCGTCGCCACGGTCTCGCGGGTGCTGAACAGCCACCCGTCCGTGAGCCCGGACGCCCGCGCACGCGTGCTCGGCGCCATCGAGTCGCTCGGCTACCGCCCGAACGCCGTGGCCCGCTCCCTGCGCACCGCCCAGACCCGCACGCTCGGCCTGGTCATCAGTGACGTGCTCAACCCGTACTTCACCGAGCTGGCCCGCTCCGTCGAGGAGGAGGCCCGCGCGCTGGGCTACAGCGTCATCATCGGGAACGCGGACGAGCAGCCCGATATCCAGGACCACCACGTGCGCACCCTCGTCGACCGGCGCATCGACGGCCTCCTCGTCTCCCCCACCGACGGCGGCTCCCCGCTGATGCTGGAGGCGGCGCGCGCCGGTACGCCGATGGTCTTCGTCGACCGCTGGATCCCCGGCGTGGACGTGCCCGTGGTCCGGTCCGACGGGCGCACCGCGGTGCGTGACCTCGTGGCCCATCTGCACGCCCTCGGCCACCGCCGCCTCGCCATCATCGCGGGGCCCGCCGCCACCACGACCGGCAGCGAGCGCGTCGAGGCGTTCCGCGAGGCGCTCGCCGCGTTCGGGATCGCGCTGCCGGACGCCTACATCGGGCAGGGCGACTTCCAGGCGGACAGCGGCCGGCGCGCGACGGAGCGCTTCCTCGCGCTGGCCGAGCCGCCCGAGGTCGTGTTCGCCGCCGACAACCTGATGGCGCTCGGCGCGCTCGACGCGATCAGGGCCGCCGGGCTGCGCGTCCCGTACGACATAGGGCTCGCGGCCTTCGACGACATCCCCTGGTTCGTGCACACCGACCCGCCGGTCACGGCGATCGCCCAGCCGACCAAGGAACTCGGCCGGGCCGCCGTACGGGCCCTGATCGACCGCATCGAGGGCAGGACCCCGCAGTCGGTGACGCTGCCGGCGCGCCTGGTCGTCCGCCGGTCCTGCGGCGAGGCGGGGACCTCTCAGGCCCGGACCCCGGCCCCCACGGCTCCCGCAGCCACCCCCACCGCCACGACCTCAACGAGGAGGAACCCGTGAGCAACCCGGAAGAGCAGCCGGACAGGCAGCCGGCCGGCCCGCCCGCCGGGCAGCCCGAGGAGCTGCTGCGCATTGAGGGGATACGCAAGACGTTCCCCGGCGTCGTCGCGCTCGACAGCGTCGACTTCGATCTGCGCCGCGGCGAGGTGCACGTACTGCTCGGCGAGAACGGCGCGGGCAAGAGCACGCTCATCAAGATGCTCTCCGGCGCCTACCGGCCCGACGCGGGCCGGATCGTCGTCGACGGCAAGGAGGCCCGTATCCACGGGGCGCAGGACGCCGAGCGCCTCGGGATCGCCACCATCTACCAGGAGTTCAACCTCGTCCCCGATCTGACGGTCGCCGAGAACATCTTCCTGGGCCGCCAGCCGCGCCGCCTCGGGATGATCGACCGCAAGAAGATGGAGGCCGACGCCGAGGAGCTGCTCCGGCGCGTCGGTCTGACGGTGTCGCCCCGGACCCGGGTACGCGAACTGGGCATCGCCCGGCTCCAGATGGTCGAGATCGCGAAGGCCCTGAGCCTGGACGCCCGCGTCCTGATCATGGACGAGCCGACGGCCGTGCTCACCTCGGAGGAGGTGGACAAGCTCTTCGGGATCGTGCGCGCGCTGCGTGAGGACGGCGTCGGCGTCGTCTTCATCACCCACCACCTGGAGGAGATCGCCGCGCTCGGCGACCGCGTCACGGTCATCCGTGACGGCAGGAGCGTCGGCCAGGTCCCCGCGTCGACCCCCGAGGCCGAGCTCGTACGGCTCATGGTGGGCCGCAGCATCGAGCAGCAGTACCCGCGCGAGCGGCCCGAACTCGACGCCACGCAGGCCCCGTTGCTGCGGGTCGAGGGGCTGACCCGGGACGGGGTCTTCCACGACGTGCACTTCGAGGTGCGGGCCGGCGAGGTCGTCGGCATCGCGGGCCTCGTGGGCGCGGGCCGTACCGAGGTCGTCCGTGCCGTGTTCGGCGCCGACCCGTACGACAAGGGCACGGTCGAGGTCGCGGGCGCGCGGCTGCCGCGGCACGACGTGAACGCGGCGATGTCCGCCGGCGTCGGGCTCGTGCCCGAGGACCGCAAGGGGCAGGGACTCCTCCCGGACGCCTCCGTCGAGGAGAACCTCGGCCTCGTCACCCTGCGTTCGGCGACCCGCGCGGGCCTCGTGGACCGCAGGTCGCAGCGCGTCGCGGCCGCCCGCATGGCCGAGCAGCTCGGCGTGCGCATGGCCGGGCTCGGCCAGCACGTGCGCACCCTGTCCGGCGGCAACCAGCAGAAGGTCGTCATCGGCAAGTGGCTGCTCGCCGACATCAAGGTCCTCATCCTCGACGAGCCGACGCGCGGCATCGACGTCGGCGCGAAGGTCGAGATCTACCAGCTCGTCAACGAACTCACCGCGGCCGGGCACGCCGTCCTGATGATCTCCAGCGATCTGCCGGAGGTCCTCGGGATGAGCGACCGGGTCCTCGTCATGGCGCAGGGCCGGATCGCGGGCGAACTCGCGGCCGGCGAGGCGACCCAGGACTCCGTGATGGCGCTCGCCGTCAGCACCCAGGCATCCGCGGCAACCACCCCCGAACACAATGAAGTGGAGGGCTCCCGTGGCCACTGACACGCTCAAGAGCAGCACGGCCGGCGCGGGTGGCCTGCGCCGCGTCCTGCTCGACAACGGCGCGCTGAGCGCCCTGGTCGTCCTGGTCATAGCGATGTCGCTGCTGTCCGGCGACTTCCTGACCACGCAGAACCTGCTCAACGTCGGCGTGCAGGCCGCCGTGACCGCGATCCTCGCGTTCGGCGTCACCTTCGTCATCGTCTCCGCGGGCATCGACCTGTCGGTCGGCTCGGTGGCGGCCCTGTCGGCGACGGTCCTCGCGTGGGCCGCGACCAGCGAGGGCGTCCCGGTGTGGATCGCCGTGATCCTCGCCGTCGTCACCGGTATCGCCTGCGGATTCGTCAACGGCGCGCTGATCTCGTACGGCAAGCTCCCGCCGTTCATCGCGACGCTCGCGATGCTGTCGGTGGGGCGTGGTCTGTCGCTCGTCATCTCGCAGGGCAGCCCGATCCCGTTCCCTTCGTCCGTCTCGCGGATCGGTGACACGCTCGGCGGCTGGCTGCCGGTTCCGGTGCTCGTGATGATCGTGATGGGGCTGATCACGGCGCTGATCCTGGGCCGTACGTTCATCGGCCGGTCCATGTTCGCGATCGGCGGCAACGAGGAAGCGGCGCGCCTGTCGGGTCTGCGCGTCAAGCGGCAGAAGGTCGTCATCTACGCCCTGTCGGGCCTGTTCGCCGCGGTCGCGGGCATCGTCCTCGCCTCGCGTCTGACCTCTGCGCAGCCGCAGGCCGCGCAGGGCTACGAGCTGGACGCCATCGCCGCGGTCGTCATCGGCGGCGCCTCGCTGTCCGGCGGCGTCGGCAAGGCGTCGGGCACGTTCATCGGCGCGCTGATCCTCGCGGTGCTCAGGAACGGCCTCAACCTCCTTTCCGTGTCGGCGTTCTGGCAGCAGGTCGTCATCGGCGTCGTCATCGCGCTCGCCGTGCTGCTCGACACCGTGCGCCGCAAGGCGGGCGCGACCCCGACCGCCACCGGCGCCGCGTCCGGGCCGGGCGGCTCCAAGGGCAAACAGGCCGCCCAGTACGTGATCGCGGCCGTCGTCGCCGCGGCGATCATCGGCGGCATCTCCCTGTGGAACAACGGCTCTTCGGGTAAGTCGGCCAAGCTCGGCCTGTCCGTCTCGACGCTGAACAACCCCTTCTTCGTACAGATGAAGGCGGGCGCGCAGGCCGAGGCGAAGAAGGAGGGCATCAAGCTCACGGTGACGGACGCCCAGAACGACGCGTCCCAGCAGGCCAACCAGCTCCAGAACTTCACCAGTGAGGGCATGAGCGCGGTCATCGTGAACCCCGTCGACTCCGACGCGGTCGGCCCCGCCGTGCGCGGCGCGAACAAGGCGGACATCCCCGTCGTCGCCGCCGACCGCGGCGTCAACAAGGCGAAGACGGCCACGCTCGTCGCGTCCGACAACGTCGCGGGCGGCCGCCAGGCGGCGAAGACGCTCGCCGACAAGCTCGGCGGCAGCGGGAAGATCGTGATCCTCCAGGGCACGGCCGGCACCTCCGCCAGCCGGGAGCGCGGCCAGGGCTTCGCCGAGGGCATCAAGGCGTACCCCGGCATCAAGGTCGTCGCCAAGCAGCCCGCGGACTTCGACCGCACCAAGGGCCTCGACGTCATGACGAACATGCTCCAGGCCAACGCGGGCGTCGACGGCGTCTTCGCCGAGAACGACGAGATGGCGCTCGGCGCGGTCAAGGCGCTCGGCTCCAAGGCCGGCAAGTCCGTCGCCGTCGTCGGCTTCGACGGCACGCCGGACGGTCTCAAGGCCGTCGAGGCGGGCACGCTGTACGCGTCCGTCGCGCAGCAGCCGAAGGAGCTCGGCCGGATCGCCGTGCAGAACGCGGTCAGGGCGGCGAAGGACAAGAAGGTCGAGGAGATGGTGAAGGTGCCGGTGAAGGTCGTCACTTCGAAGAACGTCGCGAGCTTCAAGTAGCCGTCGCGATTCCGACGTAACCGGGCGCCCTACCGGCCCATCGAGAACACGGAGAAAGTGACAGCGATGCACGACTACGACCTGTTGGTGGTGGGGTCGGCCAACGCCGACCTCGTGACCGTCGTCGAGCGCCGCCCCGGCGCCGGGGAGACCGTCCTCGGCTCGGACCTGGCCGTCCACCCGGGCGGCAAGGGCGCGAACCAGGCCGTCGCAGCCGCGCGCCTCGGGGCCCGTACGGCGCTGCTCGCGCGGGTCGGCGACGACGGGCACGGGCGGCTGCTGCTCGACTCGTTGAGGTCGGCGGGCGTCGACCCGGTCGGCGTCCTCGTCGGCGGGGCGCCCACCGGGGTCGCCCTGATCACGGTGGACCCGTCCGGGGACAACAGCATCGTGGTGTCACCGGGTGCCAACGCCCGGCTCACCCCGCAGGACGTCAAGGCCGCGGGCAGCCTCTTCCAGGCGTCGCGGGTGGTCTCGGCGCAGCTGGAGATCCCGCTCGACACGGTCGCGCAGGTCGTACGGGCCCTGGCGCCGGGCAGCCGGTTCGTCCTCAACCCGTCGCCGCCCGCCCCCCTGCCCACCGAGGTCCTGGAAGCCTGCGACCCGCTCATCGTCAACGAGCACGAGGCGCGCGTCGTGCTCGGCGCGGACATCACCGGCGAGCCCGAGGACTGGGCGCCGGCGCTGCTCGCCCTCGGGCCGCGCTCCGTCGTGATCACGCTGGGCGCCGAGGGCGCGCTCGTGGCCGACGCCACGGGAACGCGCCGCGTGCCGTCCGTCAAGGTGACGGCCGTGGACACGACCGGTGCGGGGGACGCCTTCACGGCGGCCCTGGCCTGGCGGCTCGGCGCGGGCGAGAGCCTCGAGCACGCGGCGGCCTTCGCGGCCCGCGTCGGCGCGGCGGCGGTCACGAAGGAGGGCGCGCAGGCGTCGTACCCGACGACGGCCGAGGTCACGGCGCTGTGAGGAAGGCCGGAATACTCAACCGCCACCTGGCCGGCGCGCTCGCCGAGCTGGGTCACGGCGACGGCGTGCTCGTGTGCGACGCGGGCATGCCGATCCCGGTGGGGCCGCGGGTCGTGGACCTGGCGTTCCGGGCCGGTGTCCCGTCGTTCGCCGAGGTCGTCGACGGGCTCCTGGACGAGCTGGTCGTGGAGGGCGGGACGGCCGCCGCGGAGATCCGGGCCGCGAACCCCGAGGCCGAGGGGCTGCTCGTGCAGCGGCTGCCCGCGCTCTCCTTCGTCACGCACGAGGAGCTGAAGCAGCTCTCGCGGAGCGCGCGGCTCGTCGTCCGTACGGGAGAGGCGCGGCCGTACGCGAATGTGCTGCTGCGCTGCGGGGTCTTCTTCTAGGACCTGCCGGCACACATGCGACCTGCTGGTGCGCGTGCAAAAGGGGGCCCGGTCGGCGGACCGGACCCCCTGACGCTTCCCCTCCCCGTCAGAACCCCCGCGATCCCCCCGGATCCCCCTCCAGAAGTCCTGATGCCACATACGACCCGCCTGGCGCGGAAAGGGTTGCACGGTCCGGCCGAAATCTTTTCGGGGTGCCGACACAGTGGGGCAGACGTAGCGTTTTCGGCATGAGTGAAAGCACCGGACCTGCCGAACCCTCCCTGCAGAAGGACGTACTCGACGAGCTCGGCGACGACCGGCTGAGCGAGATCGCCGGGCTGCTGGGCACGGACGCGGCGGGGGCGCAGAACGTCGTGAGCACGACCGTCTCCGAGCTCTCCGGAGGGCTCAGAGAGAAGGCCTCGGCCGACCCCCAGCAGGCCGAGGAGGTCCGGCAGGCGCTCGCCGAGGCACAGGAGCAGCAGCCCTTGCAGGGCGTGGCGACGTTCGGCGGGCTCGGCGGCCTGGCGGGCGGTGGCCTGATGGCCGGGCTCCTGGCGAAGATGAGCCGGCCCGTCGCTGCCGCCGTCGCGAAGAAGACGGGCCTGCCGCCCGCGACGGTGACCCGGGTCATCGAGCTCCTGGTCCCGGTGGTGCTCGCGGTCTTCACCAAGCGGGCCGCGGGCAGGAAGACGGGCCGCGGCCCCCTGTAGGAGGCCGCCTGCCCACAAGACTCAGCAGGCGTGCCGCACGAAGCGGTCCGCCGTCTGAGCGAGAACCTCGCGCCCGTCGCGTGCCCACAGCCCGTCGTTGAACAGCTCCACCTCGATGGGACCCGTGTACCCGGCGGCCTCGACCAGGCCGCGCCACGCGCGCATGTCGATCGCGCCGTCGCCGATCTGCCCCCGTCCGTTGAGGACGCCCTCGGGCAACGGCGTGGTCCAGTCGGCCAGTTGGAAGGCGTGCAGCCGCCCGCCCTGACCCGCGCGCGCGATCTGCGCGGGCGCCTGGTCGTCCCACCAGATGTGGTACGTGTCCACGCACACGCCCACCTGCTCGGCGGGGAAGCGCTCGGCCAGGTCGAGCGCCTGCGCCAGCGTCGACACGACGCACCGGTCGGCGGCGTACATCGGGTGCAGCGGTTCGATGGCGAGCCGGACGCCCCGCTCGGCGGCGTACGGGCCGAGCTCCACGAGCGCGTCGGCGATCCGCTCCCGCGCGCCGTGCAGGTCCTTGCTGCCTTCGGGCAGGCCGCCGGAGACCAGGACGAGGGTGTCCGTACCGAGGGCCGCCGCCTCGTCGACGGCCGCGCGGTTGTCGTCGAGGGCCCGCAGGCGCGCGTGCGGGTCGATCGCGGTGAGGAAGCCGCCCCGGCACAGGGTGGTGACGGCGAGCCCCGCGTCGCGTACGAGTTTCGCCGCGGCCTCGACCCCGTACGTCTGCACGGGCTCACGCCACAGGCCGACACCCGGGACCTCCAACTCGGCACAGGCCGCGACGAGTTCTTCGAGGTCGAGCTGCTTGACGGTCATCTGGTTGAGGGAGAAGCGGTCGAGTGCGTGGCTCACTGGTCGACTCCGTACACGCTGAGCAGGGACTTCATCCGGGTCTCGGCGAGGGCCGGGTCCGGGAACAGGCCGAGGCCGTCGGCCAGTTCGTAGGCGCGGGCGAGGTGCGGGAGCGGGCGCGCCGACTGGAGGCCGCCGACCATCGTGAAGTGGGACTGGTGGCCCGCGAGCCAGGCGAGCAGGACGACGCCCGTCTTGTAGAAGCGGGTCGGCGTCTCGAAGAGGTGCCGGGACAACTCGACGGTCGGGTCGAGCAGTTCACGGAACTTGACGGTGTCCCCCGTGTCGAGGACGCGCACCGCCTCGGCCGCGAGGGGACCCAGCGGGTCGAAGATGCCGAGGAGCGCGTGGCTGAAGCCCTGCGCGTCGCCCGCGATCAGCTCGGGGTAGTTGAAGTCGTCCCCCGTGTAGCAGCGCACGCCCCGCGGGAGGCGGCGGCGCAGCTCGACCTCGCGCCGGGCGTCCAGGAGCGAGACCTTGATGCCGTCGACCTTGTCGGGGTGCGCGGCGATGACGTCGAGGAACGTCTCGGTGGCCGCGTCGAGGTCCGGCGAACCCCAGTAGCCCTCCAGGGCGGGGTCGAACATCGGGCCGAGCCAGTGCAGGATGACGGGCTCGGCGGCCTGGCGCAGCAGCTGCCCGTAGACGTCGAGGTAGTCCTCGGGTCCCGAGGCGGCGGCCGCCAGGGCCCGCGAGGCCATGAGGATCGCCTGCGCGCCCGTCCCCTCCACGAGCGCGAGCTGCTCCTCGTAGGCCGCGCGGACCTCGGCGAGCGTGGCGGGCCCGGTCAGCTGGTCGGTGCCCACCCCGCACGCGATGGCGCCGCCCACCGACCTGGCCTCGGCGGTCGAGCGCCGGATCAGCTCGGCCGCGCCCGCCCAGTCGAGGCCCATGCCGCGCTGGGCGGTGTCCATGGCCTCGGCGACGCCCAGACCGTGCGCCCACAGATGACGGCGGAAGGCGAGCGTCGCGTCCCAGTCGACGGCGGCCATCTCGGGGCCGGCGTCGGCGAACGGGTCCGCGACGACGTGCGCGGCGGAGAAGACGGTCCGCGAGACGAGCGGGGCGCCCGTGGTGAAGGAGGCCGGTTCGGCGCGCGGGGTGTACGGGCGCAGCGCACCGCCGGGGCCGGGGAGTCGGATCGTCACAGGCTGATCTCCGGAACGTCCAGGCGGCGGCCCTCCGCCGACGACTTCAGGCCGAGCTCGGCGAGCTGCACCCCGCGGGCGCCGGCGAACAGGTCCCAGCGGTAGGGCGCGTCGGCGTACACGTGCTTGAGGAACAGCTCCCACTGCGCCTTGAACCCGTTGTCGAACTCCTGGTTGTCGGGCACTTCCTGCCACTGGTCGCGGAAGGGGTACGTGGCCGGCAGGTCCGGGTTCCATACGGGCTTGGGGGTCGAAGCGCGGTGCTGGATCCGGCAGTTGCGCAGCCCGGCGACCGCCGAGCCCTCCGTCCCGTCCACCTGGAACTCGACGAGCTCGTCCCGGTTGACCCGCACCGACCAGGAGGAGTTGATCTGCGCGACGGCGCCGCCGTCGAGCTCGAAGATGCCGTACGCCGAGTCGTCGGCGGTCGCGTCGTAGGGCTTGCCGCCCTCGTCCCAGCGCTGCGGGATGTGCGTCGAGGCCAGCGCCTGCACGCTGGTCACGCGGCCGAACAGCTCGTGCAGCACGTACTCCCAGTGCGGGAACATGTCGACGACAATGCCGCCGCCGTCCTCCGACCGGTAGTTCCAGCTCGGCCGCTGCGCCTCCTGCCAGTCGCCCTCGAAGACCCAGTAGCCGAACTCGCCGCGCACGGACAGGATCCGCCCGAAGAAGCCGCCGTCGATGAGGCGCTTGAGCTTGAGCAGGCCCGGCAGGAACAGCTTGTCCTGGACGACACCGTGCTTGATGCCCTTCGCCTCGGCCAGGCGGGCCAGTTCGAGCGCGCCGTCGAGGCTCGTCGCGGAGGGCTTCTCCGTGTAGAGGTGCTTTCCGGCGGCGATGGCCTTCTTGAGCGCCTCCTCACGGGCGGAGGTGACCTGCGCGTCGAAGTAGATGTCGATGGTGTCGTCGGCGAGGACGGCGTCGAGGTCGGTCGAGACGTTCGCCGGGTCGAGGCCGTGCTGCTCGGCGAGCGCGCGCAGCGCGTGCTCGCGCCGCCCGACGAGGACCGGCTCGGGCCACAGCACCGTGCCGTCACCGAGATCCAGGCCGCCCTGGTCGCGCAGGGCGAGGAGGGAGCGGACGAGGTGCTGGCGGTAGCCCATGCGCCCCGTCACCCCGTTCATGGCGATGCGCACCGTCTTGCGAGTCACGAGAGTCCCTTCGTACAGAAGCCGATCAGAAGCCGATGAAGAACACGCTCGTCGTAGCAAGCGCTTTCTATACGGGAAGAAGCTAGCCTCTGCACAGCCGGTCGGACAAGACCGGGGGCTGATGAAACGGGATTGCAAGGCCGTACGTCCGGACGGCCGCCCGGACTGCCGACCGGAGGATGATGCGATGACCGTGACCCTGGCGGACGTGGCGGCCCGCGCCCAGGTCTCCCCTGCCACCGTGTCCCGCGTGCTCAACGGCAACTACCCCGTGGCCGCGGCCACGCGCGAGCGGGTGCTGCGCGCCGTGGACGATCTCGACTACGTGCTGAACGGGCCGGCCAGCGCCCTGGCCGCCGCCACCTCCGACCTGGTCGGCATCCTCGTGAACGACATCGCCGACCCGTTCTTCGGGATCATGGCCGGGGCCGTGCAGTCCGAGATCGTGGGGCCCGGCGGGCGCGCGGGCGGCGAGCGGCTCGCGGTCGTGTGCAACACCGGCGGGTCGCCCGAGCGCGAACTCACCTATCTGACGCTCCTCCAGCGCCAGCGGGCCGCGGCCGTCGTCCTCACGGGCGGCGCCGTCGAGGACGCCGGGCACGCCCAGGCGATCTCCGGAAAACTGCGGCGCCTCGCGGACGCCGGGACGCGGGTCGTCCTGTGCGGCCGGCCGCCCGTGCCCGACGCGGACGCGGTCGCGCTCGCCTTCGACAACCGCGGCGGCGGCCGGGCCCTCACCGACCACCTGCTGGACCTCGGCCACCGCAGGATCGGCTACATCGCGGGCCCCGAGGAACGGACAACGACCCGCCACCGTCTGGAGGGGCACCGCGCGGCACTGGCGGCGCGGGGCGTGCCCGACGACGCCGGGTGGACCGTGCACGGCCCGTACGACCGGCGGTCCGGTTACGAGGCGACGGTCGAACTCCTGCGCCGCGACCCGTCGTTGACGGCCGTGGTCGCCGCGAACGACACGGTGGCGCTCGGCGCGTGCGCCGCGCTGCGGGAGGCGGGCCTGAGCATTCCGGGCGACGTGTCCGTGGCCGGCTTCGACGACCTGCCGTTCAGCGTGGACGCGGTTCCGGCACTGACGACGGTACGGCTGCCGCTGGCCGAGGCGGGGGCCCGCGCGGGCCGCATCGCCATGGGCCGCGAGGCGGCGCCCGCCGGGGGGATGGCAGTGGTACAGGGGGAGTTGATGGTGCGGGGGTCCACGGGGGTGCCGTCCAAGGGCTCGGGTGGGTGAGTGAGGCGCCGGGCGGGTGAGCGCGGTTCGCGTCCGCCCGCCCGCCCGGAGCCTGCACCGACCGTCACACCTGGGGTCGGCGACCCCTCTCCTGGTGCGGGAAGTGCTGGTCAGCGCCCGGGAGCGTCGGCTTCGGCAGGGTAGCGACCTCCTGCTTCGCCTTCTCCAGCTGCTCCGCCGTGTCGTCGGGCAGGCGCGGGGCGTGCGGCCTGCCGTGGGAGAAGCGGAACGCCGACGTCAGGTCGCCGAACGTGTCGCGGCGCCAGTCCGTGATGTTGGGTTCCTCGACACCGGTGAACCGCTCCAGGAACTGCAGGGCCGAGGTGTGGTCGAAGGTCTCGCTCGCGACCCAGCCGCCCACCGTCCAGGGCGACACGATGATGGCGGGCACCCGGAACCCGGCGCCGATCGGCAGCCCCTGGACGTACTCGCCCTTCGTCCCGGCGGGCGCCGCCGGCGGCGGCACGTGGTCGAAGAGGCCGTCGTTCTCGTCGTAGTTGAGGATGAAGGCGGTCTTCGCCCACACCTTCGGGTTCGACGCGATGGCCTCGATCTTCGAGGCCACGAAGTCCGCGCCGGCCGCCGGCAGGTAGTCCGGGTGCTCGGACTGGTAGCTCGTCGGCATGATCCAGGAGACCGCGGGGAGCCGGTCGTTACGGGCGTCGTCCTCGAACGTGCCCTCGGGCTGCGGCCGCACCCCGCGCTCGTAGAGGTCGGAGCCGGGCTTCGCGTCCTTGAACGCCTGGAACTGCTCCAGCATGTTGCAGCCGTAGTCGTCGTCCTGCTGGTAGACCTTCCAGCTGACCCCGGCGGCCTGGAGGCGTTCGGCGTACGTCGTCCAGCGGTACGGCGTCGGCGCCTTGTTGGACAGGACCGGGCCGCCCTGCGTGCCGCCCTGGTCGATCGAACCGGTCATCCAGTACAGCCGGTTGGGCCAGGTCGGGCCGAAGACCGAGCAGAAGTAGTGGTCGCAGATGGTGAAGGCCTCGGCGAGGGCGAACTAGAAGGGTATGTCCTCGCGGGTGTAATAGCCCATGACATAGGGGCCGTTGATGCCGTCGGCCGCACGGTGGGCGGGCAGCCAGCGGTCCATCCGGCCGCCGTTCCACGCCTCGTGCTGGACGGACCAGGCGTGGCTGGTGGAGGGGATGGCCTGGGCGCTGGAGCTGTGCGTGTCGAGGTGGAAGGGGAGCAGATACCCCTTCGGGTTCACCGCGTCCGGCTGGTAGAAGACCGAACGTCCGGTGTCCAACTTGAGGGCCCGCGGGTCGTTGAAGCCGCGGACGCCGGACAGGGTGCCGAAGTAGTGGTCGAAGGACCGGTTCTCCTGCATCAGCATGACGACGTGCTCGATGTCACGCAGCGAGCCGCCCCGCGGCGGTCCCGCGGCGACGGCCTTCTGCACACTCGGCGGCAGCAGCGAGAGCGCGGCGGCACCGCCGAGCGCGCCTGCGGCCGAACCCAGCAGCCTGCGACGGGTGAACTCGGGCATGGGGATCCCTTCGTGCGACGGATGACCATGAACTTCCTTGAAACCAGGGGCAATTGAGGCATCAGTGCGTTCATGGGCGTGCGGGGGCACATGCGTTCCGGTGAGCCACTGTCCAGGGCCGAGGTGAGAACCGCCCGGGTCGTGCGATGAATACGTGGCCAACGCACGGAATCGGCTTGGCCAAGCCGTGACCCGCATGGCCGGGACGTTGCCGAAGCTTGGGGCGGCGAGGGGTTGGGCCGGGCGCGGTCGGGGTGGCTCCCCGTCACCGCGGCATGTCAGGCGCCCCCTTCACCCGCCCGCCGCACCTCCGCCCGGCGAGCCCTTGACCCCTGCGCCGGGCCCGGTAGCGTCCCCGCCATGAAACTGGCCTTCTCCACGCTCGGGGTCCCCGGGCTTCCCCTCGCCGATGTCGTCCGGCTCGCCGGCGATCACGGGTATCACGGTGTCGAACTGCGCGCCCATCCGGAGGAACCCGTACACCCGGGCCTCGGACTCACCGAACGGGCGGACGCCGCCGCCGAGTTCAAGGCCGCCGGGGTCGAGATCCTCGGTCTCGCCGGGTACGCGCGCGTGGCGGCCCCCGGCGAGGACGAACCGGTGATCGCGGAGATCAGGTCACTCCTCGAACTCGCCCGCGACGTCGGCGCGCCCTACGTACGCGTCTTCCCGGGCGGCGGCACGGAGCAGAGCCGCGCCGAGGCCGACGCCACGGGTGCCCGGCGCCTGGGTACCGCCGCCGAGTACGCCGCCGACCTCGGCGTCCGCATCCTCCTGGAGACCCACGACTCGCACCGCACGGGAGCCGACGCGACACGCGTGCTCGGCCCGGTCGGGCACCGGCAGGTCGGCGCCCTGTGGGACGTCATGCACACGTGGCTCGGCGGCGAGCAGCCCGTCCAGTCGTACGCGGCGCTGTCCCCGCACCTGGGCTACGTACAGGTGAAGGACATCGCGGGCGCCGACGACACGACACCGCTCGCCCTGGGCGCGGGCGTGCTGCCGCTCACCGAGGTCGTGGACGTGCTGTGCCGCGAGGGCTGGGACGGGTGGCTGTGCTGGGAGTACGAGAAGCGCTGGTACCCGGACGCCGCCCCGCTGCCCGGACTCCTGACGGCCGGGCGTGAGCATCTGGCCCGGCTGCTCAACGAGTCGGCGTAGCCGCCGGCCGGTGGTCCGGACAGGCGTCCGGACCACCGCCCGGACGGCTATGCGAACACCTTCGCGAACGCCTCGTGGAACCCGGGGAACGTCTTCCGCACGCACCCCGGGTCGTCGAACGTGACCCCGCCCGGGATCCGCAGGCCCGCCACCGCGAAGGACATCGCGATGCGGTGATCCCCGTACGTGGTGATCTCGGCCGGGGCGGGGGTGCCCGGCTGGATCTCGATCCAGCCGGGTCCCGTCGCCACCGTCACCCCGAGCGCGCGCAGGTTCTGCGCGCAGGCCTCCAGGCGGTCGCATTCCTTGACGCGCGTGTTGTGGACGTCCTCGATGCGGACCGGACCGCTGGCGTACGGCGCGATGGCCGCGAGGGTCGGCATCGTGTCGGAGATGTCCCGCATGTTGACCGTGAGGCCCTTGAGGTCCGTGGGGCCGGTCACCGTCGTACGGTCCCCCGTCATCTCCACCCCCGCCCCCATGCGCCGCAGGACGTCGACGAACGCCAGGTCGCCCTGGAGCGCGTCCTTCCCGAGGCCCTCGACGGTGACCTCGCCGCCGGTGAGCGCGGCCGCAGCGAAGAAGTAGCTCGCCGTCGAGGCGTCGGGCTCGATGGCGTAGGTGGTGGCGCGGTAGCCGCCGGGCGCGACGGTGAACACGCCGCCGTCGCGGCCGACTTCGGCCCCGAAGCTGCGCATCATCGCCAGGGTGATCTCGATGTACGGCGCCGAGACCAGGTCGGTGACGGTGATGCGCAGGCCGGTCCTGGTCAGCGGGCCGAGCAGGAGGAGCGCGGTGAGGTACTGGGAGGACTGGCCCGCGTCCAGGGTCACGTCGCCGCCCTGGACCCCGCCCGCCGTGACCGTGAGCGGGTGGTGCCCTTCGGCCTCTTCGTGGCGCAGGTCCACACCCAGGTCGCGCAGGGCCCGGGTGAGCGGCGCGAGGGGGCGGCGGCGCATCTGGGGCGAGGCGTCGAAGCGGTACGTGCCATGCGCGGCGGCCGCCGTGAGCGTGGGCAGGAAGCGGGCGGTGGTCGCGCCGTCGCGGCAGTACACGTCGGCGTCGGTGGTGGCGGGGCCCGCCGGGCGGCCCTCGATGTGCCAGGCGTCCGGGCCGCGTTCGACGCCGTAGCCGAGCCGGTGCAGCCCTTCGGCGAAGCCCTCGGTGTCGTCGGAGCTGAGAGGGCGCAGAAGGGTGGTCGTGCCCTGCGCTGCGGCGGCGAGGAACAGCGCCCTCGCCGTCACGGACTTGGAACCGGGTATCTCAACGACTGGCATGCGCTTCATGGTCGTCGACGGGCGGCGCGGGCGCCGGAGTGTCCACACGCTGGACGGCCCTGTCCCGGGGAGCGGGCGCGAGCGACCCGAGGGCGACGCCGCCGACGAGGAGCGCGGCGGCGCACCAGCGCAGGGGGCTGACGCTCTCGCCGAGGAAGAGCGCGGCGGACGACATCCCGAACACCGGGACGAGCATCTTGATGCTCTCCTCCCTGAAGGGAGGGGATTCCTGGCTCAGGCTGCCGGGCGGAACTGCGTTCCGTCCGGTCTTATGCCCTCGGCACCAGCAGGGGTCAGACCTGCCCTGTTGAGCATCACGCGGGCGGAGTTCTTGTCTCTGGGTGAGACGGCTCCGCACTCGGTGCAGGTGTACGTGCGTTCACCCAGCGGCAGGGCGTGCTTGGCTCTCGCTCCGCACTGCCCGCAGTCCATCGTGGTGTACGCGGGATGGACGAGGTGGACGATGCGCCCGTATTTGCGGGCCATCTCCACCAGCGCCTGCTTCGTGGCGCCGATGGCGGCGTCCACAGCCTTCCTCGCCATGCTCGACCTGGCGAGGAACTTCGGCTTGAAGTCCTCCACGGCCAGCTCATCATGATCCTGGACGACCTTCTTCGCCCACTTCCTCGCGGTGTCCTGGCGCTGTCGGGCCGCCTTCTTGTGGGCCTTCGCGCGCAAGCGTTGGGCTTCCCGGTAGCCCTTCGAGGCAGCCTGCCCCCTGTGCGGTTTGCGGCGGGCCATCATCCGGTCGTAGCGGGACACCTTCGCCCTCGCTGTGCGGCCGTGTTCAGGATGCGGCAGGTCATGGGTGTCGGAGGTGGTGGTGGCGATCTCCTTCACGCCCCAGTCCACGCCCAGCACCCGCCCCGTCGACACAAGGGACTCACGCGGGGCGGGGACGACAAAGCTCGCGTGCCAGTGGCCAAGGCTGTCCCGGTACACCCGCACCGAGCTCGGCTCCCCGGATAACGGGCGCGACCAGACCACGGTCAGCACGAGGCCGCCCGCCAGATGTAGACGGCCGTCTTTGAGGCGGAAGCCGCGCTTCGTGTAGTTCAGGCTCGGGCTCGCCTCGCGCTTGGTCTTGAAGCCAGGCATCCCCGCCCGCAGCGAGACCGGCAGGCGCTCCTTGATGCCCTTGAGCGCCTTGGCGCGGGACTTGCCGAAGTCCCGGATGATCTGCTGTTGCGGTACCGAGGACCCCGCTGCCAGCCACGGAGTGCCCGCCCGCGCGCCGGTGAGCATCCGGTCCAACTGCGCCGGACCACACGTCTGTTTGACCTCGGGACGGGTCTTGTTGTGGGCGTGTACGGCCTTCGCCTTGGCCACGCACTCGTTCCAGACCCAGCGGCACCGTCCCCACTCCGCCTCCAGCGCGGCCCGCGCCGTCGCCGAAACCCGCAGCCGGAAGGTGTAACGGGCATGCCCGTCGGCCATGACCTGCTCGCCAACCGTATTGGCTGCCACCCGCCTCACCCCACTCCCGGCCCGCCGTGCCGATCCGTACTGCTGACTACGCCAGGACCGTATGTGCGAGGAACGCACGCCCGTACCCCGAGTCCGCCACCATCACCCGCACCAGCGATCAAGGGAACGCGTGTTCACCAAAACGCTCGTTGGGGCACCACGCGCCCCGATCTGAAGCGGCGGCGCTCCGCGTCGCACACCTGGGACGCGATTCCTCCTCGGCGTGAACGCCGGGGCATGGTGAAGGGGGCGGACGGCGTCGTCGCGGTGCCGCTGGATCCCATGCCCGTACGGCACTTGTACGCGCTGTGGCGGACGGGGGCGTCGCGCAGGCCGGCCATCGCGGAGGCGGTCCGGACGCTGCGGGAGCGGTGGGGAGAAGTCACGGCTGAGCGGGATCGGGCTCGCTGACGGGAACTCACCGCGGAGCGGGATCGGGCTCGTAGGGAACCCGCTCGCGTACCGCTCCGTCAGAACGGCATGCTGCCGGAGAGTCTCCGCCGTGCGGTGTCGGCCTCGCTGCTGGCTGCGCATGCCGACCGCCTCTCCGCCGCCTGCGGCCGGCAGCACGCCGTCACCGGCGCGCCCCCTCCTCAGCGCCGGTGACGGCCCCACCCCCAGCCCTTCTGCCGCCCCGGCTGTGCACACCCTTGACTGGCAGAAACTTTCCGGATATTCGTGAGCCTCGGAAGTTTCTTTCAGGGTATGGATCACCAGTTCTCCTCCGGAAGGAGTGCGCACGTGCACCACAACCTGTCCAGACGCACCCTGCTCGCAGCCGCCACCGCGGGCGCCGCCGCAGTCACCCTGTCCGGCGTCCCGGCCCAGGCCGACGACGCGTCACGCAAGGGCAAGGACGCGCGGCTCAAGGCGCTCATCTCCCGGATGAGCCTCGAGGAGAAGGTCGGCCAGCTCTTCGTGATGCGGGTCTACGGCCACTCCGCGACCGAACCCGACCAGGCCGACATCGACGCCAACCTCGCGGAGATGGGCGTCCGCACCGCCGCCGAGCTGATCGACAAGTACAAGCTCGGCGGCATCATCTACTTCACCTGGGCGCACAACACCCGTGACCCGCACCAGATCGCCGACCTGTCGAACGGCATCCAGCGCGCGGGCCTCGCCCAGCAGAGCCGCATCCCGCTGCTCATCTCCACCGACCAGGAGCACGGCATCGTCTGCCGCGTCGGCGAACCCGCGACGCTCTTCCCCGGCGCCATGGCCATCGGCGCGGGCGGCTCCCGCTCCGACGCCCGCACCCTGGGCCGGATCGCCGGCGCCGAACTGCGCGCCGTCGGCATCCGCCAGAACTACGCGCCCGACGCCGACGTGAACATCAACCCGGCCAACCCGGTCATCGGTGTGCGCTCCTTCGGCGCCGACCCCGAGGCCGTCGCGGGCCTGGTCGCCGCCGAGGTCAAGGGCTACCAGAGCAGCGACATCGCCTCCACGGCCAAGCACTTCCCCGGGCACGGCGACACCGCCACCGACAGCCACTTCGGCTTCCCGATCATCACGCACACGCGCGAGCAGTGGCAGCAGATCGACGCCCCGCCGTTCAAGGCCGCGATCGCCGCAGGCATCGACTCGATCATGACCGCGCACATCATGGTCCCCGACCTCGACGGCTCGGGCGACCCGGCGACGCTCTCGCACCCGATCATGACGGGCATCCTGCGCGAGGAACTCGGCTTCGAGGGCCTCATCGTCACCGACTCCCTCGGCATGCAGGGCGTACGCGACAAGTACGGCGACGACCGCGTACCGGTGCTCGCCCTGAAGGCGGGCGTGGACCAGCTCCTCAACCCGCCCTCCCTGGAGGTGTCCTGGAACGCCGTCCTCGACGCCGTGAAGGGCGGCGAGCTGACGGAGGCGCGCCTCGACGAGTCGATCCTTCGCGTCCTGCGCCTCAAGGAGAAGCTGGGCCTGTTCGACGAGCCGTACGTCACCGGCCGCGGCGTCGACAAGACCGTCGGCACCCGCGACCACCTGGCCACCGCCGACCGCGTCGCCGAGGCCACCACGACGCTCCTGCTCAACAAGAACCGGCTGCTCCCGCTGTCGCGGCGCACCCACAGGAACATCCTCGTCGTCGGCGCCGACCCGGCCTCGCCCTCCGGCACGACGGGCCCGCCCACGACGACACTCGGCCAGGCCCTGACCGAACTCGGCTTCACCGCCACGGTGTTGTCGACCGGGACCGCGCCGAACCAGGCGAAGATCGACGAGGCGGTCGCCGCCGCCAAGGGCAAGGACGCGGTCCTGGTCGGCACGTACAACGTCACCGCGGGCAGCGGTCAGCAGCGGCTCGTGAACGCCCTGGCCGCCACCGGCGTCCCGGTCGTCGCGGTCGCGATCCGCAACCCGTACGACATCGCGCAGGTGCCCGGCGTGGGCGCCTCGCTCGCCGCGTACTCGTGGACGGACGTCGAACTGCGGGCCGCGGTACGGGTGATCGCGGGCCGCGCCAGGCCGCGGGGCAAGCTGCCCGTGCCCGTGCAGCGCGCCGACGATCCGGCGCAGGTGCTGTACCCGATCGGCTACGGGTTGTCGTACTAGACGTACGACGCACACCCGGCGCACCACCCCCAACTGGCCCAAACCACCCTGCACACCTGGCGTGCGCTCGCCCCGGCGGGTCACGCTGGGGTGTGTATCGGGGGGATTGCCATGCTTGCGTGGAACAGTGCGCGGTGGGTGGGGGCGGTGTGCGCGGCGTTGCTCGCCGTGGCACTCGCGGGGTGTCTCGTGGGGTGTCAGGGGTCGCCGGACGCGGGGTCCGGCGGGCCTTCGCCGGGGGCGAGCCGGTCACCGTCGGGGTACGGGGCGGTGTTCCTCGCCGTGGACGAGTGCAGCTCGCGGGGGCGGGACACGTTCACCGAGGTGCCGTGCCGGAGCGAGCGGGCGGTGGCGCGGGTCACCGCGCGCTACGACGGAAAGGCGGCGGCCGGGCCGATGTGCCCGGCCCGCACCGACTTCGTCCTGCACATCAGCGAGAGCCGGCCCGCGCCGGACGGGACCGGCGGAACCGACGCCGGCGAAATCCCGCAGGGCTACGCCTGCATGCACAACCTGGAGCCGCCGCACCCCGGGGATCCGGGGGGCGGCGGCGGGCCCCGCACGATCGTCGGGGACTGTCTGTACGCGGCGGGCCGCGGCCAGGTGCGCGAGACCGCCTGCGACGGCTCCGGCCGGGAGAAACCCCGGTACCGGGTGGCCGTCGCGGCGGTCGACCGCGCCAAGTGCCCCTCGGTCACTGCGTTGTACGTGACGCTGGGCGGGTCCGAACCGGTGGGATGCGCGGTCCGGGTGTAGCCCCGACGGTTGCGGTCGGGGTCGAAACGAGAGGCCCTACGGCCGCAGGGTCAGCTCGCGCTGGACGTCACGCTTGTCGAGCTTGGAGTCGTACGGGGCCAGCGGCTTGGCGGCCTGCGCGGCGGGGGCGGAGACGCCGGCCCACTTCAGGATCCGCTCCGTGGCGAACGCCTTGTCGTCGGCGTTCAGACCGGCGACGTTCGCCCCGTGGTTGGCGCCAGGGGCGGTGAGCACGTACGAGTCCGTCGAGTCCTTGCCGGGGCGGAACCGCTCGGCGCCCCACGGGTCGTTGGAACCGTAGACGTACAGCATCCGCGTCGCGTGGTGGCGCACCCAGGAGTCCACGTCGCGCATCGCCGACGGCTGGAACTTCATCGGGATGGAGCGCGGCACGAAGTTGCGCGGCGGCTGGTAGCCGTAGCGCGACATGTTGCCCAGCCAGGGCTGCTTGATGTCGGGCGAACCGAGCTGCGTACCCGCCTGGTAGTAGTACGGCGTGTACGTGGCGAGGCTCTGGTCGGCGTACGAGGACCAGCCGCCGACCGCGTCGACGTAGTCGAAGAGCGCCTGGTCCGTGACCGTCTTGGCGTCGGGCACCTCGGCGCACGCCGTCTGCGACGGCTGGTACTGCCAGAAGCCCCACACCAGGTCGAGGACCGTGGCCTCGTAGGCCTTGTCCAGCGAACCGACCGTATCCACGGTGTAGTTGTTGGCCTTCAGGTAGTCCGCGTACTTCTTCTCCAGGGCATCGCGGCGCACCAGCGTCTCGCGCTGCACATTCTGCAGCGCCACGCGGCAGTCCTTCGGGCCGACGGTCTTGAAGAAGTCGTCGTACGCCGAGTCCTCCTTGTTCACCACGTCGTTCGGCGCGACGTACGCGACGACGCCGTCCATGTCGCGCGGGTAGAAGCGCTCGTAGTACGTGGCGGTCATGCCGCCCTTGGAACCGCCGGTGGTCAGCCAGTTCTTGCCGTAGACCGGCTTGAGGGCCTGGTAGATGGCGTGCTGGTCACTGGCCGCCTGCCAGATGTCGAGCTTGGACCAGTCGGCCGGCGCGGGCCGGGACGGGGTGAAGTAGCGGTACTCCACGGAGATCTGGTTGCCGTCGACGATGCGGGTCGGCTCGCTGCGGCTGGGCGTCGTGGAGACGTTGTAGCCGCTGGTGAACATGACCGTGGGGCGGCTGACGTCCTTGTGCAGCACGGTGATGCGCTGCTGGAAGGTGCCCTTGGACGGGTGCCGGTGGTCGACCGGCTGGGTGTAGTTGAGGACGAAGTAGCGGTAGCCGGTGTAGGGCTTCTCCTCCACCAGGCTCATGCCGGGTATGGCGAGGAGCCGGTCCTTGATATCGGTACTGGTGTCGGCGGCCGCCGGCCGGGCCTGAGCGGCGGTGGCCGCTGTGGCCGTACTCACGGTGCCTATCAGCACCACGAGTGCGAGCAGCCATCTCAGCGCGTTGCGCATGCATACTCCCCTGTAGAACACAGATGCGCACCGGAACCTAGCGGAGGAACATCTGTTCTGTCAGGGGTTCTTGGTGTTCTGTCAGCGCACGGGGCGCGCGTTCAGCAGAGGATCCAGCCCGAGCTCACCGACGCCCCGCGGACGGCGCCCCTCACCCACACGCAGCGGTGGCCCGCGTGGACGGTCACCGGGCCCGCGTGGTGCGTGTAGCGCCCGCTGTCCTGCACGGGCCTGCTGCCGCGCGCCTGCACGCTGACCGACATCGTCTGCCGTACGCCGTCGCGCTTGGTGAGGGTGTACGCGCAGAGGTAGTTGCCGCTGCGGTAAATGAGCGTCTTACCCGTGGAGAACGGGAGGGTACGCACCTTGTGGCCGGGGCAGATCGCCGCGGCCTGGGCCGTGCCGGCGGCGGGACCCGCGAGGGCCAGCAGCGCCGAGGAGGTCAGTACGGCTGCCGCTGCCGCCAGCCGTCTGCGTATGCCGCCCTCGCTCATGCCTCCACCCACCGTCGCCCCTCCAGTCACGTGTGCCACAGCGTACTGATGAACGGACGCGACACACAGGGCCGGTGGTTGCGCGAAACACAGGCCGGTGCTTGCGCCGCACCCGCCGTCACCGCGAAGAGCTGATCTCCGCCTCGGGCTCGGGCTCGCCGACGAAGGTCCGCCACAGCTCGGCGTAGCGCCCGCCGAGTGCGAGGAGCTCGGCGTGCGTGCCGTCCTCCGCGACGCGCCCGTCGGCCATCACGACGACCCGGTCGGCGCGGGCCGCGGTGGTGAGGCGGTGCGCGACGACGAGGGTGGTGCGCTTGCCCGCTATCCGGTCGGTGGCCTGGTTGACCTGGGCCTCCGTGGCGAGGTCGAGGGCGGCGGTCGCCTCGTCGAGCAGCAGGATGTCGGGGTCGACGAGCTCGGCGCGAGCCAGGGCGATCAGCTGCCGCTGCCCTGCGGACAGGTTACGGCCGCGCTCGGCGACCTCGTGGAGGTAGCCGCCCTCAAGGGTGGCGATCATCTCGTGCGCGCCGACCGCGCGGGCCGCCGCCTCCACCTGGGCGTCGGTGGCGTCGGGACGTCCGTAGGCGATGGCGTCGCGCAGGGTGCCCTGGAAGAGGTACGCCTCCTGCGGTACGACGCCGAGGCGGTGGCGGTAGCTCGTCAGGTCGAGGTCGCGCAGGTCGGTGCCGTCGACGGTGACGCGGCCGGACGTCGGGTCGTAGAAGCGGGCGACGAGCTTGACGAGGGTCGACTTGCCCGCGCCGGTCTCGCCGACGAAGGCGACGGTCTGCCCGGCGGGGATGCGCAGGGCCACGTCGCTGAGTGCCGCCTCCTGTTCGTCCGCGGCCCCGTACGCGAAGTCCACGTCCTCGAAGACGATGTCGCCGCGCAGGGAGAGGACGTCGAGGGGTTCGTCGGCGTCCTTCGTGGACGTCGGCTCCTGGAGCAGCTCCTGGATGCGGCCGAGCGAGACAGTGGCCTGCTGGTAGCCGTCGAACACCTGGGAGAGCTGCTGCACGGGCGCGAAGAACAGGTCGATGTAGAGGAGGTACGCGACGAGCGCGCCGGTCGTCAGGGTGCCCGCCTCGACCCGGCCGGCGCCCACCATCAGGACCGCGGCCGCGGCGACCGACGACAGGAACTGGACGAACGGGAAGTACACCGAGATCAGCCACTGGCCGCGGATACGGGCGCTGCGGTAGGCGCCGCTGCGCTCGGCGAACCGTTCGGCGCCCGAGCGCTCCCGCCGGAACGCCTGCACGATCCGCAGCCCTGCGACGGACTCCTGGAGGTCGGCGTTGACCACCGAGACGCGCTCACGGGCGAGCTCGTACGCCTTGACGCTGGAGCGGCGGAAGAAGAACGTGCCGACGATCAGCGGCGGCAGCGTCGCGAAGACGACGAGAGCGAGCTGGACGTCGATGACGAGGAGGGTGCCCATGATGCCGAAGAAGGTGACGACGGAGACGAAGGCGGTGACCAGGCCCGTCTGGAGGAACGTCGACAGGGCGTCCACGTCGGTCGTCATGCGGGTCATGATGCGCCCGGTCAGCTCCCGCTCGTAGTAGTCGAGTCCGAGCCGCTGGAGCTGGGAGAAGATCTTCAGGCGGAGCGAGTAGAGGACCCGCTCACCGGTGCGTCCCGTCATGCGGGTCTCACCGATCTGCGCGCACCACTGGACGAGGACGGTGACCAGACCGAGCGCGGCGGCCGCCCACACGGCGCCGAGCGCGAGCTGCGAGACGCCCTCGTCGATGCCGTGCCGGATCAGCACGGGAAGCAGCAGGCCCATGCCGGCGTCGAGGGCGACCAGGGCGAGGCTGACCAGCAGGGGCGCGCCGAAACCGCGCAGCAGGCGGCGCAGCCCGTACGACTCCTCGGGCGTCACCGCGCGCGCCTCGTCGATGTCCGGGACGTCGGTCGCGGCGGGCAGGGCGTCGACCTGAGCGAGCAGCTCGGGCGTCGCGGGCATCCCGGAGAGCGCGGTGTCCTTCGGCTCACGGTCGCCCGTCCACAGGGTGGGCGTGATCCCGCGCTCGGCGTCGAACTCGGCGTCCAGCTCGTCGCGTACGGAGGTGTCCTCGTCGGGGAGCGCGGGCGCGACGTGGCCCGGCGAGACCCCGCCGAGCTCGTCGGGGTCGGTGAGCAGGCGCCGGTAGAGGGCCGATCCGGCCTCCAGCTCCTCGTGGGTGCCGATCGCGGCGAGGCGCCCGCCGTCGAGGACGGCGATGCGGTCGGCGAGGCCGAGGGTGGAGCGGCGGTGGGCGATGAGAAGAGTGGTGCGGCCGGCCATGACGCCGCGCAGCGCCTCGTGGATCTCGTGTTCCACGCGCGCGTCGACCGCGGACGTGGCGTCGTCGAGGACGAGGAGGCGGGGATCGGTGAGGATGGCGCGGGCGAGCGCGACGCGCTGGCGCTGGCCGCCGGAGAGCGTGAGGCCGTGCTCACCGACGGTCGTGTCGTAGCCGTCGGGGAGCTCGGCGATGAAGCGGTCGGCCTGGGCCGCGCGGGCCGCCGTCTCGATCTGCTCGTCGGTCGCGTCGGGGATGCCGTACGCGATGTTCGCGCGGATGGTGTCGGAGAAGAGGAAGGAGTCCTCGGGCACGAGACCGATGGCGGCCCGCAGCGAGTCGAGGGTCAGTTCGCGCACGTCGTGGCCGCCGACGAGGACGGCGCCGTGCGTGACGTCGTAGAAGCGCGGCAGGAGCAGCGAGACGGTGGACTTGCCGGAGCCGGAGGAGCCGACGACGGCGAGGGTCTGGCCGGCCGGGATCTCGAAGGAGAGCCCGTCCAGGACGGCCCGGTCGGCGCCCTCGTACGAGAAGGACACGTCGTCGAACTCGACGGTCGCGGGCGCGTCGGCGGGCAGTTCCTTCTTGCCGTCCTCGATGGACGGCTCCGTGTCGATCAGTTCGAGGACGCGCTCGACGCCCGCGCGGGCCTGCTGGCCGACGGTCAGGACCATGGCGAGCATGCGGACGGGGCCGACGAGCTGGGCGAGGTAGCTGGAGAACGCGACGAACGTGCCGAGCGTGATCTGGCCGCGGACGGCGAGCCAGCCGCCGAGCGCGAGCATCGCGACCTGGCCGAGTGCGGGCACGGCCTGGAGCGCGGGCGTGAACTTGGAATTGAGCCGGATGGTGCGCAGGCGCCCGGCGAACAGCCGCCGCCCGACCTCCCTGAGCTTCCCGGTCTCCTGGTCCTCCTGCCCGAACCCCTTCACGACGCGCACGCCGGACACGGCCCCGTCCACGACCCCGGCGACGGCGGCGGCCTGCGCCTGCGCGAACCAGGTGGCGGGGTGGAGCTTGGAGCGGCTGCGCTTGGCGATGAACCAGAGGGCGGGGGCGACGGCGAGCGCGACGAGGGTCAGCGGCAGGGACAGCCACGCCATGATCACGAGGGAGATCACGAAGAGCAGGACGTTCCCGATGGTCATCGGGAGCATGAAGAGCAGGCCCTGGATGAGCTGGAGGTCGCTGGTCGCCCGGCCGACGACCTGGCCGGTGGACAGCTCGTCCTGGCGGCGGCCGTCGAGCCGGGTGATCGTCCCGTACATCTCGTTGCGCAGGTCGTGCTGGACGTCGAGCGCGAGGCGGCCGCCGTAGTAGCGGCGGATGTAGGTGAAGACGTAGACGACGAGGGCGGCGCCGATCAGGGCGCCCGCCCACGGGCCCATGGAGCGGGTGTGGTCCGTGACCACGTCATCGATGATCACCTTGGTGATCAGGGGCACCAGCGCCATGACGGCCATGCCGCCCAGGGACGCGCCCAGCGCGAGCACGACGTCCTTCGGGTACCGCCACGCGTACCCGGCAAGACGCCGGCCCCAGCCCCGTTGCTCCGCCACGTCTGTCCTCCTGTTGTCCTGACCTGCCCAGAGGGCCAACGCGGAGACCGGCGGATTTCATCCCGCCGCAACAAATCGGGGAGCAGACCGGGACCAAGGTCCGAGCCGCCCTGGTCCTCAGGTCCCGGTTCTGGTCCCGGTTCCGGTTCCGGTCCCGATTCCGGTCAGCTCTCGGGCACCGCCACGAACGCCTCCTTGGGCGTATTGGTCGGCGTGTAGCGGGACGCCGCCGGGGCCGTCGGCGTCAGATCCTTGTGGATCACCTTGGCCACGCCCTGGATCGTGTTCACCCCGTAACTCATCGTGCTGTTGCCGTGGGTGAGCACCGAGATCGTGTAGTCGTGGCCGCCCCCGCTGAACGCGCCGATGCTGTGTACACGCCAGCCGTGCGTGGAGCGCTGGAGCCACCCGTTCTTGACGTGCACGGCGACGGACGAGGGCGCGCCGGCCGGGGTCCCCCACCGCTGCGAGGACACGACCTTCCCCATGAGCTTGAGGATGTAGGCGCGGGAGTTGTCACTGAGGACGGAGTTCTTGGCGGTGACCAGCGACAGCAGCTTCTGCTCGTCCGTGACATTGATCTGGGTCAGCCCCCAGTAGCCGCCGGACCCGGGCACGGTCCGCGTCATCCCGGCGGCGGCCAGGAACCCCTTCACCTTGGCGGTGCCGAGCTGCTTCCACAGACTGCTGGTGGCTGCGTTGTCCGACTTGGTGATCATGGCGGTGGCGAGATCGGCCTCGCGCGTCGTCAGATACCGGTTGGTCTTCTTGGCGTCCCAGAGCAGCGTGGCGAGAACGGTCACCTTCACGACGCTCGCCGAGTCGTACGAGGACGTGGCGCGCAGCGAGCACGTGGTGTTGGTGGTGCGGTCGTGGAGCCCGACGGCGACGGTCCCCGAGCGCGAGGCGAGGGCGGCGGTGATGTCCTTCTGAAGCTTCGCGGCGAGGCCGGCCTTGTCGGAGGTGCAGGTGACCTGCGGTGTGGTCGCGGCGGACGCGGGCGCGGCGCCCGCGACGAGCGGCACGAGGACTCCGGCGGCGAGCACCGCCGGGAGCACGCGGGCGCGTGTGTGTATTCGGTTCATTCGCTGAGTCATGCGGGTCCCCCCTGGAACGGAACGAGCACGCCTCGATCGAGCGCACTCGCCTCACATGACTCTTGGGTGGGGGCGGATGGTTGTACGAGATGCATCCGTGAACGCCCCTCGACCTGCACTGATGAGAAGGCGTTTGATGGCGCCTGATTCGCTTCCGTTAAAGTCGCTCGCGAAGACAGAGGTACGGGGGGGTGCATCGCGTGAGCGACAGCAAAACGGGCAACGGCACGTCAGGGAACACGGTGGAGGGGGACGACAAGCTTCCCGAACCGCCCCAGACGCAGCTTCCGATATCGCCGGACGAGGCAGCCAAGCACCACAGTCCCGCGACGGCAGGGCTGGCCACTGCGCCGCCCGCTGACAGCTATAGGGACCCGCTGGAAATCCAGCCGCTACCGACAGGTGACCCACTCCTGCCCCGCCCATCCCCTCTGCTGCCGCCGAAGGGCACCCCTGACCCGAACGGCAAGGATCGGCTGCGGATCGCGCCGTCCATCCTGCGCAAGGCGGCACGCCACACGGACGAGGTCCATGAAGCCTTCTACAAGGCGGCGGCGTCACTCGAAGGGCCGGCACTCACAGCGGCGAATGGACTGTCGGGCTGGGACTCGAAGCTTGGCATAACGCTTGCTCACAAGAACTGGGAGAAGCAGGCCGGTACGGTCACGGGCTGGCTGGCGCATATCGCAGCAAGCCTTCGGGGCAGCGCTGACAGCTACCACAAAACGGATGGCGCTGTTCGGGATGATCTGAACCAGGTGCGCCGCCCCAAGTCGAGTCTGGACGGTCTCTGAAATGCCCGCGTTCTACCGCGAGTTCATGGACGCGGACATCACGGGCCTGGACAGCCTCGCCGACCAGCTCAGCACCCTGCACAAGGACATCAAGGGTCTTCCTCAACGTGTCCATGGCGAGGTCCTCGTCCCGCTGCGCAACAAGGGGTACTGGGAGGGCGCTGCGGCCCCGTACGCCTGGCGGATGATTGACGACATGCAGCGGCGGACAAGGTCGTCGAGGCCATGCGCGGAGTCGTCGAGGACGCCGTCGGTGAGGTGAAGGCCGTACGCCGCGATCTGGCGGCGGCGGTAAAGCACGCCACGGGCAAGGGGATGTACGTCGATGGGAATGGCGATGTCTCGCCCGACATCATCGACGGGATATGTAAGCCAATCGAAAAGGGCTCGGAGGACGAGCGGGCGATCAAGGCGGTCCAACGGGAGATTGCACACCTCTGCGGGCGTGCCGTAGCCGCTGACCGCAATCTGGCCTTCAGCCTCATGTCCGACGTGGGACTCGGCGAGTGGTTCAACGACAAGCCGAAGCATACGAATATCGACACCACGGACAAGATCGGTGAGGACGAGTACAACGCGCTCGGTCGAGCTATGCAGGGCAAGGACCCCTACCCGCTAACGCAGGGCGACTCTCCATACTCACTCGGCGGGAACTGGGTCACCGGAGAGGGATCGCGCGACAAGGAATTCGCAGCGGGCGACAAGATGACGGAGCTGATCCGCTCCAGTGAGAGCATGAAGCAACTACGCCTCGACACGTTGCACAAGTGGCGAACGGACGGAAACGACTCCGGAGCTGTGCGCTATTCGATCTCCGAGAGCGGCAAGCTCGGCGCGTTCAAGAAACTCGTCACCACGGATATTCCCGCCATCGTCACTGGCGACAAGGACCACTTGGGGGAGGCGTTCGTCGGCTCGTACTCCCTCGGCTACGACGTCAAGGGCGAAGATCCGGACGGCTCACTTGTCGTCGAGTACACACTCGACAACTCGACGAGCAACGCATCGTTCTTGCACTACGTCGGCTACTACGACTGGTTGGAGAAGACGAACCGCGAGTCGGGACCATTCTCCTCCGTCGACCAGAAGATCGTTTGGACCGAGCGCATCCCGGCCCAGTCGCACAAGGGGTCCCAGTGAACAAGAAATTCCTCTGTGCTGGGGTCGCACTGGCCGCCGCGCTTGCCGGCGGGCTGTTCGTGGGCTGCTCGTCGGATACGTTCGAGCGGTGCGTGCCGGGAAAGTCCGCGGAGGTCAACTCGGCCGATCTGGAGGGCAGTTACCGGGGTTCGGGCGACGCTGACAGAAGCACGATCACCCTCAAGACGACTCCTGGTCAGTTCGGCGGCACGATGACGGTGCGCAAGTGGCCGAGCAGCGACTTCCCGAGGTACGGCAAGGACCAGACGTTCGACGGCTCGGGCACCTGGCAGGTCGACAAGACGGCCGACTCCGGTAAGTACCCGATGGTCCGACTCTCCTTTGACGAGCCGGATGCGCTCACCACTGTCAACACGGTCGACCTCCTTTCAATCGGTGTCGACTCGAAACGTACTGCCCTCTACGACGAGGCCGACCCGGACACGTGCCCGGCTTTCCGGTTGGAGCGCGGATAGCGCATGCCTGCGACCGAACCGTGTGATGCTTCGGCATACCTCATTCGCGTACCGGCCACAGAAATGCCCGGCGGAACGGATCAGTCCGCGGCGCTGGCGCCGTCGTCCGCCTCACAGGCGTAGTCACCGCGGTCGGGAGCGGGGAGTCGTTCACCCCGACTCAGCGCGATGCGGTGCACGTCGCGCAGCGACTCGGCCAATCGAGATGCCAGAAAGTGGAGTTGGGGCGCGGTGGTGTTGCCTGCGCCTTCGCCTTCGCCTTCGCCGAGGAGATCGGCGGCATGGTCGAGGAGTTCTTCAGCCATGTCGAGCTGAACGGACTCGACGTTGTCGGCTACGCGGGAGAGGTGGCTATGACTGTTGGCGGTACCGTCGCCGACGAGGTAGCAGGGGTTCCCGTCCAGGTTGGACCAGGGCAGGAGGCGGGCCAGGGTGACGGTTGTGGCGTCGTGGCTCCGGTAGATCACGCGACCACCTCGACACCGTGGATGCGGCGCGGGCCGATGTCTACGCCGTGCACGGCGAGCCATAGGGCGCGGCGGCGGGCGCGTTGGCGCTTCGCCTGCTCGTGTTGCTCGTGGGCAAGGTCGCGTCGCTCGTGGGCGAGGAGGTACGGGCGGACGAGTCGGGAGTCCTCGCCGCGGAGCGGGGCCGTGTGCGGGGAGGGGCGGCGGGGCGGGGCGGGGACTGCGGGTTCGGGGCTGAGCGGCTCTCCGGCGTCCTGCCGGTGACGCCCCGAGGCAGGGACGAGTAACCGCAGCATCGGCTCCACGAGGCGGGCGATATGGTGCAACACGTCTTCAACTCCTGGTTAGTTGAGGGCCATGCCCCCGGGCCGTCTCCAGCGGTCGCGGGGGTCTTCCGTTTCGGCCGAGATCGCTCGGCGCCTGTGCAAGAGGTAACCGCCCAGACACCCTCCGCAGGTACCGTTGGGAGACGGTGCGACCGTGAACACCGTGAACGCCGTCGTCGAATGCCGCGGAATCTGCCAGGAGTTGAGGACATGGCACGGAAGCGCACTCCCAATCCCGCCCTGGACAACCTGCTTGACCAGGCGCGATGGACCAGGACCCAGCTCGCACAGCAGGTGAACCGCCTCGGCCCCCAGGCAGGACTCGACCTGACGTACGACCGCACTGCAGTCGCGCACTGGATCGCAGGAGCCCAACCGAAATCCCAGGTCAGGGCACTGATCGTCGAAGCTCTCTCCGCGCGGCTCGGACGGCCCGTCACCCATGCGGAGGCCGGCCTGAAGCCTGCTCCGTCCCTCACGGAGGTGCGTCACACCGACACTGTCGAGGAGTTGATCGACCTCGGAAGGGCAACGATGGATCCGTCCCGCCGCAGCATGCTGGCTGCCACAGTCTTCTCCGCTGCGCTTTCAGTGCCCGCGTTCGCCCTGCCCGCACGAGCAGCCGACGAACAAGTCACCCCAGGCAAGAGGACCGTTCGCATCGGCTCTTCACAGGTGCAGTCGATTCGCACCATGACCGAACGGATCGCGGACATCCTCGACGAACTCGGAGCCGGGCACGCGTTGCCCATGGCATCCGCGTTTCTCGTCAACACCGTCGGCCCCTGGCTCCAGGCGCAGTCCACGGAATCGGTCCGCAAAGAAATGCTGGCAGCCGCATCCGATCTCACGTACCTGACCGGATGGATGGCGATGTACGAGAAGGCCCACGGCCTCGGACAGCGCTACTACGTCCAAGCCCTCGGCCTGGCCCGTGAGGCGGAGGACCACATCACCTACTGCAGGACCCTGCGCGGCATGTCCCTCCAGGCCTCCAACCTGGGATACGGGCCAAAGGCTCTGGAGCTCGCGGACTCCGCAGCGGAAGCCGCACCCACGGCGGGCCCACGTCTCGTGGCATTCCTGCGCGGTCAGCAAGCCCATTCCGCGTCCATGGTCGGATTCAGGCACCAAGCGCACGCCCGCCTCAAGGAGGCGGAGGACGCCCTGTCGAAAGCAGACAACCGCAGGGACGCGATCGGCGGCTACGACCAGACCGCCTATCTCTTCCACGTCTCCCATGTCCTGTACGAGGAAAAAGACTTCAAGGGCTCGATCAGGGCTCTCAAGCAGTCGATCCGGCTTCAGCCCCAGCAGGAACGCCAAGGGCGTGTGCACTCCTACGCGGTCCTCGCGCAACGCCAGCTGCGCCTCGGCCACCTCGACGCCGCCTGCGAGAGCTGGTCGCGATTCCTGGATGAGTACGAACATGTCTCGTCCAACCGCGGAGACGATC
This sequence comes from Streptomyces sp. NPDC045026, assembly GCF_056432625.1. Classification (NCBI taxonomy): domain Bacteria; kingdom Bacillati; phylum Actinomycetota; class Actinomycetes; order Kitasatosporales; family Streptomycetaceae; genus Streptomyces; species Streptomyces sp. NPDC045026. Next base: position 316,427 of record NZ_JBWKIS010000007.1, read on the forward strand.
ACTTCCACACGATGAGCGCAGACCTGCGTCGGCACCCAACTGCCCTCCCTGTACGCGAACTTGCGCTCCGAGCGCGCGATGTGGCGGCAGCCAAAGCGGCCTAGGGCCCGCAAACGCCAACGGCCCCCGGGAAGACATCTCCCGGAGGCCGCCGCGTGAACGACCGATCGGCTGATCGCCTCAGCCCAGATGCGTAGGCGCGAACATCTTCAAAAGCGCCGGTAGCACCACGACCGACGGGCCCGGCTCCGCGAGCGCCTTGGCCAGGTCGTCCCGCAGCGTCTCCGGGGACGTCCGTACGCCCGTGACCCCGAACGACTCGGCGAGCGCCACGAAGTCCGGGCGGGAGAGTTCCGTTGCCGTGGCTTCGCCGAACGCGTCCGTCATGTACTCGCGCAGGATGCCGTAGCCGCCGTCGTCGACGATCAGCCACGTCACCGGCAGGTTGTACTGCTTCGCCGTGGCCAGTTCCGCGATCGAGTACATCGCGCCGCCGTCGCCCGAGACCGCGAGGACCGGCTTCGACGGGTCGGCCGCGGCGGCGCCGAGCGCGGCCGGGAAGCCGTAGCCGAGGCCGCCCGCGCCCTGCGCCGAGTGCAGCGCTCCAGGCCACGCCGACCAGGCCCAGTAGGCGAGGATCGTCATGTCCCAGAAGGAGGGGGAGGAGGCCGGGAGTGCAGCCCTCACAGAACCCAGGATCTCGCGCTCGAAGGCCAGGTCCTGGCCGTCCAGGCGTTCGCGGACCGCGGAGAGAAGGGCCGCGACCCGCTCGGGAGCCGAAGGGTCGTGCCGCTCCGCGACCGTCTCCAGGAGCGCCGAGAGCGCCAGGCGCGCGTCCGCGTGGATACCGAGCGCCGGATGGTTGGACTCCAGCTTTCCGGCGTCCGCCTCGATCTGGATCACTCGGCCGCGCGGCGCGAACGTGTGGTAGTTCGAGGAGAGTTCGCCCAGGCCGGAGCCGACGACGAGCAGGACGTCCGCGTCTTCCAGGAGGTCCGTCGTGTGGCGGTCCTCCATCCACGACTGGAGCGAGAGCGGGTGTTCCCAGGGGAACGCGCCCTTGCCGCCGAAGGTCGTGACGACGGGGGCGTCGAGGCGCTCCGCGAGGGCTACCAGCTTGCCGCTCGCGTCCGACCGTACGACGCCGCCGCCCGCGATGATCACGGGACGGGAGGCGCGCGACAGCAAGTCGGCGGCCACAGCGGTCAGTTCGGGGCGGGGCACCAGCTCGCGCGGCGTCGCGTCCATCGCCGTCACGACCGGAAGGGTCGTCTCCGCGAGGAGTACGTCCTGCGGGATCTCCACCCAGACCGGGCCGTGCGGCGCGGTGAGGGCGGACTCCCAGGCGGCGGCGATCGCGGACGGGATCTGCGACTGGGTGCGGACGGTGTGGACGGACTTGACCACGTCCCGGAACGAGGCCTGCTGGTCGCGGAGTTCGTGCAGATAGCCGTGGCGTCCGCCGCCGAGCCCGGCGACCGGGATCTGGCTGCCGATGGCCAGGACCGGCGCCGACGCGGCCGCCGCCTCCTGGAGCGCGGCGAGCGACATCAGCGCGCCGGGTCCGGTGGAGAGCAGGAGGGGCGCGACCTCACCGGTCACGCGCCCGTAGGCGTCGGCCGCGAAGCCCGCGTTGTTCTCCACGCGCAGGCCCACGTACCGCAGGTCCGAGCGGCGCAGCGCGTCGAACATGCCGAGCGCGTGCTGGCCGGGGAGCCCGAAGACGGTGGACGCGCCGAGGCCGTGCAGCGTTTCGACGACGAGGTCACCGCCGTTCCGCCCGGCGGGCGGGTTGAGGGCGGCCTCGGTCTGCGCCGCGGTGGGCAGCAGTTCCAGGTCGTGGTCGTGCGTCACTTGGCGTCTGCCTCCTGACGGCTCGACGCGATCTGGCGGGACATGATCGTCGTCAGCTCGTACGCGGTGTGCGAGGCGGCGACGGCCGTGATCTCCGCGTGGTCGTAGGCCGGGGCGACCTCGACGACGTCGGCGGAGACGAGGTTGCAGGACGACAGGCCGCGCAGGATCTCCAGGAGCTCGCGCGAGGTCATGCCGCCGGCCTCGGGGGTGCCGGTGCCGGGCGCGTGGGCCGGGTCGAGGCAGTCGATGTCGATGGAGATGTAGAGGGGTCGGTTCCCGATGCGCTGGCGCAGCTGGTCGGCCACCTCGTCCGCGCCTCGGCGGTAGATGTCCGCCGAGGTGACGATGCCGAAGCCCATCTTCTCGTCGTCGGTCAGGTCCTGCTTGCCGTAGAGCGGGCCACGGGTGCCGACGTGGGAGAGGGCGGAGGTGTCGAGGATGCCCTCCTCGACGGCGCGGCGGAACGGGGTGCCGTGCGTGTACTCGGCGCCGAAGTACGTGTCCCACGTGTCGAGGTGCGCGTCGAAGTGGAGCAGCGCGACCGGGCCGTGCTTCTTGGCGACCGAGCGCAGGAGCGGCAGCGCGATGGTGTGGTCGCCGCCGAGCGTCATCATGCGGGCGCCCGAACTCAAAAGATCATCAGCGGCGGCCTCGATCGTCTCGACGGCCTCGTTGATGTTGAACGGGTTGGCCGCTATGTCACCGGCGTCCGCGACCTGCGCGAGGGCGAACGGGGAGGCGTCCTGCGCCGGGTTGTAGGGGCGCAGCAGCCGGGACGCCTCGCGGATCGCGTTGCCGCCGAAGCGGGCGCCCGGCCGGTACGAGACGCCCGTGTCGAAGGGCACGCCGACGACGGCCACGTCCGTGGTGCCCACCTCGTCGAGGCGGGGCAGCCGCGCGAAGGTGGCGGGACCGGCGTACCGCGGGACGCGGGAGGAGTCGACCGGACCGCGGGGCGTCTCGTTGCTGCTCATGCGAATTGCCTTCTTTCCTACGCTTGTTGGCGCCGCGCAGCCCTTGGCGGGGCTACGCGGCGCTTTTCGACTTTACTGAGTGGCGGTGGCCGGCTCCGCGTCCGTCACCGCGTCCGTCTCCGCGTCGGCCCCGCGCCCCGCGAGCCGCTCGCGCCAGGTGGCGAGCACCGCGGCGTCGGTCGGCTTGGTGGCGAGGGAGACGATGACGTAGGCGGCGAGGGACAGCAGGAGGCCGTAGTAGACGGGCTCGTTGGCGAGGATCCCGTAGCCCCACATCAGGCCGATGACGGAGAGTCCGCCGACGGTGACGGCGGCGAGGGCGCCGGCCACGGTGCCGCGCTTCCACAGCAGTCCGCCGAGGATCGGCACGAGGAGCCCGCCGACGAGCAGGTTGTAGGCGACGGTCAGCGCCTCGACGACGTTGTTGAGCGCGATGGCGATACAGATCACCGCGACGCCCATGATGAGGATGAAGACGCGGTTGCCCTTCACCTCGTCGTGCGGTTCGTCGGACGACTCGCTCTTGCTGCCGACGACGCCCTTCAGGCGCGACCAGATGTCGTTGTTGGCGACGGTCGCGCAGGCGATCAGCGCGCCGGACGAGGTCGACATCACGGCGGCGAGCGCGGCGGCGAGCACCAGGCCCCGCACGCCGATGGGGAGCTCGTCCTTGACTATGGTCGCGAACGCGGCGTCGGCGCTGGGCAGCTTCGGGTACATGACCTTCGCGGCGGTGCCGATGACGGCGCCGGCGACGGCGTAGACCAGGCAGTAGGTGCCCGCGACGGTGCCGCCGATGCGGGCGACCTTGTCGCTGCGGGCGGTGAACACGCGCTGCCAGATGTCCTGGCCGATCAGCATGCCGAACGTGTAGATGAGCACGTACGTGAAGATCGTCTCGCCGCCGATGCCCAGCGGGTCGAAGTACTCGGTGGGCAGCTTGGCCTTCATCTCGCTGAAGCCGCCGGCCTTGATGACGGCGATCGGCAGCAGCAGGAGCAGCACGCCGATGGTCTTCACCACGAACTGCACCATGTCGGTGAGGGTGATGGACCACATGCCGCCGAGCGTCGAGTACGCGACGACGATGGCGCCGCCCAGGATGATCGCGACCGTGCGGGGCATGTCGAACAGCACGTCGAAGATCGTGGCGTAGGCGATGGTCGAGGTGACGGCGAGCATCAGCGTGTACGCCCACATCACGACACCGGAGATGACTCCGGCCCGGCCGCCGTAGCGCAGGTCGAGCATCTCGGAGACGGTGTAGACCTTCAGGCGGGCGATGCGCGCCGAGAAGAACACGGACAGCGCGAGCAGGCCGAGGCCGATGGTGAAGACCATCCACGCGCCGGACAGGCCGTACTGGTAGCCGAGGCCCACGCCGCCGATGGTGGAGGCGCCGCCGAGAACGATCGCGGCCATGGTGCCGGAGTACATCATCGGGCCGAGCCTGCGGCCCGCCACGAGGAACTCGCTCTTGGACTTGGCGCGGCGCATGCCCCACCAGCCCATGGCGAGCATGCCGACGAGATAGACGACGATCACTGTGTAGTCGACGGCCATGTGGCAGTCCTCCTTCGCGCACCTCAGTGGCGTGTCGTGCAGATGGGGAGAGAGCGGGGGTGACCGGCCGTGGGGACATCCGCCCGTACCCGAGGCCTGCGGTCGGCACGACCTTAGGTGGCCTGAAAGCAACGCTGAAGTGTACTTTTTATCCACCCTCTCGCGACTGGATGGAGAAAACATCCACCATGCCGGACGCAACCCGGCCGGCGGCGGGCCCGTCGGACCCCCTGAGACCGCCCGCTCCCCCCGCTCCCCCAGCACCTGCCGTCCCGCCGACTCCGCCGGTGCCGCTCACCGCGCTGCTCGCCCGCGAGGACCTGGGCCTGCGCCAGATCGCGGGCCCGCCCGTCGGCCCGGACACGGTGATCCACTGGGCGCACACGTCCGAGATGGCCGACCCGTACCCGTATCTGCTCGGCGGCGAGCTGCTGCTGACCGCAGGGGTGCACGCGACGGAGGCGGCGGGCACGGGCCCCTATTACGACGACTATGTGGCGCGGATCGTCGCGGCGGGCGGCGTGGCGCTCGGCTTCGGAGTCGCGCCGGTGCACGACACGGTGCCGCGGGCCCTGGTCGAGGCCTGCGAGCGGCACGGGCTGCCTCTCCTCGAGGTACCGCCGCACTCCACGTTCAGCGGGGTGACCCGTGCGGTGTGGCAGCTGATGGCCCAGGCACGGCACGCGGAACTGCGCCGGGTCAGCGAGGCGCAGCAGGGCCTCGCCACGGCGGCGGCACGGCCCTACCCGGTGCCCGCGGTGCTGCGGCAGCTGGCCCAGCGCACCGGCGGCTGGGCGGTGCTCACCGCACCGGACGGTTCGGAGGTCGGCCGGGCGGGCCCCGACCCGACGGCCGAGGTGAGCGCCGCGATGACCCAGCTGATGCGGATCGTCCGCCCCGGCGAGACCCGCCTCTTCCCCGCGCCCACCTCGGCGGCGGACTCGGTGGGCGGCGCGCATCTGGCGGCGTACGCGCTGGGCGGCGGCGAGGGTTACGCGCTGGGGACGGCGGTCGGCCGGCGCGACCCCGGCGATCACACGATCGCGGGGGTGGCGGTGGTCCTGCTCTCCCTGCTCACGGGCGAGCACCAGACGACGGCCGAGGCGGCGCGCTCGGCGGCCCTGGTCCGGCTCCTGCTGGGCGAGGAGCCGTCCGGTGTCGCGGCGCTGCTCGGCGGCGGCACGTGGCGGGTGGTCCACGCCGCGCCCGACCATCCGTCCCCGCCCCCCGTCTCCCTCGGCACGCCCCTGGTCGACACCACCGACTCCCTCGTACGCGCCCTGCTGCCCGCGGACCAGGAGGTCATCGCCCAGGAGGGCTGGGTGATGGGGGTGAGCGGTGCGGCTCCCACGGACGACCTGGCGGCAGCGAGCGCGCAGGCCTCGCGCGCCCTGATCCGGGCGAAGGCGACCCGCGCGACGCTCGTCCATCACCACGTGGACGCGCGGGGACTCGCCTCGCTCCTCGACCCCGGGGAGGCGACGGCCCACGCCCGGACGCTCCTCGCCCCGATCGCCCACACGCCCGCGCTGACCGAGACGCTGCGTACCTGGCTTTCCCTGCACGGGAGTTGGGACCGTACGGCCACCGCGCTCGCCGTCCACCGCAACACCGTGCGCCAGCGCATCGCGAAGTGCGCGACGCTCCTGGACACCGACCTGGACGACCCCGACGTGCGCATGGAGCTGTGGTTCGCTCTGCGCCACGCGGAGTGACGCCCGTCCCACCCCCCGGGACATCGGGGCCCGTCACAGCGCCCGACGGCACAATGGGGTGCATGCCGATACCCGGGACCCCCAGCCGCGCCGCGCTCGTCGACCATCTGATCCGCACCCGCATCGCGGGCGACGTGGCCACACCCCGCGACAACAACCTCTCCCACTACCGCAGGCTCGCGAACGGCGACCGCCATTACTGGCTCGGCCTGGAGCTCGGCGACCGCTGGAGTGACGAGCAGGACGTCCTCGCGGTGATGGCGGAGCGCTGCGGCGTGAACGACGATCCCGAGTACCGCTTCGGCCAGGACACCATCGACCCGCAGCTCACGGTCGACGCCCTGGAGCGCATGGGCGCCCGGCTGCGCAAGGCGGCGGCCGGCAAGGAGCGCGTCCTGTTCGCGACCGGGCACCCGGGCGGCCTCCTCGACGTGCACCGCGCGACGGCCGCGGCGCTGCGCACGGCGGGCTGCGAGATCGTCGTGATCCCCGAGGGGCTCTCCACGGACGAGGGCATGGTCTTCCAGTTCGCGGACGTGGCGATGCTGGAGCGCGGCGCGACGCTGTGGCACACGCATTCCCCTGACCCCATGGCGCGGATCCTGGACGGCCTGGAGCGCGAGGGCCGCCCGCTGCCGAACCTGGTCGTCGCCGACCACGGCTGGGCGGGCTGCGCGGGGCAGCGCGGTATCGACTCCGTCGGATACGCGGACTCCAACGACCCGGCGCTGTTCATCGGTGAGGCGGAGGGCACCCTTCAGGTGACGGTGCCGCTCGACGACCACGTCACGAGCCCGCGCCACTACGACCCGATGACGGCGTACCTCCTCGACGCGGCGGGCCTCAGCCCCACGGGTTGAGCCCCTCCTCGCGCCGCTGCGCGAAGCCGGGCGTCGGGTCGAGGTAGACCCGGGTCACGTTCGGGAACCGCTCGCGCAGCCGGCGGGCCGCCTCCTCGCAGGCCCACTCGACCTGCGCGGCGGTGGAGGTGTCGCGCAGGTCGACCTTCGCCGCGACGAGCGCCTCGCGCGGCCCCTGGACGAGGGTGGTCAGTTCGAGTACGGCCTCGATGTGCTCGACACCTGCGAGGATTTCGCGGATCTTCAGGCGGACCGGCTTGGGCAGCGGGCGCCCGATGAGGAGTTCGGCGTTGGACCGTCCGAGGACCCAGGCGACGTACAGGAGCAGGGCGCCGATGCACAGGGAGGCGATGGCGTCCCAGACGCCGGAGCCGGTGAGCTGACCGCCGAGCAGTCCGCCCGCGGCGAGGACCAGGCCGACGAGGGCGGCCGCGTCCTCCATGACGACGGCCTTGACGGCGGTGTCGGGGGTGCGCTGCAGATATCGGCCCACGGGCGCCCCCATGCGCTCGGCCTCGCCCCGGGCCTGCTTGATGCCCGTCCGCAGCGAGAAGCCCTCCAGGAGGAAGGCGAGGGCGAGGACGATGTACGAGATGAGCGGGTTGCCGAGCTCCTCGCCGGCCACCAGGGTGTGCACGCCGTCGTAGATCGAGAAGACGGCGCCGCCGACGAAGGTGGCGACGGCGGCGAGCATGGCCCAGATGTAGCGCTCGGGCCCGTAGCCGAGGGGGTGCTCCTCGTCCGCGGGCTTCTCGCTGCGCTTGAGCGCGGTGAGCAGCAGCACCTCGGTGACCGTGTCGGCGACCGAGTGGGCGGCTTCGGAGAGCATGGCGCTCGACCCGCTGATGATTCCGGCGACGGCCTTGGCGACGGCGATCCCGAGATTGGCGGCGGCCGCCACGAGGACGGTGGTGACGCTCTCGCCCCCGCCGTTCTCCTCCGTGTCCCCGGCCGTCCCACTCTGCTCAGCGCTCGTGCCCATGCAGGTGACGGTATGTCCGATCGCCACGCGCCGCGAACCACGCCGGCCTGATCCGGACGAGAGGCGCTAGCGCGGGACGCGGACGACGCCCTCCTGGATCACGGAGATTGCGAGCTGTCCGTCGCGGGTGTAGATGCGGGCCTGGCCGAGGCCGCGCCCGCCCGACGCCGACGGCGACTCCTGGTCGTACAGGAGCCATTCGTCCGCGCGGAACGGCCGGTGGAACCACATCGCGTGGTCGAGCGAGGCGCCGACCACGTCGCCCACGGCCCATCCCCCGCGCCCGTGCGCGAGCAGCACGGAGTCCAGGAGCGTCATGTCGGAGACGTACGTGGCGAGGCAGACGTGCAGCAGCGGCTCGTCGATGACGCCGTCGAGCTTGCCGTTCGTACGGAACCAGACCTGCGAGCGCGGCTCCTGCGGGGTGCCCACGCTGCCGAACGGCGGCGCGTCCACGTACCGCAGGTCGACGGCCTCGCGCGCTTCGAGGAGGCGCTCGGCGACGCCCGGCTCGACGAACGCGTCGGCGTAGCGCGGCAGCATCTCGGCGGCGGTGGGCAGCGTCTCCGGGTCGGGCGCGGGCGGCATGGCCGCCTGGTGCTCGAGCCCGTCCTCGTACGTCTGGAAGGACGCCGAGAGATGGAAGATCGGCTGCCCGTGCTGGACGGCGACGACGCGGCGCGTGGTGAAGGAGCGCCCGTCGCGGATCCGGTCGACCGTGTAGACGATGGGCGCGCCGGGGTCGCCGGGCCGCAGGAAGTACGCGTGCAGCGAGTGGGCGTGCCGGTCACCGGGGACGGTGCGCCCGGCGGCGACGAGCGCCTGGGCCGCCACCTGTCCGCCGAAGACCCGGGGGACGACGGCGGAGCGGGACTGCCCGCGGAAGATGTCCTGCTCGATCCGCTCGAGGTCGAGCAGATCGAGCAGGGACTCCAGTGCCTGATTCATACAGCCAGTTCTACAGAAGGCGGAGGGACGGGTGGGTTACAGGCCCATGTCCTTCGCGATGATCGTCTTCATGATCTCGCTGGTGCCGCCGTAGATGCGGTTGACGCGGTTGTCCGCGTACAGGCGGGCGATCGGGTACTCGTTCATGAAGCCGTAGCCGCCGTGCAGCTGGAGGCAGCGGTCGATGACGCGGTGCGCGACCTCGGTGCAGAACAGCTTGGCGGAGGCGGCCTCGGCGGGGGTCAGCTCGCCCGCGTCGAGGGCCTCGAGGGCGCGGTCGGCGACGGCCTCGGCGGCGTCCACCTCGGCCTGGCAGGCGGCCAGTTCGAACTTGGTGTTCTGGAAGGACGCGACGGGCTTGCCGAAGACGGCGCGCTCCTGGACGTACTCCTTGGCGAACCGGACGGCGGCCTTGGCCTGCGCGTAGGCGCCGAAAGCGATGCCCCAGCGCTCGGAGGCGAGGTTGTGGCCGAGGTAGTAGAAGCCCTTGTTCTCCTCGCCGAGGAGGTCCTCGACGGGGACCTTCACGTCGACGAACGCGAGCTCGGCGGTGTCGGAGGTCTTCAGGCCGAGCTTGTCGAGCTTGCGGCCTATCGAGTAGCCCTCGGACTTGGTGTCCACCGCGAAGAGGGAGATGCCGTGGCGGCGGTCCTCGGCGGTGGGCGCGTCGGTGCGGGCGCAGACGATCACCTTGTCGGCGTGGACGCCGCCGGTGATGAAGGTCTTGGCGCCGTTGAGGACGTAGTGCGTGCCGTCCTCGGAGAGCTTGGCGGTGGTCTTCATGCCCGCGAGGTCGGAGCCGGTGCCCGGCTCGGTCATCGCGAGGGCCCACATCTCCTCGCCGGAGACGAACTTCGGCAGGAAGCGCTTCTTCTGCTCGTCGGTGGCGAGCATCTTGATGTACGGCAGGCCGAGCAGCACGTGCACACCGGAGCCGCCGAACTGGACGCCCGCGCGCGAGGTCTCCTCGTACATCACGGCCTCGAACTTGTACGAGTCGATGCCGGCGCCGCCGAACTCCTCGGGCACGCGGATGCCGAAGACGCCCAGCTCGGCGAGCTTGTAGTAGAAGTCGCGCGGGGCCTGCCCGGCCGCGAACCACTCGTCGTAGACGGGCACGACCTCGGCCTCGATGAAGGCGCGGATGGTGTCCCGGAACGCCTCGTGGTCCTCGTTGAAAACGGTACGGCGCACGACCTGCTCCTTCGGAAACGGCATCACTGCACGACTAAGCGCTTGCTCAGCTTAGGTTACCCGCCAGTTTCTGGAGCGTCCAGAGACGCACGTCACGCCTGGGCGCCCAGGGCCTCTCGTTTGGATCAGGCCGCATCAGGCGAGCCCGGCATGATCCAAACGAGAGGCCCTAGGCCGCCGCGAACGCCCCGCGCGCCATGCGGTGCAGCAGCCCGGCCGTCGCCTCGCGGCCGGGCAGTCCGCCGGACCTGCCCAGGTGCGGAGTCGAGTTCAGCAGGCCGAAGACGGCGTGCACGGCGGCCCGCGCGGGCTGCTCGGCCAGGTCCGGATAGACCTCGCGCACCGCCTCGACCCACAGCTCGACGTACTGGCGCTGGAGCTGACGCACCAGCTTGCGGTCGCTGTCGCGCAGGCGGTCCAGCTCGCGGTCGTGCAGCGTGATCAGGGGGCGGTCGTCGAGGGCGAAGTCGATGTGCCCCTCGATGAGCGAGTCGAGCAGCGCCTCGGGGTCGCCGCCGCCGGACTCGGCGAGCCGGCGCTTGCCGCCGGTCAGGAGCCGGCCGCTGATGCCGACGAGCAGCTCGGCGAGCATCGCGTCCTTGCCCGCGAAGTGCCGGTAGAGCCCGGGGCCGCTGATGCCGACCGCGGCGCCTATCTCGTCGACGCCGACCCCGTGGAACCCGCGCTCGGCGAAGAGCCGCGCGGCCTCCTTGAGGATCTGCTCGCGGCGGGTGAGGGCGTCGGTTCTGGTGGCCATGAGGTAATTCTAGACAGCGACGTTAGCGGTCGTTAACCTGAGGGAAACGCGTTAACGCTCATTAACCGAGCGAGAGCCGATCGAGGGGACTGCGCAATGCAGGAGGCACCGGAGCTGACGAGCGCGGCCGATCCCGCGTCGGAGGCCTGGAAGGCCAACGAGGCGGCGCACGAGGCGCTGGCCGACGAGCTCCGCGGCAAGCTGGCCGCGGCCCGGCTCGGCGGCGGCGAGCGGGCCCGCGCCCGGCACACCGCGCGCGGCAAGCTGCTGCCGCGCGACCGTGTGGACACACTGCTGGACCCGGGCTCCCCGTTCCTGGAGCTGGCGCCGCTCGCGGCCGACGGGATGTACGGGGATCAGGCCCCGGCCGCCGGGGTGATCGCCGGAATCGGGCGGGTCAGCGGCCGCGCGTGCGTGATCGTCGCCAATGACGCGACGGTCAAGGGCGGCACGTACTACCCGATGACGGTGAAGAAGCACCTGCGCGCCCAGGAGGTGGCCCTGGAGAACAGGCTGCCGTGCGTCTACCTGGTGGATTCGGGCGGCGCCTTCCTGCCCATGCAGGACGAGGTCTTCCCCGACCGCGAGCACTTCGGGCGGATCTTCTACAACCAGGCGCGGATGTCGGGGGCCGGGATCCCCCAGATCGCGGCGGTCCTCGGCTCGTGCACGGCGGGCGGGGCGTACGTCCCGGCGATGAGCGACGAGGCCGTGATCGTGCGCAATCAGGGCACGATCTTCCTGGGCGGCCCACCGCTGGTGAAGGCGGCCACGGGTGAGGTCGTCACCGCCGAGGAGCTGGGCGGCGGCGAGGTGCACTCGCGGATCTCGGGCGTCACGGACCATCTCGCCGAGGACGACGCGCACGCGCTGCGGATCGTACGGACGATCGTCTCGACGCTCCCGGAGCGCGGCGAGCTGCCCTGGTCGGTCACCCCGGCGGTGGAGCCGAAGGTCGATCCGGCAGGGCTGTACGGCGCGGTGCCGGTCGACTCGCGTACCCCGTACGACGTGCGGGAGGTCATCGCGCGCGTGGTGGACGGCTCGCGGTTCGCCGAGTTCAAGGCGGAGTTCGGGCAGACCCTCGTCACCGGCTTCGCCCGCATCCACGGCCACCCGGTCGGGATCGTCGCGAACAACGGCATCCTGTTCTCCGAGTCCGCCCAGAAGGGCGCGCACTTCATCGAGCTGTGCGACCAGCGCGGCATCCCGCTGGTGTTCCTCCAGAACATCTCGGGCTTCATGGTGGGGCGGGACTACGAGGCGGGCGGCATCGCCAAGCACGGCGCCAAGATGGTCACGGCCGTCGCCAGCACGCGCGTACCGAAGCTGACCGTCGTCGTCGGCGGGTCGTACGGGGCGGGCAACTACTCGATGTGCGGCCGGGCCTACTCGCCGCGCTTCCTGTGGATGTGGCCCAACGCCAAGATCTCCGTGATGGGCGGCGAGCAGGCCGCCTCCGTCCTCGCGACCGTGAAGCGCGACCAGCTGGAGGCGCGCGGCGAACAGTGGCCCGCCGAGGACGAGGACGCCTTCAAGGCGCCGATCCGCGCCCAGTACGAGGAGCAGGGCAGCGCCTACTACGCGACGGCCCGGCTCTGGGACGACGGCGTGATCGACCCGCTGGAGACCCGGCAGGTCCTCGGCCTCGCCCTGACCGCCTGTGCCCACGCGCCACTGCCGGAGAAGTCCGGCGGCTTCGGCGTCTTCCGGATGTGAGGGGAGGGACCCCATGAGCATGTTCGACACCGTCCTTGTGGCCAACCGAGGCGAGATCGCCGTCCGCGTCATCCGTACGCTGCGGGCACTCGGCATCCGCTCGGTGGCCGTGTACAGCGACGCGGACGCCGACGCCCGCCATGTGCGGGAGGCCGACACGGCAGTCCGCATCGGGCCGCCGCCCTCCGGGGAGAGCTACCTCCGCGTGGACCGCCTCCTGGAGGCGGCGGCGCGCACGGGCGCGCAGGCCGTCCACCCGGGCTACGGCTTCCTCGCGGAGAACGCCGCGTTCGCGCGGGCCTGCGCCGACGCCGGCCTCGTCTTCATCGGCCCCTCCGCCGACGCGATCTCCCTCATGGGCGACAAGATCCGCGCCAAGGAGACGGTGCGGGCGGCCGGGGTCCCGGTCGTGCCCGGCTCGTCCGGCAGCGGCCTGACCGATGCCCAACTGGCGGACGCGGCGCGGGAGATCGGCATGCCCGTCCTGCTCAAGCCGTCCGCGGGCGGCGGCGGCAAAGGCATGCGGCTGGTGCGTGACGAGACGCTGCTCGGCGACGAGATCGCGGCCGCGCGCCGCGAGGCCCGCGCCTCCTTCGGCGACGACACGCTGCTCGTGGAGCGCTGGGTCGACCGCCCCCGGCACATCGAGATCCAGGTCCTGGCCGACGGCCACGGGCACGTGATCCACCTGGGCGAGCGCGAATGCTCCCTCCAGCGCCGCCACCAGAAGGTCATCGAGGAGGCGCCGAGCGTCCTGCTCGACGAGGCGACGCGCGCGGCGATGGGCGAGGCCGCGGTGCAGGCGGCCCGCTCGTGCGGGTACCGCGGCGCGGGCACGGTGGAGTTCATCGTGCCGGGCAACGACCCGTCCTCGTACTACTTCATGGAGATGAACACCCGCCTCCAGGTGGAGCACCCCGTCACGGAGCTGATCACCGGGGTCGACCTGGTGGAGTGGCAGCTGCGGGTCGCCTCCGGTGAGCAACTGCCGTACGCGCAGGACGACATCGAGCTGACCGGGCACGCGGTCGAGGCCCGGATCTGCGCCGAGACCGTGTCCGTCAAAGAGGGATCGCGCGGCTTCCTGCCGTCGGGCGGCACGGTCCTCTCGCTGCGCGAGCCGCAGGGCGACGGGGTGCGCACCGACTCCGGGCTGAGCGAGGGCACGGAGGTCGGGAGCCTGTACGACCCGATGCTGTCGAAGGTCATCGCGTACGGCCCGGACCGGGCGACCGCCCTGCGCAAGCTGCGTGCCGCCCTCGCAGAGACGGTCACGCTGGGCGTGCCGACGAACGCCGGGTTCCTGCGGCGGCTGCTCGCGCACCCGGCGGTCGTGGCGGGCGAGCTGGACACGGGGCTCGTGGAGCGCGAGGTGGACGGCCTGGTCGAGACCGAGGTGCCGGTCGAGGTGTACGAGGCGGCCGCCGCGGTCCGCGAAGCCGCCCTGGCGCCGTCCGGCGGGGGCTGGACCGATCCGTTCGCGCAGCCGACCGGCTGGCGCCTCGGCGGCACGCCCGCGCCACTCGACTTCCACCTCAAGGCATCGGGACTCGAACCCGTCACGCACCGCACGCGCGGCACCCACACCGTCACCGCGGACCGGGTCACCGTCCACCTGGACGGTCTCACCCACACCTTCCACCGGGCCGGTGACTGGCTCGGCAGGGACGGGGACGCCTGGCACGTGCAGGACTTCGACCCGGTGGCGGCGTCCCTGACCGGCGCCGCGCACTCCGGCGCCGACTCCCTCACCGCACCGATGCCCGGCACGGTCACCGTCGTGAAGGTGGCCGTCGGGGACGAAGTGGCCGCCGGACAGAGCCTGTTGGTGGTCGAGGCGATGAAGATGGAGCACGTCATCTCCGCCCCGCACGCCGGCACCGTGGCCGAACTGGACGTCACGCCCGGCACGACCGTCGCGATGGACCAGATCCTCGCGGTCGTCACGCCGCACGAGGAGATGACGGCATGAGCACCCCTGCATCCCCCGCATCCACGGCAACGACCGCACTGCCCATGGTCGTGGCCTCCCAGGATCTGCCCGCGCGCGTGCGGATCCACGAGGTCGGCGCGCGCGACGGACTGCAGAACGAGAAGGCGACGGTGCCCACGCAGGTGAAGGCGGAGTTCATCCACCGCCTCGCGGCCGCGGGCCTGACCACCATCGAGGCCACCAGTTTCGTGCACCCCAAGTGGGTGCCTCAACTGGCGGACGCGGAGGCCCTGTTCCCGCTCCTGAAGGACATCGAGCCGCGCCCGCACCTGCCCGTCCTCGTGCCGAACGAGCGAGGCCTGGACCGTGCCCTCGCACTCGGCGCGCGGCGCGTCGCCGTGTTCGCCAGCGCCACGGAGTCGTTCGCCAAGGCCAATCTCAACCGGACGGTGGACGAGGCGCTCGCCATGTTCGAGCCGGTCGTGACCCGCGCCAAGGAGGGCCGGGCGCATGTGCGCGGCTACCTCTCCATGTGCTTCGGGGACCCCTGGGAGGGCGCCGTCCCGGTCCACCAGGTCGTCCGGGTCGCCAAGGCCCTGATGGACATGGGCTGCGACGAGCTGAGTCTCGGCGACACGATCGGCGTCGCGACGCCGGGCCACGTCCAGACGCTCCTGGCCGAGCTGAACGAGGAGGGCGTGCCGACGAACACGATCGGCGTGCACTTCCACGACACGTACGGCCAGGCCCTGTCCAACACCCTCGCGGCGCTCCAGCACGGAGTGACCACCGTGGACGCCTCCGCGGGCGGCCTCGGCGGCTGCCCCTACGCGAAGAGCGCCACCGGAAATCTCGCCACCGAAGACCTCGTGTGGATGCTTTCGGGCCTCGGCATCGAGACCGGGGTCGACCTCGGCCGTCTCACCGCCACCAGCGTGTGGATGGCCGAACAGCTGGGCCGGCCCAGCCCGTCCCGCACCGTCCGCGCCCTCTCCCACCAGGAGTGATCCCCATGTCCCTGGACCACCGCCTCTCCCCCGAACTCGAGGAACTCCGCCGCACGGTGGAGGAGTTCGCGCACGACGTCGTCGCCCCGAAGATCGGCGACTTCTACGAGCGGCACGAGTTCCCGTACGAGATCGTGCGGGAGATGGGCCGCATGGGCCTGTTCGGGCTGCCGTTCCCGGAGGAGTACGGCGGCATGGGCGGCGACTATCTCGCCCTCGGCATCGCCCTGGAGGAGCTGGCCCGGGTCGACTCGTCCGTGGCCATCACCCTGGAGGCGGGCGTCTCGCTGGGAGCCATGCCGATCCACCTGTTCGGCACGGACGCCCAGAAGGCCGAGTGGCTGCCCCGGCTCTGCTCCGGCGAGATCCTCGGCGCGTTCGGCCTGACCGAGCCGGACGGCGGCTCGGACGCGGGCGCGACCCGCACGACGGCGCGGCTCGACCCCGACACCGACGAGTGGGTCATCAACGGCAGCAAGTGCTTCATCACCAATTCCGGCACGGACATCACCGGCCTGGTGACGGTCACCGCGGTCACCGGCCGCTCTCCCGAGGGCAAGCCGCAGATCTCCGCGATCATCGTGCCGTCCGGCACCCCGGGCTTCACGGTCGCGGCCCCGTACTCGAAGGTCGGCTGGAACGCCTCCGACACCCGCGAGCTGTCCTTCGCCGACGTGCGCGTCCCGGCGGCGAACCTGCTCGGCGAACAGGGCCGCGGCTACGCCCAGTTCCTGCGCATCCTGGACGAGGGCCGCATCGCCATCGCCGCGCTCGCCACGGGGCTCGCGCAGGGCTGCGTAGACGAGTCGGTCAAGTACGCCAGGGAACGGCACGCGTTCGGCCGCCCGATCGGCGCCAACCAGGCGATCCAGTTCAAGATCGCCGACATGGAGATGAAGGCCCACATGGCCCGCGTCGGCTGGCGCGACGCCGCGTCCCGTCTCGTCGCGGGCGAGCCCTTCAAGAAGGAGGCGGCGATCGCGAAGCTCTACTCCTCCACGATCGCCGTCGACAACGCGCGCGAGGCCACGCAGGTCCACGGCGGCTACGGCTTCATGAACGAGTACCCGGTGGCCCGCATGTGGCGCGACTCCAAGATCCTCGAGATCGGCGAGGGCACGAGCGAGGTGCAGCGGATGCTGATCGCGCGGGAGTTGGGCCTGACGGGCTGAGAGGGCACTGCGCGCGGACTCGGGCGGCTGCCGCCTCGGCGGCTGCCCGAGCAGGCTGCGACGGGGACCCTCTGGACAACAGCTTAGGTTAGGTTAACCTAAGCCAGAACCCGGCCAGCGGCCCTCCGTACGTCACGAAAGCAGCCACTGTCATGCCCCATGCCCGTCTCACCACCCCTTCCCGTCGCGGCATCCTCGCCGCGGGCGGCGCCCTCGGCCTCACCGCCGCGCTCGCCGCCTGTGGCAGCGATTCCAAAGACAGCGGCTCGGGCGCCAAGTCGGGCAGCGCCAAGTCCGGCCCCTGGTCCTTCAAGGACGACCGCGGCACGACCGCGAAGGCCGACAAGGTCCCGGCGAACGTCGTCGCGTTCACCAGCGTCGCCGCCGCCCTGTGGGACTACGGCATCGAGTGCAAGGGCGTCTTCGGCCCGACGAAGACCTCGACCGGCAAGGCCGACGTCCAGGCCGGCGACATCGACGTCGACAAGGTGACGATCATCGGCAACGAGTGGGGCCGCTTCAACATCGAGAAGTACGCGAGCCTCGCCCCGGACCTCCTCGTCACCACCGTGTACGACACCGCCGGCACCCTCTGGTCCGTCCCGCTGGAATCGAAGGACAAGATCCTCAAGCTGGCCCCGGCCGTCGGCATCTCCGTCTACGACCGCCAGATGACTCAGCCGCTCCAGCGCCTGCTCGAGCTCGCCGAATCGCTCGGCGCCGACGTGAAGGCCGACAAGGTCGTCAAGGCCAAGCAGCGCTTCGAGGCCGCTGCCGCACGCCTGCGCAAGGCCGCCAAGGCGCACCCCGACATCAGGGTCCTCGTCGGCTCCGCGAGCCAGGACATCTTCTACGTCTCCGGGACGAACCTCTCCGCCGACCTGGAGTACTTCAAGTCGCTCGGCGTGAACTTCGTCGAGCCCTCGGAAAAGGCGAAGAAGGCGTCCGGCGGCTGGTTCGAGAACCTGAGCTGGGAGAACATCGACAAGTACCCGGCCGACGTCATCATGATGGACAACCGCACGGCCACCATCCAGCCCGCCGACCTCGACAAGGCGACCTGGAAGAAGCTGCCCGCCGTCAAGGCCGGCCAGGTCATCCCGCGCGTCACCGAGCCCATCTACTCGTACGCCAAGTGCGCCCCGATCCTCGAGGACCTCGCCGAGGCGATCGAGAAGGCGAAGAAGGTCGGCTGACACACATGACGACGACCGAGTCCCCCGCGATCGCACCCTTCCGATTCTTCGACCTCCAGGTAGCGCGGACGCGGCGGCTCGGTCCGTCGTTGCAGCGCGTCACGTTCACCGGGCCCGGCCTCGTGGACTTCCATGCCGGAGGCCGCGACCAGAGCCTGTCGCTGTTCCTGCCGCGGCCGGGCCAGGACGCTCCTGTCCTGCCGCCCGCCGAGCCGGGTGACGACGGCCGCGCCTGGCACGCCGCGTACCGGGCGCTCCCGGACGACGTGCGCGCCGCGATGCGCTCCTACACGGTCAGCGGGCAGCGCCGCACGCCCGGCGAACCCGGCGAGATCGACATCGACTTCGTCCTGCACCACGACGGCCCCGGCGGCGCGGGCCCCGCCTGCGTCTGGGCCGAGGCGGCGGAGCCCGGTGACCGCGTGACGGTCCTCGGCCCGGCCGTCGCCGACAACACCGCCGTACGCTGCCGCCCCCACGAGGGCGCCGACCACATCCTGATGTGGGGCGACGAGACCGCCCTGCCCGCAGCACTCGGCATCCTCGCCTGGCTGCCGCCGGGACTGCCCGCGCACGTGTGGCTGGAGGTCCCGCACCGCGAGGACATCCCGGACGTCGCGACCGCGGGCGACGTCACCGTCACCTGGCTCGTGCGTGACGAGAAAGCGCCGTCCGCGCTGGAGGCGATCCGCGCCACCGAACTGCCGGACGCGTCGAGCCCGTACGCCTGGCTCGCGGGCGAGTCCGGAACCATGAAGGAACTGCGCCGCCACCTCGTGCGCGAACGCGCCTACGACAAGCGGTCGGTGACGTTCGTCGGCTACTGGCGCAAGGGGCTCAGCGAGGACGGGCTGCGCGTCGCCGAGGCCCAGGAGGCGGCCACCGAGGGCTGACCGGCAGCAGGTTCCGGCCACTGAAGAGGGGCGGGGTCGCTAGCGCAACTTAGGTTAGGCTAACCTAAGTCAGGTGCTGGGACCTCGCCCCTTTCCCATGCCGCCCGTCTTCCCCGCTCACCCGCATTCCTGCCCCCACCCGGAGGACCGTTCATGCGCTCGCACCTGCTCAACGACACGACCGCGGAGCACTACCGCCGTTCCGTGACCGAGGGAATCGAGCGGGTGGCGGCCAAACTCGCCGCCACCGAGCGGCCGTTCACCGGGGTCACCGTCGACGAGCTCGCACCCCGGATCGACGCCGTCGACCTGGACACGCCGCTCCTCGACACGACCGCCGCCCTGGACGAGCTCGAAGAGGTCTACCTCCGCGACGCCGTCTACTTCCACCACCCGCGCTACCTCGCCCACCTCAACTGCCCGGTCGTCATCCCGGCCGTGGTCGGCGAGGCCGTGCTCTCCGCGGTCAACTCCTCCCTCGACACCTGGGACCAGTCCGCCGGCGGCACCCTCATCGAGCGCAAGCTCATCGACTGGACCACTAGCCGCATCGGCCTCGGCCCCGCCGCCGACGGCGTCTTCACCTCCGGCGGCTCCCAGTCCAACCTCCAGGCGCTGCTGCTCGCCCGCGACGAGACCAAGTCCGAGAACCCCGAACACCCCACGAAAATGCGGGTGTTCGCCTCCGAGGTCAGCCACTTCAGCGTCAAGAAGTCCGCCACGCTCCTCGGGCTCGGCCCCGACGCCGTGGTCACCATCCCCGTCGACCGCGACAAGCGGATGCAGACCGTCGCCCTCGCGCGTGAGCTGGAGCGCTGCCGCGAGGAGGGCCTCGTACCCATGGCGGTCGTCGCCACCGCCGGGACCACCGACTTCGGCTCCATCGACCCGCTCCCCGAGATCGCCGAGCTCTGCGACCGGTACGGCACCTGGATGCACGTCGACGCCGCGTACGGCTGCGGGCTCCTCGCCTCCGTCAGGAACCGGCACCTCCTCGACGGCATCGAGCGCGCCGACTCCGTCACCGTCGACTACCACAAGTCGTTCTTCCAGCCCGTGAGTTCGAGCGCGGTCCTCGTCCGGGACGCGGCCACCCTGCGCCACGCCACGTACCACGCCGACTACCTCAACCCGCGCCGCATGGTCACCGAGCGCATCCCCAACCAGGTCGACAAGTCCCTCCAGACGACCCGCCGCTTCGACGCGCTCAAGCTGTGGATGACGCTGCGCGTGATGGGCGCCGACGGTGTCGGGCAGCTCTTCGACGAGGTGTGCGACCTGGCGGGCAAGGCCTGGGAGCTGCTCGCCGCGGACCCCCGGTTCGACGTCGTCGTCGAGCCGCAGCTGTCCACCCTCGTCTTCCGCCACATCCCGGCCGGAGTCACCGACCCCGCCGAGATCGACCGCGCCAACCTGTACGCCCGCAAGGCCCTGTTCGCCTCCGGCGACGCCATCGTGGCGGGCACCAAGGTGGGCGGCCGCCACTACCTCAAGTTCACCCTGCTCAACCCCGAGACCACCGTCGACGACATCGTCGCGGTCCTCGATCTGATCGCCGGCCACGCCGAGCAGTACCTGGGAGAGAACCTTGTCGAAGCTTCCTGAGTCCCCTGATCCCCTCGACTTCATCGGGATCGGCCTCGGCCCCTTCAACCTCGGCCTGGCCGCCCTCACCGAGCCGATAGCCGAACTGAACGGTGTCTTCCTGGAGTCCAAGCCGGACTTCGAGTGGCACTCGGGGATGTTCCTCGAAGGCGCCCACCTCCAGACCCCGTTCATGTCGGACCTGGTCACGCTCGCCGACCCGACCTCCCCGTACTCCTTCCTGAACTACCTCAAGGAATCGGGGCGGCTGTACTCCTTCTACATCCGCGAGAACTTCTATCCCCTGCGGACCGAGTACAACGACTACTGCCGCTGGGCCGCCGCGAAACTCACCAGCATCCGCTTCGGCACGACCGTCACGCGGGTCTCGTACGACGAGATCGCCGAGGTGTACGTCGTGAGCACCGAGGGCGGCGAGACCTACCGTGCGCCGCGCCTCGTCCTCGGCACCGGCACCCCGCCGCACATCCCCGAGCCCTGCCGGGGTCTCGGCGGCGACGCGATCCACAACTCCCGCTATCTGCAGCACAAGCAGGAGCTCCAGCAGAAGGACTCGATCACCCTCGTCGGCAGCGGCCAGTCCGCAGCGGAGATCTACCTGGACCTCCTCAGCGAGATCGACGTCCACGGCTACCGCCTCAACTGGGTCACCCGCTCCCCGCGCTTCTTCCCCCTCGAATACACGAAGCTGACGCTGGAGATGACGTCCCCCGAGTACGTGGACTACTTCCACGCGCTGCCCGAGGAGACCCGCTACCGCCTGGAGGGCCAGCAGAAGAACCTCTTCAAGGGCATCGACGGCGACCTCATCAACGAGATCTTCGACCTCCTCTACCAGAAGAACCTGGCCGGCCCCGTCCCCACCCGTCTGCTCACCAACTCGGCTCTACAGAGCGCGAGTTACGAGAACGGTATGTACACGCTCGGCCTGCGCCAGGAGGAGCAGGGCAAGGACTTCGAGCTGCGCACCGACGGCCTGATCCTGGCCACGGGCTACAAGTACGAGACGCCCGCCTTCCTGGAGCCGGTCCGCGACCGGCTCAACTGGGACAGCCGGGGCCGCTTCGACCTCGCCCGCAACTACTCCGTCGACACCACGGGCCGCGGCGTGTTCGTCCAGAACGCCGGCGTGCACACGCACTCGATCACCTCGCCCGACCTGGGCATGGGCGCGTACCGCAACGCGTACATCATCCGTGAGCTGCTCGGCACCGAGCACTACCCCGTAGAAAAGACCATCGCGTTCCAGGAGTTCGCCGCATGAGCACCCCCACCGGCACCCCCACCGGCACCTTCGGCATCCGCCCCCTCGATCCCGTCGCGGACGCCGAGCTGCTGCACCGCTGGGTCACCGACCCCAAGGCCGCGTTCTGGCTGATGCAGGACGCGAAACTGCAGGACGTGGAGCGCGAGTACATGGCGATAGCCGCCGCCGAGCACCACGACGCGTTCATAGGCCTCCACGACGGCGAGCCCGCCTTCCTCATGGAGCGCTACGACCCGGCGCACGTCGAACTCGTCGGCCTGTACGAGCCCGAGCCCGGCGACGTCGGCATGCACTTCCTGACGGCGCCCAGCGACGTCCGCATCCCCGGCTTCACCCGCGCCGTGATCACCACGGTGATGGAGTACCTGTTCGCCGACCCGGCGGCCCGGCGCGTCGTCGTCGAGCCCGACGTGCGCAACAAGGCCGTGCACGCCCTGAACGAGGCCGTCGGCTTCGTCCCCGAGCGCGTCATCCAGAAGCCGGAGAAGCAGGCGCTGCTCAGCTTCTGCACGCGCGAGCAGTTCCTCGCCGCCGCGGAGGTGGCCGCCGTATGACGCTCCCCGACGCCGTCGCCCACCTCTCCCCCGAGCGCTGGGCCGAGGCCAACCGCCTCCTCATCCGCAAGGCACTCGCCGAGTTCACCCACGAGCGCCTCCTCACGCCCGAGCCCCTCGGGGGAGAGGTGGGTGACGACCGGTACGCCGTGCGCTCCGACGACGGCGCGACCGAGTACCGCTTCACCGCCCGCCGCCTGCGCCTCGACCACTGGCAGGTGTCCGCGGACTCCGTCTCACGCCACCGCGACGGCTGTGAACTCCCGCTCAGCGCAATGGAGTTCTTCGTCGAGCTGAAGACCTCGCTCGGCCTGAGCGACGCGATCCTGCCGGTCTACCTGGAGGAGATCTCCTCCACGCTCTCCGGTACGTGCTTCAAACTGACGAAGCCGGACGTGACGTCCGCGGAGCTGGCCGCGTCCGGCTCCTTCCAGGACATCGAGACGGGCATGACCGAGGGCCACCCGTGCTTCGTCGCGAACAACGGCCGGCTCGGCTTCGGCGTCCACGAGTACCTCTCGTACGCCCCCGAGACCGCGAGCCCCGTACGCCTGATCTGGCTGGCGGCGACGCGCGAGCGGGCCGCGTTCACGGCGGGCGTCGGCCTGGACTACGAGTCGCTGCTCTGTGCCGAGCTGGGCGAGGAGACCCTTGCCCGCTTCGACGGCATCCTGCGCGACCAGGGCCTCGACCCGGCCGGCTACCTGCTGATCCCGGTCCACCCCTGGCAGTGGTGGAACAAGCTGTCCGTCACCTTCGCGGCCGAGGTCGCGCAGCGGCACCTGGTGCTCCTCGGCGAGGGCGACGACGAGTATCTGGCGCAGCAGTCGATCCGTACGTTCTTCAACGCGACGTCCCCGTCGAAGCACTACGTCAAGACGGCGCTGTCGGTCATCAACATGGGCTTCATGCGCGGCCTTTCGGCGGCGTACATGGAGGCGACCCCGGCGATCAATGACTGGCTCGCCGGGCTCATCGAGAACGACGAGGTGCTGAAGGGCACGGGGCTCACCGTCATCCGTGAGCGCGCGGCCGTCGGCTACCGGCACCTGGAGTACGAGGCGGCCACCGACCGCTACTCGCCGTACCGCAAGATGCTGGCGGCGCTGTGGCGCGAGTCGCCGGTGCCGACGCTGCAGGACGGCGAGCGGCTCGCCACGATGGCGTCGCTGCTGCACGTGGACCGCGAGGGCCGCTCCTTCGCCGGGGCCCTGATCGAGCGCTCGGGCCTGACGCCGAGTCAGTGGCTGAAGCCGTACCTGAAGTCCTACCTCACCCCCCTGCTCCACAGCTTCTACGCCTACGACCTGGTGTTCATGCCGCACGGCGAGAACGTCATCCTGGTCCTGGACGAGCGCGGCGTGGTGCAGCGGGCGATCTTCAAGGACATCGCCGAGGAGATCGCGGTGATGGACACGGACGCGGTGCTCCCGCCGAAGGTGGACCGTATCCGCGCCGAGGTCCCCGACGACATGAAGCTGCTGTCCATCTTCACGGACGTCTTCGACTGCTTCTTCCGCTTCCTGGCGGCGAACCTGGTCGAGGACGGCGTCGTGGACGAGGACACGTTCTGGGCCGCGGTCGCCGACTGCGTGCGCGACTACCAGCGGTCGGCGCCCCAACTGGCGGAGAAGTTCGCCCGGTTCGACATGTTCGCCCCGAGCTTCGCGCTGTCCGCGCTGAACCGGCTCCAGCTGCGCAACAACGAGCAGATGGTGGATCTGGCGGACCCGTCGGGCGCGCTGCAGCTGGTCGGTGACCTGGAGAACCCGATCGCGTAGGCGTGTGCGGTACCCCTGCAGACCGAAAGGGGCTCGGGAGACGGTCCTCCCGAGCCCCTTTCACCTGTTCATGACTCAACTACCCGGCGGGCCAGGGCACTTGCGGCGACTTGTAGTAGCCGATGCCGAGCGCGTCCCAGCGGGGCGCCTGCGCGGCGAGCCGCACCTTGTACGCGTCCCAGTCGTGCGTGGCCGCGGGCGACCAGCCGAGCTCGGCGACGCCCGGAAGCCGCGGGAAGGCCATGTACTCGATGTGCGCGGAGGTCGACAGCGTCTCCGCCCACATCGGCCCCTCGACGCCCTTCACGGCTGAAGCGGGCGCTCCCGGAAGGTAGGTACCGGGATCCCAGTCATAGGAACGCTGCACCTCCACGTACCCGGCCCACGCCAGACCCAGCGGCGTGTCCTTGTTGTACTTCATGTCGAGGTACGTACGGTCGGCGGGCGAGATGACGAGCCCGGTCCCGTTCTTGGCGGCGTTCGCGACCTGCGCCTTCTCGGCGGCGCTGGTGCCGTCGGTGCCCCAGTACTGGGCGAGGGCGCCCTTGGCGGGCGTGGCGGCGGTGATCTGGTGCCAGCCCATCACGGTCTTGCCGTACTTGGCGACGATCGGCTGCACCTTGTTCATGAAGGTGACGTAGTCCTCCGGGCTGGTCGAGTGCGCCTCGTCCCCGCCGATGTGGAGGTACTTGCCGGGCGTGATCGCGGCGATCTCCCGGATCACGTCGTCGACGAAGTCGTACGTGACGGCCTTGTTGACGCACAGCGAGCTGAAGCCGACGTCGGTGCCGGTGTAGAGCGGCGGCGCGACACCGTCGCAGTTCAGCTCCGCGTACGAGGCGAGCGCCGCGTTCGTGTGGCTCGGCATGTCGATCTCGGGGATGACCTCCAGATACCGCGAGGCGGCGTACTGGACGATCTCCTTGTACTGGGCCTTGGTGTAGTAACCGCCCTGTCCGCCACCGACCTGCGTGGACCCGCCGTAGGTGGCCAGCTTCGGCCAGGAGTCGATGGCGATGCGCCACCCCTGGTCGTCGCTCAGGTGCAGATGCAGTTTGTTGATCTTGTACAGGGCGAGTTCGTCGATGTAGCGCTTGACCTTGTCGACGCCGAAGAAGTGGCGGGAGACGTCGAGCATCGCGCCGCGGTAGCCGTAGCGGGGGCTGTCCTCGATCGTGCCGCCCGCGACCAGCCACGGCCCGGCCTGCCTGCTGCTCTTCTCCACGTCGGCGGGCAGCTGCTGGCGCAGGGTCTGCACGCCGTGGAAGAGGCCCGCGGCCCTGTGGGCGGTGATGGTGACGGAGCCGCGGCCGGACACGAGCCGGTATCCCTCGTCCCCCAAGTCCTTCGCCCTGTCGCTGAGTTCGAGCCGGATGCCGTCGCGACCGCCCTGGCCCGTGACCGGCAGTCGGTAGCCGGTGGAGGGCCTGAGCACATCCGCCAGATAGCCGGCGACGCGCTGCGCCTCCTTCGAGTCCTTCTCGACACGGATCCGCGTCTTCGAGGTGATCTCGTACGCCGGCCCGCCGGCGGCCACCGAGGCCGGAGCGGGCACTACCTGGCCCAGCGGGGTTGCGGCGGCGGATCCCGCGCCCTGTGACGGGGCGGCGCCGACGGCTGACACCCCCGCGGCCGCGACGAGCAGCAGTGACCCGAACAGCCGGGCGGTCCTGCGGCGCTGCCTGTGTTGCTGTCTCACAAACGGTCCCTTCGACGAGCGACGAGGTCGTGGATCGCGGGGGGGTTTCACATCTGTGCAGCCGAACAGTCACCATGGGTACCGTCCGCCCCATGAGCGGGTCAAGGGTGTAGACCAATTCTCGCGGGGTGGATGACAGAATCCCGGCATGGCGGAAATCATCCAGCGCGACGGGACGTGGACCTTCGACGGTGACGCCCTGCGGCTCGTGCCCGGCCGGGACAAGAACGTCGGGCTGCTGCGCAGAACGCTGGGTGAACTCGTCGTACCGCTGGCCGCGTTGGCGTCCGTGTCCTTCGAACAGGGCAAGAAGTCGGGCCGATTGAGGCTGCGACTGCGTGACGGCGCCGACCCCCTGCTCCAGGCGACGGGCGGCAAGCTGACGGACGCGTCCGACCCGTACCGGCTGACCGTGGACGCCGACCGCTACGGGGTCGCGGAGTACCTCGTGGACGAAGTCCGGGGCGCGCTCCTGCTGGACCAGGTCCCGTCCACCGCCTGCGCGTCCTATCTGCTCCCGGGACCCTCGGTGCCGCTCTCCGTCTCGGCGGGCGACGGCACGGCGGGCTTCGACGGCGAGCAGGTGCGCCTGGAGTGGAACTGGAAGACGGAGGATGGGAAGGCCGCCGCCGGCACCCGGCTCCTCCCCCTCGCCGACATAGCGGCGGTCGGGTGGCAGCCGGCGGCCGGCCTGGAGAACGGGGCCCTGCGCTTCACCGTGCGCAGCTCACCGACGAAGGCTCCGGCCAAGTACGACCCGAACTCGGTGGAATTGTGGGGCTTCAAGAAGGATCCGCTGATGGCGCTGGTCGCCGCGGCGGTCCAGGCACGGCTGCCGCACCCGAGCGCGCCGCCGGACCCGGAGCCCGCAATCGCCCCGGCCCTCGCCGCCCTGGCGTCCCCGACGCCCCCGGCGCCCCCGGCGCCCCGGCCGGAGCCGGACCACGACGCGCTGCTGCGGCGCCTGCGCGAGCTGGGCGAGCTGCACCGGGCCGGGGTGCTGACGGACGAGGAGTTCAGCGCGGCGAAGAGCGCGGTGCTGAGGAGGATGTAGCGAAGGGCCCGCCCCTCCGCGAAGAAGGAAGCGGGCCCGACAGGGTGGCTCAGCCGCGCCGCACCTTGCGCGCGATGACGAACCGGTCGATCTCCTCGCCGGTCTCCGCGAGGCCCCGCACCGTCAGCTTCGCCGTGTGGCCCGCCGGCGCCGGCTCCACGTCGACCCGCAGGAACGAGTAGTTCGTGTAGCGCACGCGCGACCAGTCGACGGTCACGTCCTTCTTGCTGCCGTCGGGCTGGACGACGAACGACGTGAACGGGTCGATCTCCTTCTCGTGCCCCTCGTACGTGTCGTCGACCGGGAACGCGTAGAGGCTCCTGCCCGCCGCGCCCGCGGTGACGTACACGATGCCGTCGGTCTCGGGGTACGCCGTGCCGCCGATCGGCAGCTCCTTCGTGACCCGGTCGCCCTTGAGCACGTCGGTGCGCTCGTAGACGTGGTTGTGTCCGTTGATGACGAGGTCGACGGTGTACTTCTCGAACAGCGGCACCCACTCCTTGCGCACGCCGCCCTCGGAGGCGTGGCTCGTGGCGGTGCAGTACGCGCAGTGGTGGAAGAAGACCACGATGAAGTCGATGTCGCGGTCGGCGCGGAACTTCTTCAGCTGCCGCTCGAACCACGTGGTCTGGGTGCCGCCGGACAGGCCGAGGTTGGCCGGGATCTCCCAGGACACGTCGTTCGCGTCGAGCGAGATGACCGCCGTGTTGCCGTGCACGAAGGAGTAGACGCCCGGCAGGTTCTTCGCGTCCGGGCCGTTGTCCGGCAGGGTGAAGCGGGCCTGCTGGCTGCCGTAGCCGTGCGGCGCGTACCAGGCCTCCATGTCGTGGTTGCCGTACGCGACCATCCACGGCACCTGCTTGGCGACGGACTCCGTCTGGGCGAGGAACTGGTCCCAGGTCCGGGCGTCGAAGGTGTCGCTCGTCTGGCCCGAACCCGACGGGTCGGCGTAGGCGATGTCTCCGGCGTGCAGGTGGAACGACGGGTTCTGCGCCAGGATCAGGCTGTCGTTGGCCAGGGCGTGGTAGCTGACGCCCTGGTCGCCGAAGGCCGTGAAGGTGAACGGCTCGCGGTGCGAGGGCGCCGTCCTGAACGTGCCGAGCGTGCCGGCCAGGTGCGCGGACGCCGGGTCGAAGCCGTCGTGGCCGACGCCGTAGTAGTACGTGGTGCCGGGGCGCAGCCGGGTCAGCTGGGCGTGGAGGTAGTGCTGGGTGTGGTCGGCGCCGGTGCCGACCCCGGCCGGGGTGTAGAGCGGCCGGGCCTCGGCCTCTATCTTCCGCGACAGGTCCCAGGGGTGGACGCCGACGCGGATGTACGGGTTCCTGACGGCGACCGGGACCTGCCAGGAGACGGTCATCTCGGTACGGGCGTCGGCGCCGTAGGCGAGGTGGCGGGCGAAGGGCGCGACGAGCGCGCCGTCGATCTTCTCGGCGGCGGGTACGTCGCCGGGGGTCCGCCCGGTCTGCGTGGGTACGGCGGCGCTCGCCGCGCCCGGCACGAAGGCGCCGCCCGCGATCGCGCCGAGGGTGACGGCGCCGCCGCGCATCATCGTGCGGCGGGAGAACTTGCTGCGCAGGTACTCGTGCTGCTCGGCCAGGCTCCGGTCGGCGAGCTGCTCGGGTACGCCCATGCGGGGAATGTCCATGACCCGAAAAGTTGCTCGGGTCACTCATCCCGGCCGGATACGCCACGTGAACGCAACGCGAACAAGCGGCATGGCGCCCCTCAAACCTTGACCACAGCTGTCCCAAGAGCCCCGACACCCGCGCCGGATGTCGCACGCTTGCCCGATATCGGGCAGAATTCTTGCGAACGGCCCCCTCTTCCTCCAGGATCATCCAGGTGCACGACGAACTTGTTGATCACCTGACGCGCAGTTCGCCCCTGAACCGGGGCGAGGCACTGCGGGTGATCCAGGACGTGCTCGCCTACTTCGACGAGACGACCGAAGGGTTCGTCCGTCGCCGCCACCGCGAGCTCCAGGGTCAGGGCCTGGTGAACGCGGAGATCTTCGAACGGATCTCGGCGGACCTGAAGTACCGCGCGGTCGCGCCGCCCGAGCTGTCCCTGCGGCAGCTTCGGCGCATCGTCTACGGCTAGAGGGGATCAGTACACATATGTGCGGAATTGTCGGTTACATCGGTAAGCGTGACGTGGCACCGCTGCTGCTCGAGGGGCTGCAGCGCCTGGAGTACCGCGGCTACGACTCCGCGGGCGTCGTCATCACCAGCCCGAAGGCCAGTGGCCTGAAAATGGTGAAGGCCAAGGGCCGCGTGCGTGACCTGGAGGCCAAGGTGCCCGCCCGCTTCAAGGGCACCACGGGCATCGCCCACACCCGCTGGGCCACCCACGGCGCACCGTCCGACGAGAACGCGCACCCCCACATGTCCGCGGACAACAAGGTCGCCGTCGTCCACAACGGCATCGTCGACAACGCCGCGGACCTGCGCGCCAAGCTGACCGCCGAGGGCGTCACCTTCCTCTCCGAGACGGACACCGAGGTCCTCACCCACCTCATCGCCCGCTCCCCCGCCGAGAAGCTCGAGGACAAGGTCCGCGAGGCGCTCCGGCTGATCGAGGGCACGTACGGCATCGCCGTCCTGCACGCCGACTTCCCCGACCGCATCGTGGTGGCCCGCAACGGCTCCCCGGTCGTCCTCGGCATCGGCGAGAAGGAGATGTTCGTCGCCTCGGACATCGCCGCCCTGGTCGCCCACACCCGCCAGATCGTCACCCTCGACGACGGCGAGATGGCCACCCTCAAGGCCGACGACTTCCGCACCTACACGACGGAGGGCACGCGCACGACCGCGTCCCCGACCACCGTCGAGTGGGAGGCCGCCTCGTACGACATGGGCGGCCACGACACGTACATGCACAAGGAGATCTTCGAGCAGCCGGAGGCCGTCGACCGCGTCCTGCGCGGCCGCATCGACGAGCGCTTCTCCGCCGTGCACCTGGGCGGCCTCAACCTCGATGCCCGCGAGGCGCGCAGCGTGCGCCGCGTGAAGATCCTCGGCTGCGGCACCTCGTACCACGCGGGCCTGATCGGCGCGCAGATGATCGAGGAGCTGGCGCGCATCCCCGCGGACGCCGAGCCGGCCTCCGAGTTCCGCTACCGCAACCCGGTCGTCGACCCCGACACCCTGTACATCGCCGTCTCCCAGTCCGGCGAGACGTACGACGTCCTCGCCGCCGTGCAGGAGCTGAAGCGCAAGGGCGCCCGCGTCTTCGGCGTCGTGAACGTCGTCGGCTCGGCGATCGCCCGCGAGTCGGACGCCGGTGTGTACGTCCACGCGGGCCCCGAGGTCTGCGTCGTGTCGACCAAGTGCTTCACGAACACCACGGTCGCCTTCGCGCTCCTCGCCCTCCACCTCGGCCGCATCCGCGACCTGTCCGTCGCCGACGGCAAGCGGATCATCGAGGGCCTGCGCAAGCTGCCCGGGCAGATCACGCAGATCCTGGAGCAGGAAGAGCAGATCAAGAAGATCGCCGAGGAGTACGCCGACGCCCGCTCGATGATGTTCATCGGCCGGGTCCGTGGCTACCCCGTCGCCCGCGAGGCCTCGCTCAAGCTCAAGGAGGTCTCGTACATCCACGCCGAGGCCTATCCCGCCTCCGAGCTGAAGCACGGCCCGCTCGCCCTGATCGAGCCGGCGCTCCCCACGGTCGCGATCGTCCCGGACGACGACCTCCTGGAGAAGAACCGCGCCGCCCTGGAGGAGATCAAGGCCCGTTCCGGCCGCATCCTCGCGGTCGCGCACCAGGAGCAGGAGAAGGCCGACCGCACGATCGTCGTCCCGAAGAACGAGGACGAACTCGACCCGATCCTCATGGGCATCCCGCTCCAACTCCTCGCCTACCACACGGCATTGGCCCTGGGCCGCGACATCGACAAGCCGAGGAACCTGGCGAAGTCGGTCACGGTGGAGTAGGCAGCCCCCGCAGTACGAGTACAGAAGCTGCGAGTAAAGAAGAACGGGTCCCCATGCGCGCCACCAAGCGCACAGGGACCCGTTCTTTATGGGGGGCCGGGGGCGCCCATTCCCCCGGCCCGCAGCTGTCAGCCGGTGGCCGTCACCCCCCGGCCGGCAGCGCGCCCCGGCAGGGCCGTCGGCAGTCCGCCCAGCGCTGCCGTCGCCGCGTACCAGGCGAGCAGCCCGCCCACCGCGGCGAACCAGCCGCCGGCCTTGGCGAGCCCGGCCGTGTCACCGAACGCGGCCACGGCGAGCAACAGCAGGGCCACGCACAGTGCCCCGTACGCCGCGCGCACGAGAGTCCCGGAGCCGGCGGCCCCGAGGGTCAGGCTCAGGGCGAGCAGCGCGAAGAGCAGCAGGAACAGCCCCTGCGCGTTGGCCGACATGGGATCGCCTGCCGTGACGCCCCAGGTGAACCAGAACGCGCCGAGCGCGGCGAAGGCCGTACCCGTCGAGGCGTCACTGGCGCGATAGGCGAGCAGACCGGCGACGAACAGGGCGATGCCACCGACGTACGTCGCGAGGGATACGGCGTTCGCGGCCGTCACGCCGCCGATCACTTCGGTGTGACCGAGGCCGAAGGCCAACAGGGTGAGTCCCAGGGCGAGATGGCCGAGAGTGGAGGTCGTGCTTCCCGCGGAGACGTCTTTGTCCACGGCGGGCTCCCTTCGTGCGGGTGCAGTTGTGCTGCGCGCGGTACTGGGCCCTGCGATGGCCCAGCGACCGGTATGTACCCTTCACAAAGGCACAAAGCACCTCTACGCGCGAGTAGGATTCGCCCATCTCACCTGGGGCTCAAGGGAGTTACGGGATGACTATGACCGGGCGCCTGGCGCGCCGCGCGAGCCGTCCCGCGACCGAGCCGAAGATCCGGCCGACAATCCCGTGCGTGGAGCCGACGACGATCGCGTCGGCCTCGTACTCCCGGCCCACCTCTTCGAGTTCGTGGCAGATGTCGCCGCCGCGCTCGACGAGAATCCAGGGCACCTCGGACAGATACTCCGCACACGCGAGTTCGAGCCCGAGCACCTCGGTGCGGTGGTCCGGCACATCGACGAAGACCGGCGGCTCGCAGCCCGCCCACACCGTGGTGGGCAGCCGGTTGGCGACGTGGACGATGATCAGGCCGGAGCCCGAACGGTGTGCCATGCCGATGGCGTAGGCGAGGGCCCGCTCGCTGGAGGTCGAGCCGTCGAAGCCGACGACCACTCCGTGCTTGAAGGCGGGATCGCAGGACTGACGTGTTTCTTCCGCCGCCTGGGGGGTCGCCGTGGGATCGGCGACCTGCCGCTTGCGGTCCGCGGGTTCAGGGAATTCGTGACCGGCCATGGGTGTCTCGGCGATAGATCCTCTGGATCCTCGGCGGATCCTCGGTGGAGGGACGACAGGGAGCGGCGGAGCTGTGTCCGGGAATCATCTTCCCAACCCCATACCCCCAAGGGTACGGCGACACCCCTCCTCTGCCCAGAGTCGTCTGCCCGGTGAAGCGCACGCTCCGCGGCGTTCAGGGGAGCATGCACGAGGCCGCGCCCGTATGGCAATGGTTGCTGCCTCGTACAGACGGTTTGGGTACGGTTCGAGCACCCCCGGTTCGGCCGAGTGACCGGCCGGACAACCACGCGTTGAACGTGCGTACCCACAGCAACAGGGAGCGCGCCGTGCCCGGACCGTCCATCGTGTACCCGTCCGCCGACGCCCGGAGCGAGCAGCGGCCGCCCGAGGGGCGGCGGGAGACCACGGAGCCGTCCGGACCGGACACGGTGAGCGACGTAGTCCGCTGGGCCGCGTTCAGCTGCGTCCTGGTACCGGTTGTCCTGGTGGGGTACGGGATCTCGCTGGCCGGGGCGATGGGTGCGGCGCTCGGCCTGGCCGCGGTGACGGGGGTCTGCCGAGTGCTTCTGCGCCAGTCCGAGCGGGGCGCGGCGCGGCCGGCTCCGGTACGGTCCTGCCGCCACCGGGGCGGGCGCGGGAGGACGGTGCCGGGGGCGCGCAGGGGCGGTCGCCGTACAGGATGATGTGCGCCGGGGGGCTGACTGATTCCCGCGCACTACCGCGTATATTTTCAGCCAACTTCGCCTGGCCGTGCATTTCTTGCCGTCACCCGCCTCCAACCCCCGTGCCACCAGGCATGAAAGGACCGCAGAAGGCGCTTGCACCCTACGGGGACCGGCCACTGAGTTGAGGCGCACTTCCCTGCAACGCCCCTGAGTGCCACGCTTCGTGATCGAATGCTTCACGCCAAGTTGCCATGTCGACAATGTGCCGGATCCTCAACTGGTCACGACGGGACTGCCGGACGCAGTAGATTCGATCATGACTGTCCATCGGCGGGGGACTCTGCAGGACCGAGGGGAAACGTGCTGGAGCGACAAGCCCGTCACACCACAAAGGGCGACGCGACCACCGAGGGGGGCTTAGCGGGATGAGCCACGACTCCACTGCTGCGCCGGAGGCCGCAGCTCGGAAGCTTTCCGGGCGACGGCGCCGGGAAATAGTCGCGGTGCTGCTGTTCAGCGGCGGACCCATCTTCGAAAGTTCCATTCCGCTCTCCGTGTTCGGCATCGACCGCCAGGACGCAGGGGTTCCGCGTTACCGGCTGCTGGTGTCCGCCGGCGAGGAGGGCCCGCTGCGCACGACGGGCGGCCTCGAACTCACCGCACCCCACGGGCTCGACGCGATCTCGCGGGCGGGCACCGTCGTCGTGCCCGCGTGGCGGTCGATCACGTCGCCGCCCCCGGAGGAGGCGCTCGACGCGCTGCGCCGCGCGCACGAGGAAGGCGCGCGCATCGTAGGCCTGTGCACCGGCGCCTTCGTGCTCGCCGCGGCCGGCCTGCTCGACGGCCGCCCGGCGACCACCCACTGGATGTACGCGCCGACGCTGGCCAAGCGCTACCCGTCGGTGCACGTGGACCCGCGCGAGCTCTTCGTGGACGACGGTGACGTCCTGACGAGCGCCGGGACCGCGGCCGGTATCGACCTGTGCCTGCACATCGTGCGCACGGACCACGGCAACGAGGCGGCCGGAGCGCTCGCCCGACGCCTGGTGGTCCCGCCGCGCCGCAGCGGCGGCCAGGAGCGCTACCTCGACAGGTCTTTACCTGAGGAAATCGGCGCCGACCCGCTGGCCGAGGTCGTCTCCTGGGCGCTGGAGCACCTCCACGAGCAGTTCGACGTGGAGACCCTCGCCGCGCGCGCCTACATGAGCCGCCGCACCTTCGACCGCCGGTTCCGCTCCCTGACCGGGAGCGCTCCCCTGCAGTGGCTGATCACCCAGCGCGTGCTGCAGGCCCAGCGGCTCCTGGAGACCTCCGACTACTCGGTCGACGAGGTCGCCGGGCGCTGCGGCTTCCGTTCGCCGGTCGCCCTGCGCGGGCACTTCCGGCGCCAGCTCGGCTCGTCCCCGGCCGCGTACCGCGCGGCTTACCGGGCGCGCAGGCCGCAGCCGGAGAAGCCGGTGGAGATCGCGGCGGCGCCGGGACCGGAGACCCCGGTCCCGGCCCAGGCACGGCGTACCGCGGCGGCCGGAACCTATCCGGGACCCACCGCCTCACTGCCGACAGATCCGGGCAAACCGAGCTCGGACGCATACGCGGCGGGGCGCGCGAGTCTGCCCGGGCAGAGGAGTGCGCCGTAGGGTAAGGCGCATGAACGATCGCATGGTGTGGATCGACTGCGAGATGACCGGGCTCTCGCTGGCGAATGACGCGCTCATCGAGGTGGCCGCACTGGTCACCGACTCTGAGCTGAACGTACTCGGCGACGGCGTGGACATCGTGATCCGCCCGCCGGCCGAGGCCCTGGAGACCATGCCCGAGGTGGTGCGGCAGATGCACACCGCCTCGGGCCTCCTCGACGAGCTCGCGGGCGGCACGACACTGGCCGACGCCGAGGAGCAGGTCCTCGCGTACGTACGCGAGCACGTCAAGGAACCGGGCAAGGCGCCCCTGTGCGGGAACTCGGTCGGCACCGACCGCGGATTCCTGCTGCGGGACATGCCGACGCTGGAGGACTACCTCCACTACCGGATCGTCGATGTGTCCTCGGTCAAGGAACTGGCCCGCCGCTGGTACCCGAGGGCGTACTTCAACAGTCCGGACAAGAACGGCAACCACCGCGCGCTCGCCGACATCCGCGACTCCATCGTCGAGCTGCGCTACTACCGCGAGGCGGTCTTCGTCCCGCAGCCGGGGCCGGACTCCGACACGGCGAAGAAGATCGCGGCCAAGCACGTGCTGCCCGCGGAATAGCGCCTCGCACCACATTTCCGCCCCCTGTGTACGGGGTCCGGAAAAGGTGTGCGCGAGCACCCCTTCGGACCCTGTACACTTTTTCTCGGCCGGTCGGAAGAAAGAAAAACGACCGGACATGGTGGGTGTAGCTCAGTTGGTAGAGCACCTGGTTGTGGTCCAGGTGGCCGCGGGTTCAAGTCCCGTCACTCACCCTGAATGATCAAGGCCCGGCCTGCGAAAGCAGACCGGGCCTTCGTCATGTCCGGATCCGTGTGGCCAAACAATGACCACACGTCAGGCCGTGGTGACGCTTTCACGTGATCTTCGTTGACAGGCCATGAAGAAGATCATCGCTCTCGCGGGGCTCGTCCTCGGCAGCATCGCCCTGGCCGCTCCGGCCCACGCCGACAATGACAGCAACTTCGGCGGCGGCGTGAATGCCGCGAACAACTGGAACTTCACCGCAGCGGCCGTCTGCCTGCAAGAGGTCGCCGTCGTGCCAGTGCTCGGCGACTGGGTGGGCGACCACGCAAACAACTGCTCCAACGGCAACGTCATCGATCACTCGGGGAGGGCGCTGCCGTCCCTCCGCTGAATGCCCTCCCACTGGAGAGCACGCGGCAACGACCACCACTCGATGACGAGCGGACTAGCCCTGGGGAGGCGCCATGCCCACTGCCCAGCCCCGTGCTCTCGACGCTCCGGACAGAATCCCCGCCCTCCTGGCGGACGCCTTCTCGGCGTACCAGGACCGTCCGGGCCCCAGGGCCAGGGAGCAGCTCAGCCTGGAACTACGGTCCGAGATCCGACGGTTGCCGCCCAAGGTCCAGGCACAGATGGACAGCATCACCCCGCGCACGCGTGACTTGCACGCCCGGGACACAGCCATCGACGCGGCGCGCGATGAGCTCTCCAGGGGACTCAGCCCCATCATCTGCTTCATCCGACAGCTCGAGGGCGCGCCGCGGTGCACCCTGCCGGCCGGCCACTATGACGAGCACCGGCACGTCTACAGCGGCGAGTTCCGCAACGGCGTTCGCGTCGGCACGAGTTGGCCGCGCCGCTCCCTCGGGAAACGCAGGCCGATTGAAGACTCCCGCGGCCGGGTGCTTGGAGGTGACCGGCGGCGGGACGGGGCGGCCGCTCAATGGTGAGAAGTGCGGGCGGCTGCCCCGAATGAAACATACGTTCGAATAATGCTTTCCAACGGGCATTACCCCAAGAGGGGGCGCGCCGAAGTGTTGGGCCTGAGCCACACGGACCGGCCCCCCTGGCCAGATATTGGCCACGCGCCCGCTCCGATCCGCACCTACTACGCCTGGCCGCCGGGCCGCACGTCGTCGTACGCCGCGACCAAGGGCGACACCCTCCGCCCCATCGCCACACCCCAACGCACCTTTCGCGCACATTAAGACAAAAAGCTAAAATAGGCGCAAATGGCGTATCGAGGGAGAGGTTCGGTCTGATGTCGACTGGGACACTTCTGGCGATCATCATCCCCGTCGTGGTCGTGCTTGCACTGATCGCAGTGGCGGGCTTCCTCATTGCCCGCCGTCGCCGTCTGCGCGAGCGTTTCGGCCCGGAGTACGAGCGGACGGTCGAGGACGCCGACAGTCGCAAGGCCGGCGAACAGGAGCTCAGGGCACGCGAGAAGCACCACGACTCGCTTGACATCAAGCCCTTGGACAGTGGCGCCCGAGACCGGTACAGCCGGGACTGGAACCATGTCCAGCAAGAGTTCGTGGACCGGCCCGAGGACGCGGTGCACGACGCGGACCACCTGGTGACCTCCCTGATGCACGAGCGCGGCTATCCCACCGAGGGCTTCGAGCAACAGGTCAAGGACCTCTCCGTCGAACACGGGCGCACGCTGGAGCACTACCGCGCGGCCCACGAAATCGACGCACGCAGCGCTGAGCACAGCGCGACCACCGAGCAGCTACGGGGCGCCATGGTGCACTACCGCGCCCTGTTCGACGAGTTGCTCTCCGACGGCGGCCAAGCCCGGCACGCCCGCGCCTGACCGAACTCACCATCGTTGGATGCGGGCCGCCCGTGCGGCCAGGGACGGAGCAGACATGGAGAGCGACCGCACATCCGACCGATCGAGCGGACTGTCGACGGAGGATCTCGCCCAGACCTCCGACCGTTCCGACCGGTCACAGGACGAAACTGCAGAAACCCGGACCGAGGCTCCTGCATTTCCCGGCGAGAGCACCCCCATTCCGTCGAACGAACACGACGAGACCGACGAGACCGGCAGGGAGGAGACCGGCAGGGAGGAGACCGGAAAAGGCGTACCGGCCGAGGAGGAAGTCACCCGGCTCCTCAGCACAGAGGACGAGGAAGGCTTCCGCTCGCGCTGGGAAGAGACCCAGAGCAAGTTCGTGGACGATCCGCGCGAGGCCGTGCACTCCGCTGACGCCTTGGTCGCGGACGTCATGCAGACCCTGGCCGCGACGTTCGCCGAGCGCAAAAAGGAGCTCGAAGAACAGTGGAGCCGGGGCGAGCAGGTGGACACCGAAGGCCTGCGCATGGCCCTGCGCCACTATCGGTCGTTCTTCAACCGCCTGCTCACGACTTGAACGACTGCGGAGCCCGACCGGGCGGAAAGAGCTGAACGAGGAATGGGAAGCCAAGGGGCGTGATCATGATCATCCTAGGCGTTATCTTGCTCATCATCGGTTTCGTCGCGAACATCGCGATCTTGTGGACGATCGGCATCATCCTCGTCGCCATCGGAGCCATCTTCTTCCTTCTCGGCTCCCTGGGACACGCGGTCGGAGGCAGGCGGCACTACTGGTAGGCCAGGCAAGATCCGCCCTGCCTTGAGGCGCCGCCGGTAGGCACGGGCCCCGAACGAAGCGCTCCCTCTCCCGTCCGAAGGCGGGAGAGGGAGCGCTTCGTTCACGACGAAGCCCGCTCCACCAGTTCGTTCGGCAGGACCAGTTGGTGGGGTTCGAGTGCGCGGGACGCGGGCGGGCGGGGGTCGGCGATCTCGGCGAGGAGCAGGTCGATCATGGCGCGGCCCATCTCCTCGATGGGCTGGCGGACGCTCGTCAGGGGCGGGTCCATGTGCCGGGCGATGGCCGAGTCGTCGTAGCCGACCAGGGCGACGTCGTCGGGGATGCGGCGTCCCGTCTCGCGCAGCACCTGCCGGGCGCCCGCCGCCATCACGTCGGACCCGGCGAACACCGCGTCCACCTCGGGACAGCGCTCCAGGAGCTCCCCCATCGCGCGCCGGCCGCCCTCCTCGGTGAAGTCCCCCGGCACGATGAGCCGCTCGTCCACCTCGCGGCCGGCCGCCTCGAGGGCAGCGCGGTAGCCGTCGACGCGGCGCTGGGCGCCGTACACGTCGAGCCGGCCCGTGATCGTGGCGATGGTCGTGCGGCCGCGGCCCAGGAGGTGTCCGACGGCCGAGTGCGCGCCCGCGAAATTGTCGGAGTCCACCGAGGGCAGCGTCTCCGCGGCGGAGCGGCGGCCGCTGATGACGGCGGGGATTCCCAGCTGGCTGAGCAGATCGGGCAGGGGGTCGTCGGCGTGGACGGACACCAGCAGGACGCCGTCGACGCGGTGCGCCGCGAGGTACTGGGCGAGGCGCTGCCGCTCCCGGTCGTTGCCCGCGAAGATCAGCAGGAGCTGCATCTCGGTCTCGGCGAGCTGGGCACCGACGCCGCGCAGCAT
Organism: Streptomyces sp. NPDC045026; assembly: GCF_056432625.1. Lineage (NCBI taxonomy): Bacteria > Bacillati > Actinomycetota > Actinomycetes > Kitasatosporales > Streptomycetaceae > Streptomyces > Streptomyces sp. NPDC045026. Next base: position 355,047 of record NZ_JBWKIS010000007.1, read on the forward strand.
GTCGGAGAAGTAGGGCTCGGCGAAGAAACGTGTCTCCGGCTCGGGCACGACGAGGGCGATGGCGTCGGTGCGGTTGGCCGCGAGGGCGCGGGCCGCGGTGTTCGGTACGTAGCCGAGCTCGGCGACGGCCGCCTCGACCGTGGCGCGGGTCGCGTCGCTCACCCGGGGCGAGCCGTTGATCACCCGGGAGACCGTGCCCCGGCCCACACCCGCGCGGGCGGCAACCTCCTCCAGGGTCGGACGTCTGCCGTGAGTGCCGCGAGCCGCCATGACTCCTACCTCCCCAGGTCTCACGCGGAATCTAACAGCCCGATAACCGCGCCAACTTGTCACTGCCGGGCATCTTGACACCCCAGGGCCGAGCGACGACTCTTCAACACATCACTGGTGGGAGCGCTCCCACCCTACTGGACGTATACAGAAGCCGCACGTCCCCCGCCCGAGCCGTACGTGAACGAACGGGTCCAGCAAGGCAGTTGGCCGGGGTTGGCACTTCAGAGCAAGTGAGTTCTTTGGAGGATGCAATGCGCACGACTGCCCGTAAGTCCCGACGCGCGATGACCTTCGCGGTCGTCGCCGCCCTGGCCACAGGGCTGCTCGCCGGGTGCGCGAGCGATGACGACGCAGGATCCGACGGCGGTTCGAGCGGGGGTTCCGGGGGCAAGGGCGGAACCACGGTCACGATCGGCACCTTCGGCGTCTTCGGCTACAAGCAGGCCGGGCTCTACGACGAGTACATGAAGCTGCACCCGAACATCACGATCAAGGAGAACGTCACCACCCGCACCGACGTCTACTGGCCGAAGACCCTCACCAGGCTGCAGGCCGGATCCGGCACCGACGACGTCCAGGCCATCGAGGTCGGCAACATCACGGAGGCCGTCCAGACGCAGGCCGACAAGTTCGTCGACCTCGGCAAGGAGGTCGACAAGTCGCAGTGGCTGGACTGGAAGAACGCCCAGGCCACCACGAAGGACGGCAAGCTCATCGGGCTCGGCACCGATGTCGGACCGATGGCGATCTGCTACCGCAAGGACCTCTTCGAGAAGGCCGGTCTGGAGACCGACCGCACCAAGCTCGCCGCGCAGTGGAAGGGCGACTGGAGCAAGTACGTCGACCTCGGCAAGCAGTACATGAAGAAGGCACCGGGCAACACCAAGTACGTGGACTCCGCATCCTCCGTGTACAACGCGGCGCTCGGCGGCGAGAAGCAGCGGTACTACGACAAGGACGGCAGCGTCATCTGGGACAAGTCCACGGGGGTGAAGAAGTCCTGGAACGCCGCCATGGAGGTGGCGACCAGCAACATGTCGGCCAAGCTGAAGCAGTTCGACCAGACCTGGAACCAGGGCTTCGCCAACGGCACCTTCGCGACGGTGGCCTGCCCCGCGTGGATGCTCGGCTACATCCAGGAGAAGTCCGGTGACGCCGGCAAGGGCAAGTGGGACGTGGCGGCCGCGCCGACCGCGGCCAACTGGGGCGGCTCGTTCATCGGAGTGCCGACGGCGAGCAAGCACCAGAAGGAGGCCATCGCCCTGGCGAAGTGGCTGACCGAGCCCGAGCAGCAGGCCAAGGTCTTCGCCAAGCAGGCCAGCTTCCCGTCCACGCCGAAGGCGTACGACAGTCTGAAACCGCAGGCGGCGACCACGACGTTCTTCTCGAACGCGCCCCTGACGCAGATCTTCTCCGACTCGGCGAAGACCATCCCGGTCCAGGTCTTCGGCGTCAAGGACCAGCCGATCGGCACCGCGATCACCGACGTCGGCATCCTCCAGGTCGAGCAGAAGGGCAAGTCCCCGAAGCAGGGCTGGGACGCCGCGACCAAGGAGGTCAAGGACGTGCTCGGCCAGTGACCAGTTCCGACGAGGTTCTCGCGCAGTCCGCGCCGAGTGCCGACGCCGCGCCCGGCTCTCAGGAGCCGGGCGCGGCGCGGGACGCCCGTAAGTCCGGCTCCTGGCGCAGCCGGCTGTACCGCTGGGACATGAAGGCGTCGCCGTACGCGTTCGTCTCCCCCTTCTTCATCATCTTCGGCACCTTCTCCCTCGTACCGCTGCTCTACACCGCGTGGTACTCGCTGCACCACGTCCAGCTCTCCTCGCTGGACACGCAGACCTGGGCAGGCCTCGACAACTACAAGAACCTGTTCGCCTCGGACTTCTTCTGGAACGCCCTGAAGAACACGTTCACCATCGGCCTGATCTCGACGGTGCCCCAGCTGATCGCGGCGATCTGGCTGGCGCACATGCTCCACTACCGGCTGCGCGGCTCGACCGTGTGGCGCGTCGTCATGCTCACCCCGTACGCCACGTCGGTGGCGGCGGCGACGCTCGTCTTCGTCCTGCTGTTCGCACCGGACAGCGGGATGATCAACTGGCTGCTCGACACCATCGGCCTCGGCCCGGTCAACTGGCGGGAGTCCGACTGGGGTTCACAGCTCGCCGTCTCCTCCATCGTGATCTGGCGGTGGACGGGGTACAACTCGCTGATCTACCTGGCGGCGATGCAGGCCATCCCGGCGGACCTCTACGAGTCGGCGGCCCTGGACGGCGCCAGCCGCTGGCAGCAGTTCCGGCACGTGACGGTTCCGATGCTGCGCCCGACGATCCTGTTCACCGTGGTCGTCTCCACGATCGGCGCGACACAGCTCTTCGGCGAGCCCCTGCTGTTCGGCGGTGTCAGCGGCACCAAGGGCGGCTCGGAGCACCAGTACCAGACCCTCGGCCTGTACATGTACGACCAGGGCTGGATCATCGGCAACCTCGGCAAGGCGTCCGCCATCGCCTGGTCGATGTTCCTGATCCTCCTGATCGTCGCCGCGGTCAACCTGCTGATCACCCGACGGCTGAGGAAGTCCCGATGACCACCACTGATGTGACGCTCCCTCAGGTTACGAAACAGGGGGACACCGGGGGCCGGCGCCGGACGCGCATGACGGGCGCGGGCAGACAACTGCACGCGGGGCCCCTCACCTACGTGATCCTCACCCTGTTCGCCGCCCTGTCCCTGGCCCCCCTGCTCTGGACGGCGATCGCGGCCTCACGCACCAACGCCCGCCTCGCGCAGACACCACCGCCCTTCTGGTTCGGCGGCAACCTGTTCAAGAACCTGGAAACGGCGTGGAACCAAGCCGGTATGGGCACGGCGATGTTCAACACGATCCTGGTGGCAGGCACCATCACCATCGGCACGGTCCTGTTCTCCACGCTCGCCGGTTTCGCCTTCGCGAAACTGCGCTTCCGGTTCTCCACGACGCTGCTTTTGATGACCATCGGCACGATGATGGTCCCGCCCCAACTGGCCGTGGTCCCGCTCTACTTGTGGATGACGGACCTGGGCTGGGCGAACCATCTGCAGACCGTCATCCTGCCGACGCTGGTCAGCGCCTTCGGTACGTTCTTCATGCGCCAGTACCTGGTCCAGGCACTGCCCACCGAACTCATCGAGGCCGCCCGGGTCGACGGGGCGAGCAGTCTGCGGGTCGTCTGGCACGTGGTCTTCCCGGCCGCGCGCCCGGCGATGGCGGTGCTGGGGCTGCTGACGTTCGTGATGGCGTGGAACGACTTCCTGTGGCCGATCATCGCGCTCAACGGAGAGAACCCGACGGTCCAGGTAGCCCTCAACCAACTGGGCACCGGCTACATCCCGGACGACTCGGTGATCATGGCCGGAGCCCTGCTGGGCACGCTGCCGCTACTGATCGCGTTCCTGCTGTTCGGCAAGCAGATCGTGGGCGGCATCATGCAGGGCGCGGTAAAGGGCTGAACTTCGGGGGCCGCCGCAAGCGGCGGCCCCACCCCACAACTTCCTACTCATGGGAGCGCTTCCATGCCCAAGCCCATTACACCCACGACAGACCCCACCCCCACCCCCACCTCCACATCGACCCCCACCTTCCCGCCGGGCTTCCTCTGGGGAGCGGCGACATCGGCGTACCAGATCGAGGGGGCGGTGCGGGAGGACGGCCGGACGCCGTCGATCTGGGACACGTTCAGCCATACGCCGGGCAGGACGGCGGGCGGTGACACGGGCGACGTGGCGGTGGACCACTACCACCGCTACCAGGACGACGTGGCGCTCATGAAGGACCTGGACCTGGGCACGTACCGCTTCTCGGTCTCGTGGCCGAGGGTGCAGCCCACGGGCCGGGGGCCGGCGGTCCAGCGGGGTCTTGACTTCTACCGGCGCCTGACGGACGAACTCCTCACGAAGGGCATCAAGCCGGCCCTGACGCTCTACCACTGGGACCTGCCGCAGGAACTGGAGGACGCGGGCGGCTGGCCGGCCCGCGACACGGCGTACCGCTTCGCGGAGTACGCGGGCATGGTCGGCGAGGCGCTGGGCGACCGCGTAGACCTGTGGATCACGCTCAACGAGCCCTGGTGCAGTGCGTTCCTGGGCTATGGCTCGGGCGTGCACGCCCCGGGCAGGACGGAGCCGGCGGCAGCACTGCGCGCGGCACACCACCTCAACCTGGCCCACGGCCTGGCGACGCAGGCCCTGCGCCGGACGCTGCCGGCCCGAGCAGAAGTAGCGGTAAGCCTCAACTCCTCCACAGTCAGGCCCCTTTCGCCTACCAGCGCCGCCGACGACGACGCCCGCCGACGCATCGACAACCTGGCCAACGGCGTGTTCCACGGCCCGATGCTGCACGGGGAGTACCCGGCGGACCTGATCACGGACACCGCACGCATCACGGACTGGTCCTTCGTCCAGACCCCGGACCTGGCGACGATCCACCAGCCCCTGGACGCTCTGGGCCTGAACTACTACACCCCGTCCCTGGTCTCCTCGGCCCCGTCAGCGCCTACGACGCGTTCCGACGGCCACGGCGCGAGCGATCACTCGCCCTGGCCGGGAGCGGACGACATCGCCTTCCACCAGTCCCCGGGCGAGCGCACGGAGATGGGCTGGAGCATCGACCCGACGGGCCTGCACGACCTGATCATGCGCTACACCAGGGAGGCGCCGGGCCTGCCGCTGTACATCACGGAGAACGGCGCGGCGTACGACGACAAGCCGGACCCCGAGGGCCGGGTCCACGACCCGGAGCGCATCGCGTACCTCCACGGCCACCTGTCCGCCGTACACCGCGCGATCAAGGACGGAGCGGACGTCCGCGGCTACTACCTCTGGTCGCTGATGGACAACTTCGAGTGGGCGTACGGCTACGAGAAGCGCTTCGGGGCGGTCCACGTGGACTACGCGACCCAGAAACGTACGCCGAAGTCGAGCGCGCACTGGTACGCACAAGCGTCACGGACGAACGAGCTCCCGCCCCCTCCGGGGAACTAGGGACTTTCGTTTGGATCAGGCCGGGTCAGGGAGCGGGGTCTGGTGCGTGCAGCTGCAAGGCGGAGGATTGAGGCGACACGATGGGGGTCCCCCCTGCTCGAGCGAAGCCGAGAGCTTGGGGGAGTCGGTGATTGACGACAACGCGGCAGATGGGCGTGCCAGACCCCCCGAGTCCGGCATGACCCAAACCGAGAGGCCCTAGAACCGGCGGTCAGCCGCGTACGAAACGGGAGGGGCCGTGGGGGCATGCGCGCGCGGAGCCACCAGCACCACGTACAGGCAATTTGGCTGGGCAGCGGGGACCCGTAGAACAGCGAGCACGTGCATGCCCCCACGGCCCCGCACCTGACAACAGACCCGGCGAAAAAACGGCGGCGCACCCGGAAACGAACCGGCGGAACGACAAGGAACCCAGAACGAACCGGCGGAACGACAGGGAACCCAGAACGAACCGATAGACAAAAGCGCGCCCCGGCCGAGTGGGGGGACAAAGATCCGGCCGGGGCGCGCGGCTTCCCGCGGGGGGCTACTTGAAGGAGGCGAAGGCCTTCTGGAAGGCGTTGGCCGCCTGCTCGATCGAGGAACAGGTGGGCTGGGCCGAGTTGGACGTCCCGCCCTCACACGCCTTGTCGCGGGTGGCGGACCACATCGAGAGACCGCCCAGGCCCTTTTCCTTGGCGAAGGCGACCAGCTGCGTGGCGTCGTCGACCTTGAAGACCTCGGTCGAGACGTCGTTGACGCCAATCATCGGGGTGACCGCGACAGCCTTCCAGGCGGCGGCGTCGGACAGCCCGAGCGCGCTCTTGATCTGAGCCTGGGTGGCGGTGGCGGCCTGCTCGGCATAGGTGCCCATGTCACCGCTGTACGAGGCCCCGTAGTCCATCGCCATGATGTTGACGAGGTCGGCCGAGACGCCGTTGGACTTGGCGTTCTTCAGGAAGTTCACGCCGTCCGAGGTGAGCCCTTCGGGCATCACGGGGAGCGTGAAGGAGACGTTCAGGTTCGGGTTGTTCTTCTGCAGCGTGGCGATGGCCTGGGCGCGCTTGGTGTTGGCGGCCGTGTCCGGCAGGGCGCCGCCCTCGACGTCGAAGTCGACCTTGGTGAGCTTGAACTGGTCGATGGCCTTCTGGTACGCCGCCGCCAGGTCGGAGGCCGAGGAGCAGGCCTGCGCCAGCTCGGTGCCGGAGGCGCCGCCGAAGGAGACCCGGACGTCGCCGCCCGCGGCCCTCAAGTCACCGATCTGCGCGGCGACTTCGTCGCTGCCGAGGTCGGTGACGCCGCCCCACTTCGGGGTGCAGGAGCCGCCGGAGGTGATGAAGGCGAGGTTGTACTCCTTGACGCCGGTGGCCTTGGAGGAGGCGACCAGGTCGAACTTCGGGTAAAGGGAGGTATCGACGTAAGGGGCGAAGCCGCCCGCGGCGGCGGAGCCGGAACCCGTACCGGAGGACGAGGACGACGAAGGGGCCGGGGAGCCCGTCGACGTGGCGGTCCCGGTCGGCTCGGCTGTCGACGGCGCGGAGGCGCTGGGGGTGGGGGTGGGCGTGGCGGACTCGGTGGGACGGCCGCTCGGCTCGGGGGTCGCGCCGTCGTCGACGGAGCACTTGGCACCGTCGATGAGACACCCGGCCGGATCGGCGTCGCCGGTGACGACGAACCCGACGGTCACGGACTTGCCGGCGGCGATGCCTTCCTTGTCCCAGGAGGCGGGCTTCACGGTGACGTGCGAGCCGGACACCGACGACTCGGCGTTCCACAGGGAGCCGAGCTTGGTGCCGGACGGCAGATCGAACTCCAGCGTCCAGTCCGACCGGGCCTTGTCCGTGTCGTTCTTGACGACGTACTGGGCGGTGTACCCGCCGGACCACTCACTGGTCTTGGCGTACGCGGCGCCGACGCCCGCGGCCTGCGCCGTACCGGAGAACAGAAAGGCGCCGCCGCCCACGACGGCCGCGGCGACGAGCCCGCCTATCGCCTTGTTCCTGCCGCTGACCCTGCGCCGGTGCGTGCTGCTCATCGCGTGCCTGCCTTAGCTGTACGGGGGTGGGGGTGCGGCAGCACGCTAGCGATCCGGAACCCGGCAAATGGGGCACCATCACCGGCGGTTGAGGTTCTTATGGAGGGCTTAAGGAACCCATCGGAGCGGATTAAAGGTAGAGACCAATCCCGAAACGATGAGGTCCTACCCGACTACACAGCGGCACCGGGTGACGAGGTGCGGCGTCGGCGCCGTACCGCGCTGCGGTGCCCGCGCCGCCCCTCGGCGGGCCCCCGCCCGTCCAGCTGCACCCAGATCCGCACCTCGGTCCCCCCGAGCACGGAGGACCCGATCCGCACATCGCCCCCGGTCGACTCGGCGAGCCGCCGGACGATGTCGAGCCCGAGCCCGGTGGACCCGTCGCTGCCGGACCCCCGCCCACGGGCCATCGCGGCGTCCGGGTCGAGGATCCCCGGCCCCGCATCGGAGACGAGCACGATCACGGCGTCCTCACCGCTGTGCACGTCGACCGCGAAGGCGGTGCCTTCAGGGGTGTGCCGGAAGACATTCCCGAGGAGCGCGTCGAGCGCGGCGGCCAGCTCCCCCCGCGCCACGGGGATGCGCACCGGCCGATCGACCCCGGCGACGCGCACCTTGCGCCCCTCGTCCTCGGCGAGCGCGGACCAGAAGTCCATGCGCTCACGGATGACCTCGGCGGCATCACACCCGGCACCGGGCCCGGCTGCGGCGGTCTGCGGCTTGGCGTCGCGGGCGGTGCGGATGATGGTGTCGACCTCACGCTCCAGCTGCTCGACGGCGGCGCGGGTCTGCTCGGCGGCGGCGCCCTCCCCCAGCGAGACGGCGTTGAGCCGCAGAACGGTGAGGGGCGTACGCAGCCGATGGGAGAGATCGGCAGCCAGCTCCCGCTCGTTGGCGAGGAGCTGAACGACCTGATCGGCCATGGAGTTGAAGGCGACGGCGGCGAGCCGGAGTTCCGTGGGCCCATCCTCCGGCACGCGGGCCCCGAGCTTCCCCTCGCCCAGGTCGTGCGCGGCGTGGACGAGGCGCCTGGCGGGCTGCACCATGCGTACGCCGAGCCGGTCAGCGACGGCCACGGACCCTATGACGAGGGCGATGCCGACCCCGGCGAGGACGAGCCAGGCGGTGGCGACGCCGTTGGTGACCTCGGACTCCGGTACGAACACTTCGACGACGGCGATGCCGGAGCTGACGGCGATGGGCTGGAGCCACACCGACCCGCCCGGCACATCGGCGACGGTGGCCTGCCGGAGGCCGACGTGCTCGCCACCGGCGCGCGACGTGCCGACCTGGATCGCCGGGGCGCCCCCCGCGGCCGGGATGTACACGGCCATACGGCCGTCGGCGCCGGCCTCGGTGGACGCCACGGCGCGGGTCAGTTCGTCACGGTCGGTTGTGATGGAGAGGGTGGGCCCGATCGCGGCGGCGGTCCGCTCGGCGTTGGAGAAGGCACGGTCCCGGGCCATCTCCTTGATGACGAGGCCGAGAGGAACCGCGAAAGCGACCACCACCATGGCGGTGACGGCGAGGCACACCTTGACCAGCGCCCACCTCATGCCGGCCCGCCCTCCGGCTGCGGCGGCTCCAGCTTCACGCCGACGCCCCGCAGGGTGTGCAGATAGCGCGGCCGGGCGGCCGTTTCGCCCAATTTCCTGCGCAGCCACGACAGATGGACGTCGATGGTCTGATCGTCCCCGTACGACTGCTGCCACACCTCGGCGAGGAGTTCCTTGCGGGGTACGACGACGCCGGGCCGGCCCGCGAGGAAGGTGAGCAGGTCGAACTCGCGCCGGGTGAGATCGAGCCGCGCTCCGTCCAGCTCGGCCTGGCGCCGCAGCGGGTCTATCGCGAGGCCGCCGACCTGGAGGAGGCGCGAGGGCGGCTCGGCGGCGGCGCTGGAGCGCGCGCGGCGCAGCACGGCGGCCATGCGGGCGGACAGGTGCTCGGGCGAGAACGGCTTGGTGAGGTAGTCGTCGGCGCCGTCGTTGAGGAGCCGGACGATCTCGGTCTCGTCGTCGCGGGCCGTGGCGATGATCACGGGTACGTCGGTGATGCCGCGCAGCATCTTCAATGCCTCGGATCCGTCCAGATCGGGCAGACCGAGGTCGAGAATCACGACGTCGAAACGGAAATGGGCGACCTCGCGCAGCGCCTCCAGGGCCGTGCCGACGCTCCGTACGGTGTGGGAGGCCTCGGTCAGGTGCCGGATGAGGGCTGAGCGCACGAACTGGTCGTCCTCGACCACGAGCACACTTGCCATGGGCGGCACCGTACGCCATACGGGGGACCCCGGTCCTCCTTCCGTGCAGGTCCGGGGCAACCCCGGTCCCCCCGGGACACGGGTGGGGCGGGTGCGGCAGTATGGCCGCGATGCACCCCATGCGCAGAGGACTTGTTCACACGGCGGCCTGGCTGCTGGCCACGGGCGCGGCCGTCACGCTGTCGTGGTGGGGCGTGCACACGGTGATGGCGGGCACGGCGTACGACCCGCCGCGCGCGGTGCCGATCGCCGCGGGAGCGGTGGAGGCGCGGTCCTCGTCCACGCACCGCCCGGAGCCCTCGCCACCGGCGTCGCCGTCCCGCTCGGACGCGGAGAAGCCGTCATACTCCCCCTCCTCGGCCACGCCGTCGTCGAGCCGCCCGGCGAAACCGAGCACCCCCGCCAAGTCGCCCGCGTCGCCGTCGGCGTCCGGCACGGTGAAGGGCTACACGACGGACGGTGGCCGTGCGGTGTTCGACCTCGGCAAGGACGCCGCGACGCTGGTCTCGGCGACACCCGCGGCCGGCTGGTCGGTGCAGGTGTGGAAGGACTCGACGTGGATCAGGGTGGAGTTCACCTCGGGCACGGACAAGGTCTCGGTGTTCTGCACGTGGCACGACCATGCACCGCGCGTCGAAGTAGGGAATTACTGACCACCCGCACGAAGGGCCACCCCGCCCCACCCCGCCCTCCCCGAAACAGAACGCCCCCTCAGCCCCCCGTCACCGAACCCGTCACCGAACCCGTCACCGGAAAACGGACGGCGGAGGAGCAGGCGAGGCAACGGCGCCGGAGTCGCTGACGGCAGCGGCTCCCCCGGTGAAGTCCGAGAGGGCCTTGCCGTGTTCGACGCGGGCAGGATGCGGATCGCTCGCCGCGCGCCGGGTCAGCTCGGCGACCGGCAGCACCCGGTCGGAGGCGACCAGTACGGCGTTGCCGAAGCGCTTGCCGCGCAGGACGGCGGGGTCGGCGACGAGGGCGAGCTCCGGGAAGACGGCCGCGGCGGTGGCGATCTGGCCACGCAGATGCGCGAGGGGCGGCCCGTCGGCGAGGTTGGCGACGTAGCATCCGCCGGGCTTGACCACGCGGCGGACCTCGGTGAGGAACTCGGTGCTGGTGAGGTGCGCGGGCGTACGCGCTCCGCTGAACACGTCGGCTATCAGGAGGTCGGCCCAGCCGTCGGGGAGTTTCGCGAGACCCTCGCGGGCGTCGGCGGCGCGGACGCGGATCCGGGCACCGGGGTCCAACGGCAGTTCGCGGCGCACCAGTTGGACGAGCACCTCGTCGCGTTCGACCACTTGCTGGGTGGAGCGGGGGCGGGTCGCGGCGATGTAGCGGGCGAGGGTGAAGGCGCCGCCTCCCAGGTGCACGGCGTGGACGGGGCGGCCCTTGTCCACGGCGAGGTCGATGACGTGGCCGATCCTGCGCTGGTACTCGAATTCGAGGTACGCGGGATCGTCGAGGTCGACGTGCGACTGCGGGGCACCGTCCACGAGCAGCGTCCAGGCGCGCGGCCGGTCCCGGTCGGGTATCAGCTCGGCGAGCCCGCCGTCGACGGCCTCGACGACGGCCTCCCGGCCGCCACGGGCCGCTCCGGCCTGCTTGTTCTTTGCCCTTGACCTTGCCATCCGTCCATTATCGACGGGCAGCGACGAGTCGGCCCAGCGGCCACGGAGCCACGGACCACTGAGGCCTGGACCGCTGAGGAGTGGACCGCCGAGACCTGGACCGCCGAGGCCTGGTGCCGGGCCTCAGCGGCAGTTGTCCGCGGCCTCGATCATGCGGGCCGCCTCGTCGAGCGCCGCCCGCAGGACCGCCGGATCGGTGACGAGTTCGGCCTCGCCGGGCGGGAGCAGCCAGCCGCCGCCCTCGACAGGGGCGGGCGGCAGGGGCCCCGCGCTGGGGCCGCGCCCCTGCGAGGGCGACGCGGGGGTGTGGGTGCAGGCGCTGCCGGGGACGTCCCAGCCGTCGGCGGTGCCGGACGGCACGAGGAAGCCGAGGGTGTCGCAGTCCCCGTCGTGCAGGACCGGACCGACGGCCTCGGTGGCGCCGCGGCGCAGGATGTCGACCGCTTCGAGGCCCTGCCGGGCCGGGACGGTCACCACGTCGCACGACACGCTGTCACGGGGTGGCGCACTGTGATCCTGGGTCGGCCGGTGCCGCGCCGTCGAAAGTGATGCTTCCAACACGTCAGCCCCTCCTCGCTCTCGCGTACGGGTTGCACGACCGGAACGACCGCTCCGGCCCCGCAAGGTTCAACGCCCGTAAGCGTCAACAGCTACGGCAGCACGCCGCCGCAAAGGATGGCACTTCATGGCGGATGCGGGGGGAGATATCCGTTTTGTAGCCAAACACTGTGTGTCGGAGTCGTTACAGCAGGTACCTTCGTGCCCCGTCGGAACAGGGGTTGCACCAGGGCTCCCAGAGACCCAACTCCCCGGTGATCCGGCACGGTTCGCACGAGAGGGCCCGATCATGACGCCGTCACCGGTGGCATCGTCAGCGCAGTCCCCGCGGCCGAATCTCGCCTTCAGGCGGCTGCGAGGGCAGCGCTCCCCGGGCGAGTTCGCGGCCGCGGTGCGCCGGGCCGCCCGGGAGATCGGCGAGCGGGTCAGCTGCGACGCGCGCTACATCGGGCGGGTGGAGGCCGGCGAGATCCGCTGCCCCAACTACGCGTACGAGCGGGTGTTCCTGCACATGTTCCCCGGCCGCTCGCTCACGGATCTGGGGTTCGCGCCCCGCTCGGCCGTCCGCGGCCGGGCGTCGCGCCCCGCGGAGCCCGCCCCCCTCGTGCACACCGAGTTCGAGTTCCCGCACCACGACGAGGAGAGCGACGTGCGGCGTCGCGCATTCATGACCGGAGGGACGGCCACCGTGGCCATCGCCTCCCTGGCGCCCTTCGGCATCGCAGCCGACAGCACGGCAACCCGTGCGGCGAAGTCAACTGCCGCGGGCCACGGCGGGCGTGCGGCGCCCGAGGCCGGTGTCGGCGCGGTCGAGGAGGCCATCCGCCGGATCCGGCTGCTCGACGACCGGCACGGCGCCGACGGGCTCTACAAGAGGGCCGCGGCCCCGTTGCGTACGGCGTTCGCGCTGCTCGACGCGGGGACGGCGGCGCCCGGCACGGCCGAGCGGCTCCAGGCCGGGGCGGGTGAACTCGCCATCTCGGTCGGCTGGTTGGCGCACGATTCGGGTCGCTTCGACGACGCGCGCTCGCACTACGCGGAGGCGCTGGCCACCGCGCGCGTGGCGGGCGACCCGGCCCTTGAGGCGCACGCGTTCTGCAACACGGCGTTCCTGGCGCGGGACGCGGGGCGGCCGAGGGAGGCGGTGCGGGCGGCGCAGGCGGCCACGCGCGTCGCGGGCCGGCTGGCGTCGCCGCGGCTGCTCTCGCTGATCGCGCTGCGCGAGGCCGGCGGCTGGGCGGGACTCGGGGACCGTACGGGGTGTGAGCGGGCGCTGGCCCGGGCGCAGGCCCTCTTCGCGCGCGGGGAGTCGGACGGCGACCCGGAGTGGATGACGTTCTACGGCGAGGCCGAGCTGGAGGGCCTGGAGGCGCAGTGCTACTCGGCGCTCGGCGACTGGACCCGCGCCGCCCGGCACGCGCGCCGCGCAGCCGCCCTCCAGGACCCGCACTTCACCCGGAACATCGCCCTGTACACGGCGGAACTGGCCGACGATCTGGCGCGCGCCGGCCAGCCCGACGAGGCCGCGTCCGCGGGGATGCGCGTTCTGCATCTGCTGACCGAGGTCCAGTCGTCGCGCATCCAGTCGATGCTGGCGACCACCGCGCGCGTGCTCCTTCCGCACCGCAGGGCGTCGGGCGTCTCGGCGTTCCTGGAGCAGCACGCGTCGGCGCCGCGCACGGTGTGAGCCCCGCCGGCGGCGCCGCCATCCCCTATCCCTCGTGGCCCGCGAGGTGGCCGATGTCGTTCCACGACTCGATCGCCGGTTCCCCGTAGGCCCAGCCGAGGACCGACAGAGACGTCGGGTTGAGGCGGATGCGGGCCGCGAAGTCCAGCGGGAGACCGAGCCAGCGCGCGCCGATCGAGCGCAGCATGTGGCCGTGCGCGAACACCAGGGCGTCGCGGTTCTCGGATCTGGCCCAGGCGACGACCTCGTCCGCACGCGCGGTCATCTGCTCCAAGGTCTCGCCCTCGGGGACGCCGTCGCGCCAGATGAACCAGCCGGGGCGCCGCTCCTGGATCTGGGCGGGGGTCAGGCCCTCGTAGGCGCCGTAGTCCCATTCCATGAGCGTGTCCCACTCGGTGGCCCGGTCGCCGAAGCCGGCCAGGTCGCAGGTCTCGCGCGCGCGGGAGAGCGGGCTGGTGCGCACCTCGGCCCCGGGGAGTCCGTCGAGGGGCGCCCGGTGCAGACGCTCACCGAGCAGCTTCGCGCCGCGCCGTCCCTCTTCGAGCAGGGGGATGTCGGTCCTGCCGGTGTGCCGCCCGGACAGTGACCATTCCGTCTGTCCATGCCGGGCCAACAGGATGCGCGGTGCCATGGGTGACCTTTCCGAGGGCGGGTGAAAAGGGCTGCCATGTACCGACAAGTCAGGCCAGGCGCGCCCGCTCGTTCCATCATCGCTCACCCGGGATTCAGGCAACCCACCGGGCGATCGTTGCGTCTTCGTGGGTCGGAGGCGCCCCTTCCAGACGGACACATACACCGTAAAGTGAGCCACATGGCCACGGGCCGCCGTACACGGAGTTAAGGGGGAGCGGCCGGATGTCGCAGACCGAGGCACCGCCCACTGCGGCGACAGGGGGCGACCGGCTGCGCTGGTGGACCGAACTGCCGCTGATACTGCTGGTGTACGCCGCCTATTCGGCGGGCCGGCTCATGGTGGGCGGGAAGGTGTCGAGCGCCGTGGACCACGGCCTTGCGATACTCCGGGCCGAGAAGGCACTCCATCTCAACCTCGAACATCCGCTGAATCGTCTCTTCACCGCCGAGGCATGGATCGGTGTCCCCGCCGACTTCTGGTACGCCTCACTGCACTACCTCGTCACCCCAGGCATCCTGATCTGGCTCTTCCGCAGCCGCGCCGTCCACTTCCGCGCCGCCCGGACCTGGCTGATGACGTCCACCCTGATCGGTCTGATCGGCTTCACCCTCGTACCGACCTGCCCGCCGCGCCTGCTATCCCCGGGCCACGGCTTCGTCGACACCATGGCCCAGTACAGCTCGTGGGGCTGGTGGGGCGGCCAGGCGAGCGCGCCGCGCGGGCTCGGCGGCATGACCAACCAGTACGCGGCGATGCCCAGCCTGCACGTCGGCTGGGCGGTGTGGTGCGGGGTCATGCTGTGGCGCCACGGCCGTACGCCGCTGGTCAGGGCGGCCGGCATCGCCTACCCGCTGATCACCACCTTCGTGGTGATGGGCACCGCGAACCACTACTTCTTCGACGCGCTCGCCGGGGTGGCCGTCATGGGCCTCGGCTTCCTGGTGAGCCTGCGCGTGACGCGGGCCGCGGACCTCGTACGGGCGCGGGTGCGCAGCGCGCCGAAGGCCGGCCCCCTGCGGCCCCGCCGCACCTCTCCCGCCCCCGCCTCCACCGCGGCGTCCTCAATTGTCACTGGGGAGTGCCAGACTTCGGCGGGTGAGCGAATTCCCCGACAGCGCAAGGTCAGTGCAGGACCGGGCGGCGGCCCGGGTGCCCGCTCCTCCGACGCGGGGGACGGCGCTGCGGCAGCTGCTCGCTGAGCTGCGTGGCGCCGACATAGCGCCACGGGCGCTCGACGCGCGGGCGCTGGCGGCGCTCGCTGCGAATCCCGGGTGCCGGCGGCGCGCGCTGCTCGACGGGGCGGGCGTCGACAAGGCGCGGCTCGCGGACGCGCTCGGGGCTCCGTCCGGATTCGGCCAGTCGCAGTTCGCGTTGACGCGGGGGAACGCGTTCGAGGCAAAGGTCAAGGCCGACGGTGGCGCGGAGCTGCTCCGGCTCGTGCACGAGCGCATGGGCGGCGGGCCCGAGCCGGTGCCGGGTGAGGCCCGTACGCCGGATCTGACGGCGGTCGGACCCGAGGGCCGCACGGCCCGTACGGCGCTCGCGCTGCGCGAGGCGACGGCGGACGCGGCCCGCTCCGGCGCCTGGACCTTCCTGGAGCACCCGATGCTCGCGCTCGACGTCGCGGGCACCCCGGCCTTCCTCGAACCGGACGCGGTGGTCGTGCACCCCGACGGGACGTGGACGGTCGTCGAGATCAAGTCCTTCCCGATGATCGACGGCGGCGCGGACGCGGCGAAGGTCGGCGCCGCCGCCCGCCAGGCCGCCGTATACGTGCTGGCGCTGGAACGGGTCGCCGGGCACCTGGACCCGGCGCCCGAGGTCAGGCACCGGATCCTGCTCGTCTGTCCCAAGGACTTCAGCAACCTTCCGACGGCATCCGCCGTCGACGTACGCAAGCAGCTGTCGGTGACGCGGCGGCAGCTGGAGCGGCTGACCCGCATCGAGGACATCGCGGACGCGCTGCCCGCGGGCACGTGTTTCGACGTCACGCGCCCCGCGGACGAGCTGACGGAAGCGGTCGAGTCGGTTCCGGCGGCGTACGCGCCTGAGTGCCTGGCCGCGTGCGAGCTGGCGTTCCACTGCCGTGACCGGGCCCGTGAGGAGGGCGCGGTCACCTCGCTCGGCCGCGGCCTCCGGGCCGAGCTGGGCGCTCTGACCACGGTCGACGAGGTCCTCTCGGCGGCCCACGGCCACTCCGGAGACCCGCGGGACCCTGCGGTCGCCGCCCTGCGCCGGGCGGCCCGGCTGCGGGCCGAGGCGCTCGGTGTGCGCGGAGAGGCGGCGCCGGCATGCCACTGATCACCGATCTGGCCCGCCTGGAAGCCGTGCAGAGCGGGCGCGCCCAGCCGGTCGCGACCGTGCGGCACCGCCATCTGTCGCAGCGCCCCCTCGTCCTGGTCCCGCTCATCACCGCGGGCGAGGCGGGCGCCCCGCTCGGCGCGCTCGTCGGCACGGAGCGCACCTCGCCCCGGCTCCTCGTGGTGCCGCAGCCCCGCGACCGGGACCTGCGCTTCGCGTTCCTCGCCGAGCTGGCCGGGATCGTCCTGCCGTACGTCGACGGGTTCGCGGCCGACGTCGAGGCCGCCGAGCGCGCCGAGACCGACCCCACGACCGGCAAGCGGGTCAAGGTGGAGGTCGAGCTGTGCGCGGACGCTCCGCAGCTGATCCTGCCGAGCCGCTCCGGCATCGAGTTCGTACGGCTCCTCGGGCGCTCGATGCGCTTTCGCCGCACCGCCGAGCAGGAACCGGAGGCGCCGTATCCCGCCCCGCCGCACGTGCCGCTCCTGGGCCGCTGGCTGACGCACTTCGGGGAGCGGGCCCGAGTTCCCGGTTCCGCGCTCCTGCTCGCCATGACGGACCTGCTGTCCCGGCACTGGGCGACGGGCCAGTCCACCCTGGAGGACCAGCACCTGGGCGCGCTGCTCGCCTGGATCGAGGCCCCGCAGGACTCGTCGGGCGCCGAGGCCGCGCTCCGCGCCGAGCTCGCCCGGGACAAGGACGGTCAGCTCGTCTGCCCGCCCGCGGGCCCGGCCACCGACCCGGCGTTCGACAACAAGCTCCTTGCACCCGCGATCGAGCGCTACGACAAGGCCCGCACACTGCTGGTCGCCGCCGAGGACGGCATCGAGGCGGACGCGCGACTCGCCGCGCTGACGGCGGCCGAACGCGACATCCACGCGCTCGTCGAGAGCCGGACCCGGCCCACGTGGGACGCGGTGTGGCGCGGTCTGGACGCGCTGTGCACGCTCCCCGAGGGGCCGCGCGCCGCGGAGCGCTGGACGCGTGACCGCTGGTCGTTCACCGCCCACCGGGACCGCGTCGCCGCGGGCGAGCCGCCGCAGCCGCGCCGGGACGACGCGGTGACGGCGGCCAACAAGCTGGCGACGCGCGAGCGCGAGCAGGCCAGGCTGGACGCGCAGGAGGCACTCGACGACCCGCTGGTCATGGCGGGCCGCCGGCTCACCGGCGAGGCCTTCGCGGGCGAGGTGACCGAGTCGGTGCCGGCGTACAACGAGAAGAACCGGCCGCGCCCCCTGATCACCGTCCGCACCGACGACATGCCGCATCTCGGCGAGCGCACGAAGGTGTACCGCTCGCTCGACGGCAAGCCGCAGGCGGCGGAGTTCGTGTCGTACGACGCCGGGGGCGACGTCGTCCTGCGCGTCCTGGACAAGATGGGCCGGGGCAAGGAGCCGGAGCCGGGATCCGTCCCTGAGAAGGGCGACCAGGTGTGCTTCACGCTCTTCGAGCACGAGCAGCGGGGCGGCCCGAAGCTGCCGGACCCGGAGGAGACGCCGTGGACGCACGGCGGCCCGCCGCACACGGACGGCTCGGGCGCGCCGATGCCTGAGGCGCCCGACGCCGTGACCACGGAGGATCTGCTGTGACGACCGCACCGCATCAGCTCGGCCGCTCCGGCACGAGCGGCGACACCCCGTTCGACCCGGGGGCGGCGGCCGGCCGCGCCACCGACGCCATCCTCCGCGACACCCTGCACGGCACGGCCCGCGGCACCGTCGTGGACTCCCCGCCCGGCGCCGGGAAGTCGACGCTCGTAGTGCGTGCCGCGCTCGAACTGGCCGAGGCGGGGCGCCCGTTGATGGTCATCGCGCAGACGAACGCGCAGGTCGACGACCTCGTCCTGCGCCTCGCCGAGAAGAATCCCGAGCTGCCCGTAGGACGCCTGCACAGCAGCGACACCGACCCGTACGACAAGGCGCTCGACGACCTGGCGAACGTGCGCAAGTCGGCCAAGGCCGGTGACCTCGCCCCACTCCCGGTCGTCATCTCGACGGCCGCGAAGTGGGCGCACGTCAAGGACATCGACCCCTGGCAGCACGCCATCGTCGACGAGGCGTACCAGATGCGCTCGGACGCGCTGCTCGCCGTGGCGGGCCTGTTCGAGCGGGCCCTGTTCGTGGGCGACCCGGGGCAGCTGGACCCGTTCGCGATCGTCGGGGCCGAGCAGTGGGCGGGCCTGTCGTACGACCCGTCGGCGTCCGCCGTGACGACGCTCCTGGCGCACAACCCCGAGCTGCCGCAGCACCGGCTCCCGGTCTCCTGGCGCCTCCCGGCGTCCGCCGCGCCCCTGGTCTCCGGCGCCTTCTACCCGTACACGCCGTTCCGCAGCGGCACGGACCACGGCGACCGCAGCCTGGGGTTCGAGGTGGCCTCCGACGGCTCGGGCCCGGACCGCGTGATCGACGAGGCTGCGGAGTCGGGCTGGGGCCTGCTCGAACTCCCGGCCAGGCACACGCCCCGCACCGACCCCGAGGCCGTAGGGGCCCTGGCCCAGGTGGTGCGGCGCCTGCTGGACCGCGGCGGGGCCACGGTCTCGGAGCGTGGCCCCGGCCCGTCCCCCCTCACGGCGGACCGCATCGCGGTCGGCACGGCACATCGCGACCAGGCGGCGGCGGTGCGCTCGGCGCTCGCGGACCTCGGCGTCACGGACGTCACCGTGGACACGGCGAACCGGCTGCAGGGCCGAGAGTTCGACGTCACGGTCGTCCTGCACCCGCTCTCGGGCCGCCCGGACGCGACGGCGTTCCACCTGGAGACGGGCCGTCTGTGCGTCCTGGCCTCCCGCCACCGCCACGCGTGCATCGTGGTCTGCCGCGCGGGCGTCCCCGCCCTGCTGGACGACCATCCGTCGACGGAACCGGTCCAGCTGGGAGTCACGGTGAAATTCCCGGACGGCTGGGAGGCACATCACGCCGTACTCGCCCGCCTCGCGGAACACCGGGTGGCGTGGACGCCTTGAACAACGGGGCGCTCTTGCGGGCCTGCGGACAATAGAAGGTGGCCCCTGCGGCGACATGGGGCTGCACACCGTACGAGGAGGAACATCATGGCCGAGCCCGAGCGGGCCCGCACCGAGAGGCGGATGCGTCCGGCCCCGCTGCTCTTCGAGCCGGCCGAGGCCGCCGCGGATCCGGAGCACTTCTTCGACCTGGAGGCGATCGAGGACCCGCGTGAGCTGCTCGCCCGCGCGACGGAGCTGACGCACGCGTTCCGGGCCGCGACCGACCGGTCCGTGGAGTTCCAGGCCCTGGCGGCGGCCCAGCTCGCCGACCCGCGCCGCTTCGACCGCCTGACGCCCGCGGTGATCGCCGAGCAGGCGCAGTGGACGGAGGACTACGCGAAGAAGATGGTCGAGTTCGGCCGCGACCTGATGCGCGGGCCGGCCGAGAACCGGCCGTAGCGGAGAGGGCGCAGCAACCGCCCCCGTAAAGATCGACTGGCATATGCCAAGAGGGCAAGATACTCCACCCCGCCCCCTCCTGTCCCGATTTCCGGCAACCCTGAGAAGTCGTGCGCTCACGCCCGGTAGACGTAAGTGCTATGAGCGCCACACACTCCCAGAACAGCACCGGTCAGCTGACCCGGTACGACCGATTCGACATCGCGGGCGCCACCCGGGAGGGCGCCGCGTGGCTCGCCTCGGCGGGAACGCATCCGCGCAGCACCCTCGCGTTCTGGGAGTCACGGCCTGACGCCCCTGTCGTCCTGCCCTGCGGCACGACGTTCGACGTGGTGAACGTGCCGTCGATGTTCGGGCGCCGGATGCTGGACGCGCTGTGGGAGGAAGGTCCCGGCTCCGGCCCCGTCGCCGCGCACCGCGGCCGCATGCTCCTGTTCACGGCCCCCGGCACCGCCCAACGGCTTCCCTCGCTCCTCGAGTGGGAGGAATGGGGCCCCGCCGTGCCGCCCCTGCTGTGCCACGGAAGCGGTGACGCCGTGACGGTCCCGCCCCCGGCCGGGGGCACAGAACAGGCCGGGAGCCGGCCCGCCGACTCGCGCTGGTTGGTCGCCCCCGACACCCTCCACCCGTGGCTGCCGGGCCCCGAGGTACTGCTCTGGTCCTGCGTCCGCGCGGCCCGCGCGAGCGCCAAACCCTCGGTGCGGATATCGATTTTTCCTGGCCCGGATCAGGATGCTAAGGTCTACGACGTCAGCAGGCGCCGCTAGCTCAGTTGGTTAGAGCAGCTGACTCTTAATCAGCGGGTCCGGGGTTCGAGTCCCTGGCGGCGCACAGACAAGCAAAAGCCCTCCACACTTGTGGGGGGCTTTCGCTATAGACGGGGCCACCCCGACAACCCAAGAGCGGCTGGGGGTCCGGGGGTCATCCCCCGGGAAGACACAGCATCAGCGGGTCCGGGGTTCGAGTCCCCGGCGGCGCACAGACAAGCAAAAGCCCTCCACACACGTGGGGGGCTTTCGCTATAGGCGGGGGCCCGCCCAGACAGCCCGAGCGGGGCGCGCATTCCGGTGCAGCGATCCGCCGCCACCCGAGGCGTTCACCCCGTGCTCACCTTGACCGTCCATGAACCCGACTTCGTGCGGCCCTCGACCTCGACCCGTACGTTCTCGCCCGGCACCCTGAAGGTCTCCCCGACCCGCACCGGCGCGTCCGCGAGCGCCGGATAGACCGAGTCGCCCCAGCACGCATCCGTGTCGGGATGTCCGTCTAGCACCTCGACCGGGCCGCTGCCGGAGGCGGTCTCGCTGCGTACCCGGTAGACGAGGATGCCCTCGGAGCACGACGCCGCGTCGTTGCCGTCGGCGCTGCGGGCCTCCATGGCGATCGCGCTGTCCGCTCCCGTCCGCACGACGGCGAGCTTCGTCCCGTTGCCCGTGCCGAAGGGCGCGACCTTGGTTCCGGGTGCCGCGCCCGGCCGCGCGGGCGCGGACGTCAGGGGTTCGAGGGTGAGCTGCCGGCTGCCGGTCCCCGTCACGCACACCACCTGCTTCCGGTCCAGCCACCCCAGCTTCCACTTGTGCCAGCCGAAGAAGTCGGGCGCGAGCCCGAACTGACTGCCCATGACATCCCAGTCACCGACATACGTGTCCCAGTCCCCCTTGCCGTCGGTCGGCCGGTGGTAGAGGTCCGGCAGGTCGAAGACGTGGCCCGTCTCGTGGGCCAGGACGTTGCGGTCGGGCGGGTGCTGCTCGAAGACGGTGACGATGCGCTTGATGTCCTTGCCGTCGGCCCGCATCGGCTGGTCGAAGTTGACCACCTTCGTGGCGTCCGAGTCGACGCCGGGGGCGTCGGGGTCGGCGACGAAGTAGATGACGTCGTACTTGCTGAAGTCGGTCTTCGGGTCCGCCGTGGCGACGGCGTCGCGCAGATAGGCGCCGCGGTGCGAGGCGTCCCAGTCACGCTTTATGGCGTACGAGGTCGAGGAGTGCGGCATGCGGAGCCAGTGGCGCTCCGGGTGCGGGACCAGGTGGAACTTCCCGTAGGAGGCCCGGTCGTAGAAGTTGCTGGTGGCGGGGAAGTAGTCGGCCGCCAGCTCCTTGGGGGTGGTCAGCGGCCGGGCGTCGGGGAAGGAGAGGAAGACCATCAGCGCGTTGAGGGTCCTGACCGGGCGCGGATAGGCCTTGTTCCAGGTGTCGAGGCCCTCCGAGTGATGGGCCGCCGTGCGCTCCAGCGCGCAGGGCCCCCCGTAGGGGGCGGAAATCGCGGGGCCCGCGACGAGTGACGTGGCGGCCATGGCGATGAGCGCGGTGAGCGCCGCACCGACGGAACGCAGGCGTGGTCTCTCCACTCCCCCGGGTGGCAGCGGACGCGGCAAGTCGACCTCCGGATGGGGAAAGCGGGACACCCAACCCAGAGTGTGGGGATTTGCGGTACTACGCCCTGTTTATCTGACCCGGTCGAGTGAGGGGGCGACACCCCGGGAGGTCACAGAACGTCACGCGCGGTCGCGGGAGGCCAGAAGGTGTGCCAGGGGCGAGCAGAAACGATCTGTCGGCTACCCCGGGATGCGGCCGAACCGGCGGATCGGGCGGGCAAGGCTGGATCGCGCCTCGGGGCTGCCTCTATGATCGGCACACTTTCCTGCGCGGGCCCGGCTGCGAAGGCCGTTCGCCACCCAGACTGTGATGACCCGGGAGCAACCCTCCCGGACCCCCGGAACGACTGCACTGCGGGAGCGAGCGGTGAGCGGAATGTCCGAAGGGCCGACGACCGCGGCCGACGCGGCACCCGACTCCTCCCGCCGCGCCGTCACGGAGAGTTCCGCAGCGGTGGCGGCGCCCTCGCACACAGCCGCCGCCGACGCCGTACGCGGCGGCCAGGAAGCCCGGCCCCATGAGGCGCTCGGTGTCGAACCCCCTCCCCCGCCGGCGTCCCCGCCCGCCCCCTACCTCTCCGCCTTCCTCGCCGCCCCGCTCGCCCTGGCCGTCGTGGACCGCCAGGGCCAGGTGGTCACCGCCAACGCCGCGCTCGCCGCGATGCTCGGTGTCGAGGACCCCGGCAGACTCACCGGCCACACGGCGGCGGAGCTCGTGGACCTGGCGTCCGACTCCCGCACCTGGCACACGTACCGCGAGGTGCTGCGCGGTCGGCAGGCGCGGCTGACGTGCACCCGCAGGATCAAGCACCCCGACGGGCACTCCGTGTGGGTCCAGGTCACCGTCTCGCCCGTGCCGGGCGGCCGTACGGTGCTGCTCTCCCTCGCCGACATCAGCGCCCGCCGTGAACTCCAGGCGCGGCTGCGGCACTTGCAGATGCACGACCCGGTGACCCGGCTGCCGAACCGCACGCTGTTCTTCGAGCGGCTCTCCGCCGCGCTGGAGGCGGGCGCCTACGACGGGGCGGGCAGCGGCCGGATCGGGCTGTGCTACCTCGACCTCGACGGGTTCAAGGCGGTCAACGACGCGCTCGGGCACGGCGTCGGGGACCGGCTGCTCGCCGCCGTCGCCGAGCGTCTCACGCGCTGTGCCGACCGGATCGGCTACGGGCGGGGGGCCACGGCCCCGCTGGTCGCCCGGCTCGGCGGCGACGAGTTCGCGCTGCTCGTGGAGGACTCGGCCGGCACGGAACAGCTCGCGGGGCTCGCCGAATCGGTGCTCCGCGCGCTCCAGGAGCCGTTCGACCTGTCGGGGCAGCGGCTCGCAATGTCGGCCTCGATCGGCGTCGTGGAGCGGCACGTGGAGGGCACGACGGCGACGGGTCTGATGCAGGCCGCGGACACCACGCTGTACTGGGCGAAGGCCGACGGCAAGGCGCGCTGGACGCTCTTCGACCCGGAGCGCAACGCGCACCGGATGACCCGCCAGGCCCTGTCGTCGAGCCTGCGCCCCGCCGTGGAGCGCGGCGAGTTCGTCCTCGAGTACCAGCCGCTGGTGAATCTGGGGGACGGGGCGCTGCGCGGCGTCGAGGCGCTCGTGCGCTGGGATCACCCCCAGTTCGGAATGCTCACGCCGAATCGGTTCATCGGACTGGCCGAGGAGGACGGCTCGATCGTGCAGCTGGGCCGGTGGATCCTGGGCACGGCCTGCCGGCAGGCGCGCAGCTGGCAGCTGGAGCACCCCGCGGCGCCGCCGGTCTACGTGAGCGTGAACGTGGCGGTGCGTCAGGTGTGGGACTCGGACCTGGTGACGGATGTCGCCGAGGTCCTCGCGGAGACCGGACTCGCGCCGCAACTGCTGCAGTTGGAGCTGACGGAGTCGGCGGTGATGGGCTCGTCGGGCCGCCCCCTCCAGGTCCTGCAGTCGCTCAGCGACATGGGCGTGCACATCGCCATCGACGACTTCGGCACCGGCTACTCGAACCTCGCCTACCTGAGCAGGCTCCCGGTGTCGGTCCTGAAGCTGGACGGCTCGTTCGTCCGCGGTTTCCAGTACGACGACGGGGGCGAGCACGCGACCCCTGCGGACGCCGTGATCGTCGAGGCCATGGTGCAGCTCGCGCACCGGCTCGGCCTCACGGTCACGGCCGAGTGCGTGGAGACGGCGGCGCAGGCGGCGCGTCTGCGCCAGATCGGCTGCGACACGGGCCAGGGCTGGCTGTACTCACGCCCGGTGGCGCCGGATCGTATCTCCGCGCTGCTGACGGCTTCCTGACGGCCTTTCGGGTATTTCGGCAGCCCTTTGGTAGCCCTTTGGCAGCCCTTTGGCAGCCCTTTGGCAGCCTTCGCAAGACGGCTTCCTGACGGTTCCTGACGTCTTCCTGACGGCTCGTGAAGACCGCGGGGTGCCGCCTCCCCCCGTGCGAGGCGGCACCCCGGCCGGCCGGGTCAGGCCCGCGGCAGCCCGTACGCGTCGGCGACGAGTTCGTAACTGCGCAGGCGGATCTCGGCGGTGTGGGCGTTGGCGGTGAGCATCAGCTCGTCGGCGCCGGTGCGCTTCTGGAGGTCGTCGAGGCCCGCGCGGACCTCGTCGGCGGTGCCGTGGATGACGTTCGAGTTCCAGCTGTCGACGAACTCCCGCTCCATCGGGCTGAACTCGTAACGCTCCGCCTCTTCGGGGGTCGGGACGAGGCCGGGGCGGCCGGTGCGCAGGCGGACCATGTTGAGGGCGGCCGCGAGGACCTGGCGGCGGGCCTCCGACTCCTCGTCCGCGGCGAGCGCGGAGACACCGATGAGGGCGTACGGGGAGGACAGGACCGCGGACGGCTTGAAGGACTCGCGGTAGAGGTCGAGGGCCGGGACCGTGTTCTGCGCGGAGAAGTGGTGCGCGAACGCGAAGGGGAGGCCGAGGACGCCGGCGAGGCGGGCGCTGAAGCCGGAGGAACCGAGGAGCCAGACCGGCGGGCGGTGCGGGGACTGCACGCCGCCGGGGGACGTCGCCTGGACCGGGCCCGGGACCGCGTGGATGCGGGCGTAGGGGTGTCCGTCGGGGAAGTCGTCGTCGAGGAAGCGGGTCAGCTCGGCGAGCTGCTGGGGGAAGTCGTCGGCGCCCTCGTTGAGCCGGTCGGTGCGGCGCAGGGCGGCGGCGGTCGCGCCGTCGGTGCCGGGGGCGCGGCCGAGGCCGAGGTCGATGCGGCCCGGGGCCATCGCCTCCAGGGTGCCGAACTGCTCGGCGATGACCAGGGGCGCGTGATTGGGCAGCATGACGCCGCCCGAACCGAGGCGGATGCGCTCGGTGTGGGCGGCGAGATGCGCCAGGATCACGGCCGGGGACGAGGACGCCACTCCGGGCATGGAGTGGTGTTCGGCGACCCAGTAGCGGTTGAAGCCGCGGTTCTCCGCGAGCTTGGCGATCTTGACACTGGTGCGGAGGGCGTCGGTGGCGGTGAAGCCGGCGCCGACGGTCACCAGATCGAGGACCGAGAGGGGCACGGGGGCGGTGCCCTGGGCGGTTGCCCGGATCTCGTCGTTACCGGCCACGGAGTCCTCCTGTAAGTACGGTACTGTCTGCGCCCGGACTTAACGGAGGATGGCTCCGGTTTATTCCGGACGCCTGAAAAGGATCACACCTGCACCAGCGGCTCCTTCGTGAAGAGCGCGCCGAGCGCCGGTGCGTTCACCCGGCGCCCCGCAAGGCGCAGCGCCTCCCACACCGTGACCTGGTTGGCCGTCAGGACCGGCTTGCCCAGCTCCTGCTCCAGGTCACGGACGTAGGCCGCCGTGTGCAGGGCCGTGTCCGGCAGGAGCAGCGCCTGCGCGTCCGCGTGATCGCCCGCCTTCGCCATCGCCCTGACCTCCGGCCATCCCCAGGTGCCGACCTCGGCCGCCGTGATGATGCCGCTGCCGCGCACCGAGACGACCTCGATGCCGCCCGCCTTCAGGAACGTGCGGAAGTGGTCCGCCACGTCCTCCGGATACGTCGCCGCGATCGCGACGCTGCGCGCGCCGACCTCGGGTACGGCGTGGGCGAACGCGAACGACGTACTGGAGGCGGGCAGGCCCGCGGCCCTGGCCAGCTCCCGCACCTGTTCGTGCGCGCCCTCCCAGCCCCGGACGAAGCTGCCGCTGGTGCACGCCCAGACGACCGCCTCGGCGCCGGACAGGCGCAGCTCCTCGACACCGGCGGCGAGCCGCTGCGGGGAGCCCATCTCGATCAGGGCGTCGACGCGGTGCGCGTCCTCACCGATGTCGGTGTGGACGAGCGGCAGCCTCACATCGCTGTCCATCAGCATTTCGATTCGCGGATAGTCGTCCTCGGCCGAGTGTCCCGGGTAGAGAAATCCGACTGCGGTCATGCCCACCCTTCCTGTTCTTCCGGCAGCTCACGGGCCGGTTCCTGCGGCAGTTGCGGCAGCTCGGGGACCGGCCAGTACCGCGCCGACTCGTCAAGCAGCGCC
Source organism: Streptomyces sp. NPDC045026 (assembly GCF_056432625.1). Classification (NCBI taxonomy): domain Bacteria; kingdom Bacillati; phylum Actinomycetota; class Actinomycetes; order Kitasatosporales; family Streptomycetaceae; genus Streptomyces; species Streptomyces sp. NPDC045026. The sequence goes on from NZ_JBWKIS010000007.1 coordinate 381,655, forward strand.
TGATACGGCCCCACGGCACGGGTACCCAGCCTGCGCAGCGCTGCCCATACCGTGACCTGATTGGCTGAGATCACCGGGATCCGCAGCTCGGCCTCCAGCTGCGGGATGACGTCGTACGTCGGCAGGTTCGTGCAGCTGATGAACAGCGCGTCGGCGTCCTGGCGGGCGGCGCCCCTGGCCATGTCGGCCACGTCCCGGTACGGAACCTTCCAGATGTGCCGGGTCAGACCGAGGAAGGCGCGGCCCGTGACGGTGATGCCGGCCTCGGCCAGATACTCCTCGAGCGACTCGGTCACCGACCGCGTGTACGGGGTGACCAGGGCGATACGGCGGGCGCCCAGCTCGGTGAGCGCTTCGAGGAGCGCGCCCGACGTGGTGACGGAGGGGCGTTCGCCCGACCGGAACATGGCCTCGCACATGGCGCGTTCGCCCGCGATGCCGCCGACGAAACTGCCCGACGTACAGGCGTACGCGAGTACCTCGGGTTCGGCGGCGCTCAGCGCGCGCACCGCCTCGCCGAGCGTCTCGTGCTCACTGACCAGACGGGCCAGGTCGAGGCTGACCTCGACGGGCACGTACGGGGTACGGGTGAGGTGCAGTGACACCTCGTCGGGGACCCAGCGCCACAGTTCGCGGTCGAGGGCGAAGTCGAAGGGTGCGACGACACCGACACCGCGTTGAGGGTGTGGTCCGCCGAGGAAGGAGACGTCCATGACAGGCCCCAAGTCTCTTGAGACGTTCGAGACGATGCTGCGGAGAGCCGGCCGGCGGGCCGGGACGTCGGGACAGGGCGGGGGCAACAGAAAAGTGCCTCTGTTGACGAAGGTAGGTTCGGCTGCCAGCGTGGTCAATCCGCACTTTTTCCTACCAATGAAGCGGACCATCGTTGCGAAACGGTTTCTGCCGATGACCTGCCCGATGACCGGCTCGACGACCAGCCGGTTTCCCGGCCCGATGCCCCCCGGTGCGCGGCCCGACGACCGGAGCGAACGTGTCTGAAGTGACCCTGCTGGTGCTCGACGACGACCCCCCACCGCGCCTCGGCCGGCTCATGGGACGGGCGCGCGTCGTGCACGCCGACGAGTCGACGCTCGCCACTCAACTCCCCTCGGCCGACGTGCTGCTCGTCTGGGACTTCCTGTCCGACGCCGTGCGCGCCGCCTGGCCGGGCGAGGGCCCGCGGCCGCGCTGGGTGCACACCGCGAGCGCGGGCGTCGACCGGCTGATGTGCCCGGAACTCGCCGCGTCGGACACGGTCGTGACGAACGCGCGCGGCGTCTTCGACCAGCCGATCGCCGAGTACGTCGGCGCGCTCGTCCTCGCCATGGCGAAGGACCTGCCGCGCACGCTCGCCCTGCAGGGCGAGCGCGAATGGCGCCACCGCGAGACCCAGCGCGTCGCGGGCACCCGGGCGTGCGTGGTGGGTTCCGGGCCGATCGGCCGGGCGATCGTCGCGACGCTGAAGGCGCTCGGGATCACGACGGCGCTGGTCGGGCGCACCGCACGGGCCGGAGTGCACGGGCCGGCGGACCTCGGCCGGCTGGTGGCCCGCGCGGACTGGGTGGTGTGCGCGGCGCCGCTGACCGAGGACACGCGCGGCATGTTCGACGCGCGGCTCTTCGGGATGATGCAGCCGTCCGCCCGCTTCATCAACGTGGGCCGCGGGCAGCTCGTCGTCGAGGACGACCTCGCGGACGCGCTGGCCAAGCGGTGGATCGCGGGCGCCGCGCTCGACGTCTTCGAGCACGAACCGCTGCCGCGGGACAGCGTCCTGTGGACCGCGCCCGGCCTGATCGTCTCCCCGCACATGAGCGGCGACACGGTCGGCTGGCGGGACGAACTGTCGCGCCAGTTCGTGGAGTTCTACGAGAAATGGGCTGCCGGGGAGCCACTTCCGAACGTGGTCGACAAGAAACGTGGGTATGTCCCCGGACACTGACCGATCCGACTGAACGGACTGAACCACGAGGGTCCCGGATCGGCACTCCCGGATCGACCTGAGGAGAGCGGATGACCGAGCTCACCGAGCTGACCGCGGAAGCGCTCGTCGACGGCTATCGCACGGGCGGGTTCAGCCCCGTCGATGCCACGCGGGCCGTTCTGCACCGCATCGAGGAGGTGGATCCCGCGGTCAACGCCTTCGTACGGCTCGACGCGGAGACCGCCCTCGCGCAGGCGCGGGCGAGCACGGAGCGCTGGCGCAGAGGTGAGCCACAGGGACCGGTGGACGGGGTCCCGGTGTCGGTGAAGGACATCCTGCTGATGCGCGGCGGGCCGACGCTGCGCGGCTCGCGCACGGTGCGGGCCGAGGGCGCGTGGGACGAGGACGCGCCGTCCGTGGCGCGGCTGCGCGAGCACGGCGCGGTGTTCGTGGGCCGCACGACGACGCCGGAGTTCGGCTGGAAGGGCGTCACGGACTCGCCGCTGTCGGGCGTGACCCGCAATCCGTACGATCTCTCGCGCACCTCGGGCGGATCGAGCGGCGGCAGCGCGGCGGCGGTGGCGCTCGGGGCGGGGCCGCTGTCCCTGGGCACCGACGGCGGCGGCTCGGTGCGGATCCCGGCGGCGTTCTGCGGGATCTTCGGTCTGAAGCCGACGTACGGGCGGGTGCCTCTCTATCCCGCGTCCGCGTTCGGGACGCTCTCGCACGTGGGGCCGATGACGCGGGACGCGGCCGACGCGGCGCTGATGATGGACGTGATCACCGGCGCGGACTGGCGTGACTGGTCGCAGCTCGGCCCGGTGGAGGGCGGTTTCCGCGACGGGCTGGGCGGCGGGGTGCGGGGCCTGCGCGTCGCGTTCTCACCGTCGTTCGGCGGGCAGGTCGCGGTGCGGCCGGCGGTCGCGGCGGCGGTCCGCAAGGCCGTTGAGGGGCTCGCGGGGCTCGGGGCGTACGTCGAGGAGGCCGATCCGGACGTCACGGACCCGGTGGAGGCGTTCCACACGCTGTGGTTCAGCGGGGCGGCGCGGGTGACGCAGAACCTGTCGCCCGCGCAGCGCGCGCTGCTCGATCCGGGCCTGCGTGAGATCTGCGCGCAGGGGTCCGGTTACAGCGCGCTCACGTATCTCGCGGCGGTCGACGTGCGGGCCGAGCTCGGGCGGCGGATGGGCCGGTTCCACTCGACGTACGACCTGCTGGTGACGCCGACGCTGCCGCTGACGGCGTTCGAGGCGGGCGCCGAGGTGCCCAAGGGGTCGGGGCTGCGGCGCTGGACGGGGTGGACGCCGTTCACGTACCCGTTCAACCTGACGCAGCAGCCGGCGGCGACCGTCCCGGTGGGGGTGGACGCGGACGGGCTGCCGGTGGGGCTGCAGATCGTGGGCGCGCGGCACGCGGACGCACTGGTCCTGCGTGCCGCGCACAGCCTGTACGAGGCGGGAATCGCCGGAATCGCGGCGCCTACGCTCGCCTGAACTCGAGCGTCTCGCCCAGCGCGCCGCCGCGCCACAGGTCCTGGCAGGCCTCGGCCATCCGGTCGAGGCCTTCCACGATCTGGCCCCAGACGATGCCGGGGACCCAGCCGACGTCGCCGTTGATCAGCAGGTTGTTGCGCTCGTAGAAGAGGGCGAGGTCGACGACGGCGGCGCCGGGCTTCAGCTCGGCGCCGGATTCATAGCCGTATGCCTGGGTCCCCAGTTCCGTACCGGAAAAGGAGAAATAGCAGAGGTCCCCCGGAATGGGGGTGATGGTCGGATTCTCCAGGGGTGGCTCCCGGTCCGCGAATGCCGGGAAAAGGGCGTAGATCTCGTTGCGCGCGTATTTCGCGTGGTAGACGTCGGAGCCCAGTGGAAGCGCGTCCCACACCGCCGCGCAGGTCAGCGGTGCGCGGTCGTCGAGCAGCTTTGCCGTGCACTGAACTCCCCGCTTGGCGAGGGAGACTTCGATGTATCGGTCGGCCATGCCCTCCATGTTCAGCCCCATGGTCCCCCCTGGGTCAAGGGCGCCCCGCTGGCATCAAGGGCTTGAATTGATGCGCATAGGTTGTGTCGAGTCGGGTAGCCGCGCGCCCATGGCTCCACCTATTTGGAATGTCACAGAAGGAACAAGAAGCCTAGGAAGCGACAGAAAGGGCATAGGCCGACGATCTCTGCTCATCGGTGCCACCGCTCTCGGCGCGGCCGGCGCCCTCGGGGCCGCGGGTTGCAGCCGCGTCCCGAATGGCGACACGCTCGCGCGGCTCCAGGGGCAGGGCACGGTGCGTCTCGGGATCGCGGGCGAGGTGCCCTACGGCTACATCGACGACAGCGGAAAGTTCACGGGCGAGGCCGTCGAACTCGCCAAGGTCATCTTCAAACGGCTCGGTGTCGGCCATGTCCAGCCCGTCGCCACCGACTTCAGCTCCCTGATACCCGGCCTGCAGACCCAGCAGTTCGATGTGGTCTCGGCCGGGATGTACATCAACAAGGAGCGCTGCCAGCAGGTCATCTTCGCGGACCCCGAGTACCAGATGCTCGACTCCTTCATCGTCCGCAAGGGCAACCCGAAGAACCTGCACGACTACGCGGACTGCGTGAAGGCGAAGGCGAAGTTCGGCACGGGCACCGGCTACGCGGAGATCGCCTACGCGGTCGAGGCGGGCTACAAGGAGAGCGAAATCGTCATCCTCCAGGACCAGGTCGCCGGCCTGAACGCCGTGGAGGCGGGACGTATCGACGTGTTCGCCGGCACCGCCCTCACCACGCGTGAGGTGACGAGGAAGAGCCGCAAGGCCGAACACACCGAGCCGTTCGCTCCCCTGGTCGGAGGCAAGAAGCACGTCGACGGCGGCGGATTCACGTTCCGCTCGAACGACACCGCGATGCGCGACGCCTTCAACAAGGAGATCCACAAGATGAAGGCGAGCGGCGAACTCTTCCGCATCCTGCGGCCGTTCGGCTTCACCCAGGCCGAGATGACGAAGCTGACCGCAGAGGAGCTGTGCAAATGACAGCGGGACTGTGGGAACACTGGGTCCTTCCGGGCATCTGGATCACGATCCAGCTGACCGTGTACAGCGCGGCCCTCGCGACCGTCGTCGCCTTCGGCGCGGGCATGGCCCGCACCCACCGGCTGTGGATCGTGCGCTTCGTCGCCGGCTTCTACACCGAGGTCTTCCGCGGCACGTCGGCGCTGATCCTGATGTTCTGGATCTTCTTCGTCCTGCCGCAGCTCGCCGGCTGGTCGCTGGTCCCCATGTGGGCCGCGGTCCTGGCGCTCGGCCTGTCCTACGGCGCGTACGGCGCCGAGGTGGTACGCGGCGCGCTCGGCGCGGTGGCGCCCGCTCAGCGCGAGGCGGGGGTCGCGCTGAGTTTCACCCCCTGGCAGCGGATGCGGCTGATCCTGCTGCCGCAGGCCGTGCCGGAGATGATCCCGCCGTTCTCGAACCTGCTGATCGAACTCCTCAAGGGCACCGCCCTGGTCTCGCTGCTCGGGATCGGTGACGTGTCGTTCGCCGCCAACCTGGTACGTCTGGCGACGACGGAGAGCGCGGAGATCTACTCCCTCACGCTCGTCATCTACTTCGTGATCGCGTTCCTGCTCACGCGCGTGATGCGCTCCCTGGAACGCAAGGCCAAGGCCGGGATCGGCCAGCGCCCCGACACGGGAATCGGCATCATGCGCAAGCTCGACATCCGTCAGACGACGGAGACCGCACCCGTTCCCACCAGCGCGGGAGGTGGCGGCGCGTGATCACCATCGCCTCCGGTACCTGGGACTGGTCGGCCGTCGCCGACTTCATGCCGCATTTCTGGGACGGCGTCCTGGTCACCCTCCAGGCCCTCGTTCTGGGTTCGCTGATCTCCTTCAGCCTCGGCCTGGTGTGGGCCATCGCGTTCCGCGCGCCCACACGTTTCGTCCGCTGGCCCGTCGGGATCATCACGGAGTTCATCCGCAACACCCCGCTCCTGGTCCAGCTGTTCTTCTTCTACTTCGTGCTGCCGGAGTGGGGCGTCCAGTTCTCCGCGCTGACCACCGGTGTCCTCGCGCTCGGCCTGCACTACTCGACGTACACCGCGCAGGTGTACCGCGCGGGCATCGAAGCGGTCCCGGTGGGTCAGTGGGAGGCCGCCCGCGCGCTGAGCCTTCCCTACCGCAGAACGTGGACCGCGGTGATCCTGCCTCAGGCCATCCGCCGCGTCGTGCCCGCGCTCGGCAACTACGTCATCGCGATGCTGAAGGACACACCGCTTCTCGCCGCCATCGGCGTCCTGGAGATGCTGCAGCGCTCGCGCCTGGAGGCGGCCCAGACGTTCCAGTACACCGAGGCCCTGACGGTCATCGGTGTCGCCTTCATCGTCATCGCCTACCCCTCCTCCCTCCTCCTCCGAGCCCTGGAGCGACGCCTTGTCCGCTGACGCGAACCTCACCGACGAACAGTCCAACCCCAAGGTGGACGGCAGCGAGCTGATCCGCTTCGACAAGGTCGTCAAGCGCTTCGGTGCCAACACCGTCCTCGACGAGCTCGACTTCTCGGTCGACTCCGGCAAGCACGTCACGCTGATCGGCCCGTCGGGCTCCGGCAAGACGACGATCCTGCGGCTCCTGATGACCCTGATCAAGCCCGACGAGGGCACGATCAAGGTCAACGGCGAGTACCTCACGCACGAGGACCGGGGCGGCAAGCTCGTCCCGGCCGGCGAGAAGCACATCCGCGAGGTCCGCAAGAACATCGGGATGGTCTTCCAGCAGTTCAACCTCTTCCCGAACATGAAGGTCCTGCGCAACATCATGGAGGCGCCGGTCACCGTCCTCGGCCTCTCCAAGGACGAGGCGGAGCAGCGCGCCCGCGAGCTGCTCGACATGGTCGGGCTCGGCGACCGCTGCGACGCGTACCCGACACAGCTCTCGGGCGGGCAGCAGCAGCGCGTCGCCATCGCCCGCGCCCTCGCGATGCGCCCGCAGGTACTCCTCCTCGACGAGGTCACCTCCGCGCTCGACCCGGAGCTGGTCGCCGGCGTCCTGGACGTGCTGCGCGACATCGCGCACACCACGGACATCACGATGCTCTGTGTGACCCACGAGATGAATTTCGCCCGCGACATCTCGGACCAGGTCCTGATGTTCGACGCGGGCCGGGTCATCGAGTCCGGGCCGCCGGAGAAGATCTTCAGCGATCCGGAGCACGAGCGGACGCGGGAATTTCTCAGCGCAGTTCTGTGACCACGATCGGTGAGGGCCGGTAAGTCCCGAGGTCCCGAACCTGGGGCATGACTTTGACATATGCCAGGGTGGCGCGTTCCTGCTGACAGGCCCGGAGCGCGCCACCCAAGTCGCCAACAGCCGTCCCACAAAGGGCTCTTGGCGGCTATCGTGGACCGAGGCCAGCTGTCCGGAACCGGTCCTTGCAGGGGGATGCCGTGGCGCTGAAACACGAGCCGATCGCGCAGCACCACTCGGTGCAGCACGCCCTTCGTGTGCTCGAAACCGTCGCACGACGCGGCGCCGGCGTCACCGACACCGAACTCGGCAACGAGACCGGACTGCCCGCGGACCGGCTCGCCCCGCTGCTGCGCATGCTGCGCCGCGAGGGGTACGTGGAGCAGACCGGCGACGGCGCGTACGTCACGGGCGAGACGCTGACCAGCCTCGGCTCGGCGCAGGGCCGCGCGGACGCGCTCACGGCGAGCCTCCAGCGCACCCTCGACCGCCTGCGCGAGACGGTGGGCGCGGCGGTCTATCTCAGCCGGTACGTGGACGGTGAGATCCGCATCACCCAGCTCGCCCAGGGCCCCGCGACCCCCGCGGTCAACGAGTGGGTGGACTTCCGTTCGGCGGCGCACGCGAGCGCGATCGGCAAGAGCCTCCTCGGCCAGCTCGACCTCAACGCGCGGCGCGACCACCTCTCCCGTCACAAGATGGCCCGCCTCACCTCGCGCACGATCACGAACGAGCGCGTCCTTCTCTCGAAGCTCGACGCCCAGCCCGCGACGGTGCCGGTCCTGGACCTCCAGGAGTACGCGGTGGGCACGGTGTGCGCGGCGGTCCCGATCACGGCGGGCTCCTCGGTAGGCGCGCTGGCGCTCTCGCTCCCGATCGAGCACGCCCACCGCCTGCACCACGCCGCGGAGACACTGAACCGCGGGGCGGCACCGGTACTACTCTCCCTGGCGATCTAGGCACCCGCCCACCGTGTGTCCTGAGCACCCCTGAGAACCAGGTATTATTTTCGAGTCAGCAGGCGCCGCTAGCTCAGTTGGTTAGAGCAGCTGACTCTTAATCAGCGGGTCCGGGGTTCGAGTCCCTGGCGGCGCACAGACAGGCAAAA